>NZ_CP019445.1:3407798-3717598 GCF_001975225.1 Kosakonia cowanii JCM 10956 = DSM 18146 | reverse complement strand
TGCGATCGGAAAGTGCGCATTTATGCGTAAATCTGTCTACAGGATTAACCTAAGCTGCAATGGTTGCTCAGGTCCGGCCGTTAAAACATGATACAATTCGCCGCAGGATCATCACACTTTGATTAGGGTTTTGCGCGCAATGGCACAGCTTTATTTCTACTATTCAGCAATGAATGCAGGGAAATCGACGGCATTACTACAGTCCTCGTACAATTATCAAGAGCGAGGCATGAGAACGGTAGTTTATACCGCAGAAATTGATAACCGCTTTGGTGCAGGGAAAGTCAGTTCCCGGATTGGTTTATCCTCGCCCGCACGTCTGTTTAATCAGCACACCTCGCTGTTTGACGACATTAAAGCTCAACACCAGCAAGAAGCCGTGCACTGTGTGCTGGTGGACGAATGCCAGTTTTTAACGCGAGAGCAGGTATACGCCCTTTCAGAAGTGGTGGATGAGCTTGATATTCCCGTGCTCTGTTATGGGCTGAGAACCGATTTCCGCGGTGAACTCTTCGGCGGGAGCCAGTATTTGCTGGCGTGGTCAGATAAATTAGTTGAGCTTAAAACCGTCTGTTTTTGCGGACGCAAGGCAAGCATGGTGTTGCGACTCGATCACGAGGGGCGTCCTGATAATAAAGGCGAGCAGGTGGTTATTGGCGGGAATGAACGCTACGTCTCCGTTTGCCGTAAACATTACAAGGAAGCGCTGTCAGAAGGCTCTCTTGCGACAATACAGGCGCGGGTAAGAGGGTAGTGATTGCACTGTCGGTACCCGAGTAAATACCTTCTGGTAAGCAGAAAATAAAAAACCCGCCGAAGCGGGTTTTTTTATGACGCTATACCATTAAGCGGGTTTCTTCGCTTTTTTGTCAGCTTTAACCGGTGCGGCTTCCACTTTTGGTGTGGGAGCGGCTTCACCCTCTTTATATTCGCGACCGTAGAAGGTATCCAGCAGGATCTGCTTCAGCTCTGCGATCAGCGGGTAACGCGGGTTGGCGCCGGTGCACTGGTCGTCAAACGCATCTTCAGAGAGTTTGTCGACGTTAGCCAGGAAGTCTGCTTCCTGTACGCCAGCTTCACGAATCGACTTCGGAATACCCAGTTCCGCTTTCAGGCTCTCCAGCCAGGCCAGCAGTTTCTCAATTTTCGCAGCGGTACGGTCGCCCGGTGCAGAGAGACCCAGGTGATCGGCAATCTCTGCGTAACGGCGGCGCGCCTGCGGACGGTCATACTGACTGAACGCGGTCTGTTTGGTCGGGTTGTCATTCGCGTTGTAGCGGATAACGTTGCTGATCAACAGGGCGTTAGCCAGGCCGTGCGGAATATGGAACTGCGAGCCCAGTTTGTGCGCCATGGAGTGACACACACCAAGGAAGGCGTTAGCGAACGCGATACCAGCGATGGTTGCGGCACTGTGGACACGCTCACGGGCAACCGGGTTTTTCGACCCTTCGTTGTAAGAAGCCGGCAGGTTCTCTTTCAGCAGTTTAAGTGCCTGCAGCGCCTGACCGTCGGAGAACTCAGAAGCCAGAACCGAGACGTACGCTTCAAGCGCGTGGGTTACCGCATCCAGGCCACCAAAGGCGCAGAGGGATTTCGGCATATCCATCACCAGATTGGCGTCAACAACCGCCATATCCGGGGTGAGGGCGTAATCCGCCAGCGGGTATTTCTGGCCGGTAGCATCATCGGTAACAACCGCAAACGGCGTCACTTCAGAACCGGTACCGGAGGTGGTGGTCACGGCGATCATTTTCGCTTTGACGCCCATTTTCGGGAACTTGTAGATACGTTTACGGATATCCATAAAGCGCAGCGCCAGCTCTTCGAAGTGGGTTTCCGGATGTTCGTACATCACCCACATGATTTTCGCAGCATCCATCGGGGAGCCGCCGCCGAGGGCGATAATCACGTCCGGTTTAAAGGAGTTCGCCAGCTCAGCGCCTTTACGCACCACGGTCAGCGTTGGATCCGCTTCCACCTCGAAGAACACTTCGGTTTCCACGCCCGCAGCTTTCAGCACGGAGGTGATCTGGTCAGCATAGCCGTTGTTAAAGAGGAAACGGTCGGTCACGATCATCGCGCGTTTGTGACCATCAGTAATCACTTCATCCAGCGCGATTGGCAGAGAGCCGCGGCGGAAGTAGATTGATTTCGGAAGTTTATGCCACAACATGTTCTCAGCTCGCTTAGCAACGGTTTTCTTGTTGATCAGGTGCTTAGGACCAACGTTTTCTGAGATGGAGTTACCACCCCATGAACCACAACCCAGAGTCAGGGAAGGCGCAAGTTTGAAGTTGTAGAGGTCACCGATACCACCCTGAGAAGCCGGGGTGTTGATAAGGATACGCGCGGTTTTCATCATCTGGCCGAAGTGCGCCACACGCTCAGGCTGGTTGTCCTGGTCGGTGTAGAGGCAGGAGGTGTGCCCGATACCGCCCATGGCGACCAGTTTCTCCGCTTTCACCACCGCGTCGTCGAAATCTTTCGCGCGATACATTGCCAGGGTCGGAGAGAGTTTTTCATGTGCAAACGGTTCGCTCTCATCCACCACGGTAACTTCACCGATAAGGATTTTGGTGCTTGACGGTACGCTAAAGCCCGCCAGTTCAGCAATTTTGTGCGCCGGTTGGCCAACGATAGCCGCGTTGAGCGCGCCGTTTTTCAGGATAATGTCCTGAACCGCTTTCAACTCCTGTCCCTGCAGCATATAGCCACCGTGGCTGGCGAAACGCTCACGCACGGCGTCATACACGGAGTCAACAACCACAACAGACTGTTCAGAAGCACAGATAACGCCGTTGTCGAAGGTTTTGGACATCAGCACTGACGCGACAGCGCGTTTGATATCGGCGGTTTCGTCGATAACAACCGGGGTGTTACCTGCACCCACGCCGATAGCCGGTTTACCGGAGCTGTAAGCGGCTTTCACCATGCCCGGACCGCCGGTCGCGAGGATCAGGTTGATATCCGGGTGATGCATTAACGCATTTGAGAGTTCGACGGAAGGCTGATCAATCCAGCCGATAAGGTCTTTCGGCGCACCTGCCGCGATGGCCGCCTGCAGCACGATATCCGCTGCTTTGTTGGTGGCATCTTTTGCACGCGGGTGCGGAGAGAAGATGATTGCGTTACGGGTTTTCAGGCTAATCAGTGATTTAAAGATTGCAGTAGAGGTGGGGTTAGTGGTCGGTACGATACCGCAGATAATGCCGATAGGCTCAGCGATAGTGATCGTGCCGAAGGTATCATCTTCCGATAATACGCCGCAGGTTTTCTCATCTTTATACGCGTTGTAGATATACTCAGAAGCAAAGTGGTTTTTAATCACTTTATCTTCGACGATACCCATGCCGGATTCAGCTACGGCCATTTTCGCGAGGGGGATTCGAGCATCTGCGGCAGCCAGGGCGGCGGCGCGGAAGATTTTATCTACTTGCTCTTGAGTAAAGTTGGCATATTCACGCTGGGCTTTCTTCACACGTTCAACGAGTGCGTTCAGTTCAGCGACATTAGTAACAGCCATAATGCTCTCCTGATAATGTTTAAACTCTTTTAGTAAACCATCTGCGCAAACTGTCAGTATAGACAGCGCCGAAACAGGTTGTGTAAAGCTATGTAAGTCAATAAGTTACACAGCATAAATACCACTGGTTTACTAAAAGAGCCTTAACGAACCGGGAGCAATTATTGACATTTCTGCTCTCTATTCGTGGCATCAAGATTACCCACTTCTGAGTAATTAATGCGTGATCCATATCAAGTTTTCACTAAGCTGACACCTTTCAGCTTGGCCATTATTGGCGAGTTGTATCAATTGTTAACGTTTATCCGCTAAAGAAGGCTCGGATTTTTCACATTTGCCTTAACTCAATAACACACTGTTTTATCAGGGTTATTAGCGAATGAACTGGTGGACTCCACAAAAAAATCGCGTATCTTCTGCATGGATTTTCCTGTCACGCTATTGTTTCTAAGGTACTGGCGATAACGCGGAGCTTGCTGTGGATCACTTTGGGTTTGATTTTCCTCTCTATTTTAAATTTTTCGTCGGTCTTTTTGCGCTGGTGAACCCGGTTGGCATCATCCCGGTTTTTATCAGTATGACCAGTTATCAAATGGCCGATGCCCGTAATAAAACTAACCTTACGGCGAATGTTTCGGTCGCTATCATTCTCTGGACGTCACTCTTTCTGGGCGACACCATCCTGCAGCTGTTTGGTATCTCAATTGACTCTTTCCGTATAGCTGGCGGTATTCTGGTCGTTACCATTGCAATGTCGATGATCAGCGGCAAGCTGGGGGAGGATAAACAGAACAAGCAGGAGAAATCAGAAACCGCTATCCGTGAAAGCGTGGGCGTGGTGCCGCTTGCATTGCCCTTGATGGCAGGGCCGGGTGCCATCAGCTCCACCATCGTTTGGGGGACGCGTTATCACACTCTTGCACACCTGATTGGCTTCTCACTGGCGATTGCGCTATTTGCTCTCTGCTCATGGGGGCTGTTCCGCATTGCGCCCTGGCTGGTGCGCCTGCTCAGGCAAACCGGCATTAACGTCATCACGCGTATTATGGGGCTGTTGCTGATGGCGTTAGGTATTGAGTTTATTGTTGCTGGCGCGAAGTCGCTTTTCCCCGGCCTGCTGAATTGATTCATTCTTTCATTTATATAGGTTTTATTTTTTTCGGGGCGCGAGAACATCGCGCTTTCGAATGTGAGCCTGCTCGCATAATTAGCAAAAGATATGAAGAATCAGCAGAAGGGCGGCAGGCATAACAAATTACAATAATCAGAAAAGCTGTTTTCTATCATAGAATTATAAGTTTCATGAATCATTAATGTCTGCATTTTGAGCAATTAACTCTGTTATTTCTCTCACATCATACTATTGGGCTTGCCGAGTCATTATCGAAATGATATTAGTACTTTCAATCTCCTCGCAGAGTAATGTGCTAAAAAGTAGTCAATTGTTGATTTTTTGTGCAAATCTCTGTGAAGGCAGCCAACAAGTATCACAAGGCGGTGATACTTCTTTATCTGATTGATAATTCATAAGAAAAAACCAACAGGGAGACGCAGTCGTCATCTCGCTGCGGCTGTCGCTACGCCGTAAAAGAGAAATGGTTAACAAATTTGCAAAATGTATTGGCGGCGGTCTCGGGCATTTGTTATTTTCCGGCGAATGTCTTTATCAGCCTCATAATTTACAGCGTAAAGCGATTTGTTGAGAATCGTTTTCAATTAGAAAATAAATACCATGAATACAACGCGTCTCGACAGGGGAGGCGCGTTAATGAATCGACGCGAGATTGCCGTTCGAGCGATCCGTAATAAAAAAGTCGGTGATAGCAGAAGTAAAAAAAAGATGTCTGAAAGCGCCAAAAGCTCCTGCGCTATTCAGGCCCCCGAACAGGGGATGATACAGCTGGCATAAATGTCGGTAATTATAATGATTGGAGTCACAACACAATGTCCATCATCACAAAGAAAAGCGTAGTTGCAGCGGGTATTTTAGCAGCGCTAATTTCCGGTAACGCCGCCTTCGCGGCCGACGTACCGGCTGGCGTTCAACTGGCGGAAAAACAGACGCTGGTGCGCAATAACGGTGCTGAAGTGCAATCTCTCGATCCGCATAAAATCGAGGGCGTTCCGGAATCAAACGTTAGCCGTGACCTGTTTGAAGGTCTGCTTATTTCCGATGTTGAAGGCCACCCGACTGCCGGTGTTGCTGAAAAATGGGAAAACAAAGATTTTAAAGTCTGGACATTCCATCTGCGTAAAAACGCAAAATGGTCAGACGGCACCCCGGTTACCGCCCATGACTTCGTCTATAGCTGGCAGCGCCTGGCAGATCCTAAAACGGCTTCTCCGTACGCCAGCTATCTGCAATATGGCCATATCGCCAATATCGATGATGTTATCGCCGGTAAAAAACCGACCAGCGAATTGGGCGTAAAAGCGATCGATGATAATACCTTCGAAGTCACGCTGAGCGAGCCGGTTCCCTATTTCTATAAACTGCTGGTTCACCCGTCCGTTTCCGCTGTGCCAAAAGCCGCGATTGAAAAATTTGGCGATAAGTGGACCCAGCCTGCAAATATCGTTACCAACGGCGCTTATAAGCTGAAAGATTGGGTGGTCAACGAACGTATCGTTCTTGAGCGCAACACCAATTACTGGGACAACGACAAAACCGTTATTACCCAGGTGACCTACCTGCCAATCTCGGCAGAAGTGACGGACGTTAACCGCTACCGCAGCGGCGAAATCGACATGACCTATAACAACATGCCGATTGAACTGTTCCAGAAATTGAAAAAAGAGATCCCGAAAGAAGTTCACGTCGATCCGTACCTCTGTACTTATTACTACGAGATCAACAACCAGAAAGCGCCATTCACTGACGTTCGCGTGCGTACCGCCCTTAAACTGGCGCTGGATCGCGATATCATCGTTAATAAAGTGAAAAACCAGGGCGACCTGCCTGCTTACAGCTACACCCCGCCGTATACCGATGGTGCAAAACTGACCGAACCGGCCTGGTTCAAAATGACCCAGGAGCAGCGTAACGCCGAAGCGAAAAAACTGCTCGCCGAAGCGGGTTACACAGCCGACAAACCGCTGAGCTTCAGCCTGCTGTATAACACCTCCGATCTGCACAAAAAACTGGCGATTGCCGTTGCCTCTATCTGGAAGAAAAACCTCGGTGCCAACGTCAAGCTGGAGAACCAGGAGTGGAAAACCTTCCTCGACACACGTCATCAGGGCACCTTTGATGTTGCACGTGCCGGCTGGTGCGCGGATTACAATGAGCCGACCTCCTTCCTGAACACCATGCTTTCAGACAGCTCGAACAACACCGCGCACTATAAGAGCCCGGCGTTTGACAAGCTGATCGGCGACACGCTGAAAGTGACCGACGAAGCGCAGCGCGCTGAGCTTTACTCCAAAGCTGAACAGCAGCTTGATAAAGACTCCGCCATCGTTCCGGTCTACTACTACGTGAACGCCCGTCTGGTGAAACCGTGGGTGGGTGGCTACACCGGTAAAGACCCGTTAGATAATATCTACGTGAAAAACTTGTATATTATCAAGCATTAATGGCAATGAGTGGGGCAGGGCAACCTGCCTCACAGTGTCTTATTTTTATCGCACCAGAACACACATCGGTCGCAGACGGCACCTGGGTCGTCTGAAAGAGAATGTGTAAAAGGCACAGGCCAGAAGGTACGGGCAATGTTGAAATTTATCCTGCGTCGCTTTCTTGAAGCGATTCCAACACTCTTTATTCTGATTACGATTTCGTTCTTTATGATGCGTCTTGCGCCGGGAAGTCCTTTTACCGGTGAACGTGCGCTTGCGCCGGAAGTAATGGCCAATATCGAGGCGAAATACCATTTAAACGATCCCATCACCACCCAGTATTTCAGCTACCTGAAACAGCTGGCGCATCTGGATTTTGGTCCGTCGTTTAAATACAAAGATTACACCGTGAATGACCTGGTGGCGGCGAGCTTCCCGGTTTCCGCCAAATTGGGCGCCGCGGCGTTTATCCTCGCGATTGTGTTCGGCGTGACGGCAGGCGTTATTGCCGCCTTGAACCAGAACACCAAATGGGACTACACGGTAATGGGGTTAGCCATGACCGGGGTAGTGATACCCAGCTTCGTTGTAGCTCCTCTGTTAGTGATGATATTTGCCATTGTGCTGCAGTGGTTACCGGCCGGCGGCTGGAATGGCGGGGCACCTAAATTTATGATCCTGCCGATGGTCGCGCTCTCGCTCGCCTATATCGCCAGCATCGCGCGTATCACCCGTGGTTCAATGATTGAAGTGCTGCACTCCAATTTCATCCGCACCGCGCGCGCGAAAGGGCTGCCGATGCGCCGGATCATCTTCCGTCACGCGCTGAAACCGGCGCTGCTGCCCGTGCTCTCCTATATGGGCCCGGCTTTTGTCGGCATCATTACTGGCTCCATGGTTATCGAAACGATTTATGGCTTGCCGGGTATCGGCCAGCTGTTCGTGAACGGCGCGCTTAACCGCGACTACTCGCTGGTGCTGAGCCTGACGATTCTGGTCGGCGCGCTGACCATCACCTTCAACGCGATTGTTGATGTGCTCTACGCCATCATCGATCCGAAAATTCGTTATTGAGACTGGAGTTCGCCATGATGTTAAGTAAGAAAAACAGCGAGGCGCTGGAAAACTTCAGTGAGAAACTCGAAGTCGAAGGGCGTAGTCTTTGGCAGGACGCGCGTCGTCGCTTTATGCACAACCGCGCAGCGGTCGCCAGCCTGTTTGTACTGGTGCTGATTGCGCTGTTCGTGACGCTGGCACCAATGCTGTCGCAGTTCAGCTACTTTGATACCGACTGGGCGATGATGTCTAACGCGCCGGATATGGAGTCAGGGCACTATTTCGGCACCGACTCCTCCGGGCGCGATCTGCTGGTGCGCGTTGCTATCGGCGGGCGTATCTCGCTGATGGTCGGCATCGCCGCGGCGCTGGTGGCGGTGGTTCTCGGTACGCTCTACGGTTCGCTCTCTGGCTACCTGGGCGGCAAAACCGACTCGGTGATGATGCGTCTGCTGGAGATCCTCAACTCCTTCCCGTTTATGTTCTTCGTTATCCTGCTGGTCACCTTTTTCGGGCAGAACATCCTGCTGATCTTTGTGGCTATCGGCATGGTCTCCTGGCTGGATATGGCGCGTATTGTGCGCGGCCAGACCCTGAGCCTGAAGCGTAAAGAGTTTATCGAAGCGGCGCAGGTGGGCGGGGTCTCTACCGCCAATATCGTAATGCGCCATATCGTGCCGAACGTGCTGGGCGTGGTGGTGGTGTATGCCTCGCTGCTGGTGCCGAGCATGATCCTGTTCGAATCCTTCCTGAGCTTCCTCGGCCTCGGTACGCAGGAGCCGCTCAGCAGCTGGGGCGCGCTGTTAAGCGATGGCGCAAACTCAATGGAGGTTTCTCCATGGTTGCTGCTCTTCCCGGCGGGTTTCCTTGTGATCACCCTGTTCTGTTTCAACTTTATCGGCGATGGCCTGCGTGATGCCCTCGACCCGAAAGATCGTTAAGGAGTGCCGTTATGAGCATGACTGAAACCGTAGTAGCGTCAACGACGCGGCAGCAAACGGACCTCCTGCTGGATGTGAAAGATCTCCGTGTGACCTTTGGCACGCCGGATGGCGATGTCACCGCGGTCAACGACCTGAACTTCTCCCTGCGTGCAGGCGAGACGCTGGGCATCGTGGGCGAATCGGGCTCCGGTAAATCCCAGACCGCATTTGCGCTGATGGGGCTGCTGGCTTCCAACGGGCGTATTGGTGGCTCGGCGCTGTTCAACGGCAAAGAGATCCTGAATCTGCCGGAACATGCGCTGAACAAACTGCGCGCCGAGCAGATCTCGATGATTTTCCAGGATCCGATGACCTCGCTGAACCCGTACATGCGCGTTGGCGAACAGCTGATGGAAGTGTTGATGCTGCACAAAGGCATGAACAAAGCCGAAGCGTTTGAGGAGTCGGTAAAAATGCTCGACGCGGTCAAAATGCCGGAAGCGCGTAAGCGCATGCGCATGTACCCGCATGAGTTCTCCGGCGGGATGCGTCAGCGCGTAATGATCGCCATGGCGCTGATGTGCAGGCCAAAGCTGCTGATTGCCGACGAACCGACCACCGCGCTAGACGTTACCGTACAGGCGCAGATTATGACGCTGCTCAATGAGCTGAAGCGCGAATTCAACACCGCGATTATCATGATCACTCATGACCTCGGCGTAGTGGCGGGCATCTGCGATAAAGTGCTGGTGATGTATGCCGGTCGAACCATGGAGTATGGCAAAGCGCGCGATGTCTTCTATCAGCCGTCGCACCCGTACTCTATCGGCCTGCTGCATGCGGTGCCACGTCTGGATGCCGATGGCGAAGCGATGCTGACCATTCCGGGCAACCCGCCAAACCTGCTGCGTCTGCCGAAAGGCTGCCCGTTCCAGCCGCGCTGTCCGCACGCGATGGAGATCTGTCATAACGCGCCGCCGCTGGAAGAGTTTGCGCCGGGCCGTCTGCGCGCCTGCTTTAAGCCGGTGGAGGAGTTAGTATGAACGCCGTAACCGAAGAGAGAAAAGTGCTGCTCGAAATCGCCGATCTGAAGGTGCATTTCGATATTAAAGATGGCAGACAGTGGTTCTGGCAGCCGCCGAAAACCCTGAAAGCGGTCGATGGCGTAACGCTGCGCCTCTATGAAGGCGAAACCCTTGGCGTGGTCGGTGAATCCGGCTGCGGCAAATCAACCTTCGCGCGCGCGATTATTGGCCTGGTGAAAGCGACCGACGGGAAAGTGGCCTGGCTGGGGCGCGATCTGCTGGGCATGAAACCGGATGAGTGGCGCGCCGTACGCAGCGATATCCAGATGATTTTCCAGGATCCGCTGGCCTCGCTGAACCCGCGTATGACCATCGGTGAAATCATCGCCGAGCCGCTACGCACCTACCATCCGAAGATGCCGCGTCAGGAAGTGAAAGACCGCGTCAAAGCGATGATGATGAAGGTCGGCCTGCTGCCTAACCTGATCAACCGCTATCCCCATGAGTTCTCCGGCGGTCAATGCCAGCGTATCGGCATCGCACGCGCGCTGATCCTTGAGCCGAAACTGATTATCTGCGATGAGCCAGTCTCCGCGCTCGACGTGTCAATTCAGGCGCAGGTGGTCAACCTGCTGCAGCAGTTACAGCGTGAAATGGGGCTGTCGCTGATCTTTATTGCCCACGATCTGGCGGTGGTTAAGCACATCTCCGACCGCGTGCTGGTGATGTACCTGGGCCATGCGGTAGAACTGGGCACCTATGATGAGGTGTACCAGAATCCGCTGCACCCTTACACCAAAGCGCTGATGTCAGCGGTGCCGGTGCCCGATCCGGATGTCGAGAAGAACAAAACTATCCAGCTGCTGGAGGGGGATCTGCCATCGCCGATCAACCCGCCATCGGGCTGCGTCTTCCGCACCCGTTGCCCGATTGCCGGGCCGGAGTGTGCGAAAACCCGTCCGGTGCTGGAGGGCAGCTTCCGCCACGCGGTCTCCTGCCTGAAGGTCGACCCGCTTTAAGCTAGGCATAAAAAAAGGGCTGACAACTTGTCAGCCCTTTTTCTTTTCAGCGCTTATTCGCGCCAGAGAATATGGCACAGCTTATGGTCTTTCTCGCGGCACAGCAGCACGCGCGCAAAGACATCATTCAGCTCACCGCCATCCGTCTCCGCCAGGCCAATCACTACCTCAGCAAAGAAATCCGGATTTAAATCGTAATCCACATGCTCCTGCCAGTCCTCGCCGGGATCGAACAGTTCTGCACCGCCACGCTCTTCAAACTGCAGGTTGAAAAGAATGATGTCCGCCGGATCCAGGTTGTCCGCCGCCAGTTCCAGGAAGATGTCATACGCTTGCTCAAGCGTTTCATCTTCCGTCAGGCGGTTATTCAGGTCCATTTCCATAAGTTACCTCATCACGTCTGTTGGGCACGTTTTACAGCAACGGACTAAAGAAGTAAAACAGTCGTTCAGCAATGCGGTGCCAGAAGGGCCGTTTTACCCACAAGCGCGCATCCAGCAAGCGCGAGCGGGAGATGTAATCATCCTGCACCGCCGCCAGATCGCCGCCAAATCCCGCGTCGTCAATCACCAGCGTAATCTCAAAGTTGAGCCACAGGCTGCGCATATCAAGGTTCACCGTGCCGACCAGGCTCAGCTCGCCGTCGACCAGCACGCTCTTGGTATGCAGCAATCCGCCTTCAAACTGGTAGATCTTCACCCCGGCGGCCAGCAGCTCGGTAAAGAATGCGCGGCTGGCCCAGCCGACCAGCACGGAATCATTTTTGCGCGGCAGAATAATGCTCACATCCACCCCGCGCTGCGCTGCGGTACAAATCGCATGCAGCAGATCGTCGCTCGGGACAAAGTAGGGGGTGGTCATGATCAAATATTCACGCGACGCATATACCGCCGTCAACAGCGCCTGGTGGATCAAATCCTCCGGGAAGCCAGGCCCCGATGCAATGGTGTGAATAGTGTGCCCGCTGGCCTCTTCAAACGGCATGATATTGGCATCGGGCGGCGGCGGGAGAATGCGCTTGCCGGTCTCAATCTCCCAGTCGCAGGAGTAGACGATGCCCATAGCCGTGGCGATAGGGCCCTCCATGCGCGCCATCAGGTCGACCCACTGACCGACGCCGGAGTCCTGTTTAAAGTAACGCGGATCGACCATGTTCATGCTGCCGGTATAGGCAATATAGTTATCGATCAGTACGATTTTCCGGTGCTGGCGCAAGTCCATGCGGCGCAGGAAGACACGCATCAGGTTGACCTTCAGCGCTTCAACGACATCAATGCCCGCATTGCGCATCATTCCCGCCCACGGGCTACGAAAGAAGGTGACGCTGCCTGCCGAGTCCAGCAGCAGACGGCAGTGCACGCCGCGGCGCGCTGCCGCCATCAGCGACTCTGCCACCTGGTCGGCCATACCGCCGGGCTGCCAGATATAGAAAACCATCTCGATATTGTGGCGGGCGAGCTGGATATCGCGGATCAGCGCCTGCATCACGTCATCTGAGGAGGTCAGCAGTTGCAGCTGATTACCTTTGACCCCGGCGATACCCTGGCGGCGCTCGCACAGCTTAAACAGCGAGGAGGCAACGCTGCTGTTCTCGGTGGCGAAGATATGGTTGAAGTGTTTAAGATCGCTGAGCCATTTAGCGGTTGAGGGCCACATTGCCCGCGCACGCTCGGCGCGCCGTTTACCGAGATGCAGCTCGCCAAGCGAAAGGTAAGCGATAATGCCCACCAGCGGCAGGATATAGATGACAAGCAGCCACGCCATGGCCGACGTGACCGCCCGGCGCTTCATCAGAATACGCAGCGTAACACCAGCAATAAGCAACCAGTAACCAACAACAATGAGCCAACTCATTACGGTGTAAAACGCGGACATCGACAAAAATCCTTTTACAATCTGTATTGGTTGAGTTTACGCATACGAATTCATCTGGCAAATAAAAACGCCGAAAAGCGCTGGCCTGAAAGAGGCGACAGACTATAATGGCGGCTTCTATTTTGTATAGAGTTGTAACAATGAAGCGTAGTCGAACGGAAGTGGGGCGCTGGCGTATGCTGCGTCAGGTTGGCCGCCGGAAAGCGCGCTGGCTGGAAGCGCAGTCCCGCCGTAATATGCGAATCCACAGCATCAGGAAATGCGGCGTTAATCGCCATCGTAATGTGTTGCTGTTTGCCATCTACGATATCTGAATCCCGGGCACCGAAAAGGTGCCCGCGGTCGTTTTTAGCCCCTTAGTTTCAGGAGAGAGATGATGTCAGTAATCGACAGCCTTATGGCGTTTACCTTTGCCGCTACGCTCCTAACGCTCACGCCGGGTCTTGATACCGCGCTGATCTTGCGCACAGCCTCGGTAGAAGGGCGTAAACAGGCTTTTCAGGCGCAGATGGGGATTAATGCCGGCTGCCTGATCTGGGGTGCAATGGTGGCATTCGGACTTGGGGCGCTAATTGCCGTTTCAGAACTGGCGTACAACGTCCTCAAATATTGCGGTGCCGCGTACTTATGCTGGTTGGGGTTAACTATGTTGCTGCGTCCGCGCGGGGCATTGACCGGTATCAATAGCGTTGAGAACCCTTCGCAGAACTGGTTTATCAAAGGGATACTTGGCAATGTACTTAATCCGAAGGTAGGGATTTTTTACGTTTCGTTTCTGCCGCAGTTTATCCCTCACGGGCAACCGCTTATTGCCTGGACATTTGGCCTGGTGATGATTCATGTACTGATTGGCACATGCTGGTCAACGGCACTGATTTCGGCGACCCGGCCACTGGCAACCTTCCTGCGCAAGCCGCGTGTGATCCGCTGGATGGATCGCTGCACGGGTATCGTATTCCTGCTTTTTGCTACCCGGTTAGCGCTAAGCAAGCGCTGAAGCCATGCGGGGCAATGACCTGCATTGCCCCGGACTGACTTAGAAAACTTTTTTATAGGGTTTGACCGTGACACTCTGATAGACGCCCGCCGCCACGTAGGGATCGGCTTCCGCCCAGGATTTCGCCGCTTCCAGCGATTCAAACTCAGCAATCACCGTTGAGCCGCTAAACCCGGCAACACCAGGATCGTTACTGTCGACTGCCGGCAGTGGGCCTGCGGTTAACAGACGGCCTTCATCACGCAGCAGTTGCAGACG
The DNA here is from genome assembly GCF_001975225.1 of Kosakonia cowanii JCM 10956 = DSM 18146. Lineage (NCBI taxonomy): Bacteria > Pseudomonadati > Pseudomonadota > Gammaproteobacteria > Enterobacterales > Enterobacteriaceae > Kosakonia > Kosakonia cowanii. The sequence goes on along the minus strand of NZ_CP019445.1, from coordinate 3,703,361 downwards.
TGCAAGGTGGGCCGGACGTACGGAGAGGCGTTTTTCCAGAGAATCGGCAATATCTTCAGCAAAAATAACGTATAGCACAGAGCAAGCTCCTGTCTTTTCAGAAAGGCATAACGTAAGTGAAAGGTGCAGTGACTGCAATGCTAAGATTGCAACGGGCAGGCAACCCTGCCAATTAACGGGGCTTTTTTACCCGCTTCAGTGATAAATTTGATCTGCACCAGGCTGGCTTGTTGAATATGATTGCTATTTGCATTTAAAATCGAGCCCTGGTTTTTTAACTGACATGATTATGACTTCAATGACCCTGGATTTACCTCGCCGCTTTCCCTGGCCGACGCTGCTCTCCGTCGCCATTCACGGTGCTGTTGTGGCGGGTCTGCTTTATACCTCGGTACATCAGGTTGTTGAACTGCCCGCACCCGCGCAGCCTATCTCTGTCACTATGGTCTCGCCTGCGGAGCTGGAGCCTGCTCCCGCCCCGGCACCGCCGCAGCCGGTTGTTGAGCCTGAACCCGAACCGGTCGTCGAGCCAGAGCCGATCCCCGAGCCGCCTAAAGAGGCGCCGGTGGTGATTGAGAAGCCAAAGCCCAAACCCAAACCGAAGCCTAAACCCAAGCCGGTGAAAAAAGTGGAGCAGCCGAAGCGCGAAAGTAAGCCGGTTGAGCCGCAGCAGGCGAATCCGTTTGAGAACAGTGCTCCGTCGCGTCCGGCGGCAAGCACCACGACCTCGACCGCGACAAAACCGGCACCGTCGGTCCCGGCAGGCCCGCGCGCATTAAGCCGCAACCAGCCGCAATATCCACCGCGTGCGCAGGCGCTGCGCATTGAAGGACGTGTGAGAGTGAAATTTGACGTCACGGCGGATGGACGTGTTGAGAACGTGCAGATCCTCTCGGCGCAACCGGCGAATATGTTTGAGCGCGAAGTGAAGGCCGCAATGCGCAAATGGCGCTATGAGGCCGGTAAGCCCGGCTCGGGGCTGATCGTCAACGTCGTCTTCCGCCTCGATGGCAGCACCTCGATGGAATAAAAGAAAAGCCTCCTTGCGGAGGCTTTTTTTATGGCTGCGCGGGCAGCGGACGCGGTTTGCCTTCATTGTCCACCGCGACATAGATAAACAGCGCTTCGGTGGCTTTATAGCGCTGACCAATCGGTTCAGACATCACTTTTTTCACCCACACTTCGACGTTGATCGTAATGGAAGTATTGCCGCGTTTGACGCAGCGGGCGTAGCAGCAGACCACATCGCCAACCGCGACCGGGCGCAGGAAGGTCATGCCGTCTACCCGCACTGTCACCACGCGCCCGTGGGCGATCTCTTTTGCCTGAATGGCGCCGCCCATATCCATTTGCGACATTAACCAGCCGCCAAAAATATCGCCGTTAGCGTTGGTATCGGCGGGCATTGCGAGTGTGCGTAGTACAAGTTCGCCCTGAGGCGCAGTTGAAGGCGTTGTCATTGTTATCTCTTCTGTGATGAGGGATTTCCGGCGGGATGCTACTACGAATATGGGAGGTTCGGAAAGAAAAAAGCCAGGCATTGCGCCTGGCTTTCAGCATCAGGATTTCTCATCCTGCGCCGGCATGTGCCGGTAGATATAGACGCCGCTCAGCACGGTGAACAGCAGGGTGAGGATCGTCAGGCCAAAGACCTTGAAATTGACCCACACGTCAAACGGCAGCCAGAACGCGATATAGATATTCGCCAGCCCGCAGACGATAAAGAAGAGCGCCCAGGCGATATTGAGCTTCGACCAGACGGCGTCGGGCAGCGTCAGCTCTTTGCCCAGCATGCGCTGGATAAGCGTCTTCTTCATCACCCACTGGCTGAAGAGCAGCGCTGTGGCAAACAGACCGTAGATCACCGTCACTTTCCACTTAATAAATTCCACGTCATGGAATTTAATTGTCAGCCCGCCAAACACGGCGACCAGCACAAAGGTAATCAGCGCAACTTTTTCTACCTTGCGATAGCGGATCCAGCAGTAGATCAGCACGATGGCCGAGGCGACAATCAGCACCTTGGTGGCGGTGAAAATGTCGTACATCTTGTAGACCACAAAAAAGAGCGCCAGCGGCAGAAAATCAAGAAACTGCTTCATTCTACGATTCCATCAAAAGGGTCACCCGGAGGGGGGACCGGGATAATTATTTGCGCATCAGCATATAGAGGCGGAAAAGGTAAATCAGTAGCACTGCCGAGAAGAGATTACTCAGTGCATTGGCAATTATCGCGCCACCTTCCGGCGAAAACGCGATGAGATGGTGACCATATCTCAGCATCAGAAATTTCGTCAGCAGCCAGGCTACTACCGGCGGAGCGACGAAACGCATATTTGCCCGGCTAAAGCGCATACTGCTACGCATCGAGGCAAAGACGCCCATTTTTTCCTGCACCAGCAGAATCGGTGCAAGGGCGAGGAAAATAGCCAGAAATATGCCCGGAACGTAAAGGAACAGCATGCCGAGTTGCACGATAAAAATGGCCAGCAGAAGCAGTAAAAAGAGCTTCGGTGCCGTCGGCACGCTGGCTCCCATTGCACTTAACGCGCTGACAGGCTGCCGGGCTGTAACCCTTTGCATCAGCACAACCAGCGCGCCTATCAGCAGCGCATACCCCGTCAATCCGGCAATCGTTGCCGCAGCCGAGGTGTGTAACAGCATTTTTTGCTGTTCCAGCGTCATACTCTGCACCAGCTCGAATGGATTATTTGTTTCCGCCAGGTTGTCAGCATCCATTACGCTGGAGAACTGCTCTTCACTGGGTGAAAGGACGTGCCCGATGACTGCGGTGATAACGGTACACGACAGCACAATCAGTAAGATTGTAATGAACTGGTAACGAAGAAAATCCCCCGTGTCACGGTAAACGGATTTCGCCGTGATAGACATGCACTCTCCTTGAGTATGGCGATATTAATTGACGGGCGATTGTACCCCGAATAGCCCCTCAGTGGCAGCATCACGGCTTGTATGGAAAAGCATATCTTTGTAAAGGGGCGCTAAACCGTAGCGCGCCCGCGCCCGATCGCAGGCTTCATTTACCTGGCCCGCTTCGCCTGACATCTGAAATTCACGGCACGGGGAAGGGCGTTGCGCATAAATGCTGCAGGAGGCGTTTTCCCCCGGCGTACCGACCAGCGCCACACAGCGGCTCTGTTTTTGATTGGTTCCGCTCATACAGCGCAAAAATGGGGTGAGGGGTTCAGTTAACTGAACCGGAACCGGGCCGCCGGCATCATCCGCTTCAGCCCAGTAGAAAGAGACACGAAAATACGCACAACAGGCTCCGCACGACATGCACGGGTTGAGATCACTCATAGCGCACCTGCACTTAACGACGCATCAACAGGAAAAGTCAGGCAGATAAATTATCGCTGCTCAAACGGGCGCACAAGAGGGGGGCGAAAAGAATATTTTTTGCCTTCATAAGGCAAAAATTGATGCAACAACAAAAGTTAAGGAGTGTAACGAAACGCAAAAATTAACCCAGATCAACGAATGTTAAATTACAGGGTTAAGTGTGATCAGGATTGGATCACATCCTACCTCATACCAGGTATAGTGCGCGGCGATAAAACCTCAAACATGGAGTGGATATGAAGAAGTTAGCCGTGGCAGCACTGATCCTGAGCACCCTTTCCGGGGTAGCATACGCGCACGACGCAGGCGAGTTTTTCATCCGGGCCGGTTCGGCCACCGTCCGTCCAACGGAAGGTTCAGATAACGTTTTGGGCGCGCTTGGCAGTTTTAACGTCGATAACAATACGCAGCTTGGCCTGACCATGACATGGATGGCGACCGACAACGTCGGTATTGAACTGCTGGCCGCAACGCCGTTTCGCCACCACGTTGGCACCGCACCGACCGGCGACCTGGCTACCGTAAGCCATCTGCCGCCTTCACTGATGGCGCAGTGGTACTTCTTTGATGCCCAGAGCAAAGTGCGCCCCTACCTTGGCGCCGGTATCAACTACACCACCTTTTTCGATGAGAAATTTAACGCCACCGGCAAAGCCGCAGGGCTCTCTGATTTGAGTCTGAAGGATTCGTGGGGCGTAGCGGGACAGGCGGGCGTGGATTATCTGATTAACCGCGACTGGCTGATCAACATGTCGGTGTGGTGGATGGATATCGATACCGATGTGCGCTTCAAACACAACGGCGTACAGCAGAGTGTGCATACCCGTCTCGATCCGTGGGTGTTTATGTTCTCTGCTGGTTACCGCTTCTGATGGTAATAACGGAAACAGGCCTTTGCAGACCCGTTTCCGTTTTTTACGCCCTTAGCTCGCCAGCGTGGCGGCTTTCAGGCGTTGCACAAACCCTTTCAGCTCGGCCAGCATTGTGGTCGGGTTATCCAGGTTGCTCTCGATAATCTTCACAATCGCCGATCCGGAAATTGCCCCTGCGGCACCGGCTTCAATTGCGGAAGCCACCTGATCCGGTGCGGAGATGCCAAAGCCCTGCAGCGCAGGCGCAGCATGATACTCCGTCAGTTTCTCCACCAGATGATGCAGCGGCAGCGCCGCGCGGTTCTCCGCACCGGTCACGCCAGCGCGCGACAGCAGGTAGGTGTACCCGCGACCGTAAGAGGCAATCTGGCGCAGCAGATCATCATCGGCATTCGGCGGGCAGATAAAGATAGGCGCGATATTATGGCGCATCGCCGCCTGGCGGAACGGGGCAGACTCCTCAATCGGCACGTCGGCGACCAGCACCGAATCGACACCAACGCTGGCACACTGGGCGTAAAACTCATCAACGCCGCGGCTAAAGACCAGGTTGGCATACATCAACAGGCCAATCGGAATGGTCGGATGCTTCTGGCGGATCGCCGCCAGCATTTCAAAACAGTGACCAACCGTAACGCCCGCGGCGAAGGCGCGCAGCGTGGCACTCTGAATGGTCGGGCCATCTGCCAGCGGATCGGAGAAGGGGATGCCCAGCTCCAGCGCATCCGCGCCGCCTTCGATCAGCGCATCGATAATTTGCAGCGACAGGCCAGGTTCCGGATCGCCAAGGGTGACAAACGGGACAAAGGCACCTTCCCGGCGCGCGTTGAGCTGGTTGAAGAGGTTGTCATAGCGTTCCATCAGATTTCGCCTCGCGCTTTCAGAATGTCATGGACGGTGAAGATATCTTTGTCGCCGCGCCCGGAGAGGTTAACCACCAGCAACTGCTCCTTCTCAGGGTTCTCGCGCATCATCTTCAGCGCGTGCGCCAGCGCATGGGAGGACTCCAGCGCCGGGATAATCCCTTCATGGCGGCAGAGCGTTTTAAACGCCTCCAGCGCTTCATCATCGGTAATCGAGACATATTCAGCGCGACCGGTGCTGTTGAGATGAGCGTGCTGCGGCCCTACTGACGGGAAATCAAGCCCGGCGGAGATGGAGTAGGACTCCTCAATCTGCCCGTCTTCGGTCTGCATCATCGGCGATTTCATGCCGAAGTAGATGCCGACGCGGCCATGTTTCAGCGGTGCGCCATGTTCGCCAGACTCAATGCCGTGACCCGCTGGTTCCACGCCAATCAGGCCGACGGCGCTCTCTTCGATAAAATCGGCAAACATCCCGATGGCGTTAGAGCCGCCGCCAACACAGGCGATCACCGCATCCGGCAGACGTCCCTCTCTTTCAAGGATCTGCGCTTTGGTCTCTTCGCCGATCATGCGCTGGAACTCGCGTACAATGGTCGGGAAGGGGTGCGGGCCAGCTGCGGTGCCGAGCATATAGTGCGCGGTTTCGTAGCTGCCGGACCAGTCGCGCAGCGCTTCGTTGCAGGCATCTTTCAGGGTGGCTGAACCGCTGTGTACCGGGATCACTTCCGCGCCCATCAGTCGCATACGGAAGACGTTCGGCGACTGGCGCTCAACATCTTTTGCGCCCATATAGATGCGGCACTTCAGTCCAAGCAGGGCGCTGGCAAGTGCAGAGGCCACGCCATGCTGTCCCGCGCCGGTTTCGGCGATAATCTCGGTTTTGCCCATCCGTTTGGCGAGCAGCGCCTGGCCGAGCACCTGGTTAGTTTTGTGCGCGCCGCCGTGGAGCAGATCTTCACGCTTAAGATAAAGGGTGGTGCGGGTGCCGGCGGTCAGGTTCTGACATTTTGTCAGCGCCGTCGGGCGACCGGCGTAGTTTTTCAGCAGGTCATTAAACTGCTGCTGGAACGCTGCATCGCTCTGCGCGCTGACAAACGCTTCTTCCAGCTGGCGCAGCGCGGGCATCAGAATTTGCGGAACATACATACCGCCAAATTCGCCAAAGTAGGGGTTCAGTAGTGTCGTCATCTTGCTTCCTTAATATGCACGCAGCGTACGGAACACCGAGGCCAGTTTGCTGGCGTCTTTAATACCCGGCTCCGACTCTACGCCAGAATTGAAATCTAATCCGGCACAGCCAGCTTTCGCTGCCTGTACACAGTTATCCGCGCCCAGGCCGCCCGCCAGCAGCACATTGTCGAGCGTTTCGCCGGTCAGCAGTGACCAGTCAAAACTTTTGCCCGTGCCGCCCTGGCCGTTATCCAGCACATATTTATCGACGTGCTCAAGGTTGCGCGGCGGCAGTGTGGTGGTGACGCTCAGGGCTTTCCAGATTTGCGTCTGCTCGCCAAGCTGTGTGCGCAGGGAGGAGATGTAGGCCTGATCTTCATCGCCATGCAACTGAACGGCACTCAGCTTAAGTTTAGCTGCGGTCGCCACAACTTCGTCGACTGGAGCATTACGGAACACGCCAACATAACTCAGGGGCGCGCCCTGCATCACTTTTTCTGCCTGCTCAACGCTCACCGCCCGCGGCGAGGCGGCAACAAAAATCAGCCCGCCATAAAGCGCTCCGGCGTCATATGCTGCCTGCGCATCTTCAGCGCGGGTTAAGCCGCACACTTTGTTTTCACCCAGCAGGACGCGTTTTACCGCTGCATCCAGATCGTCGTGAGACATCAGCGCGGAGCCAATCAGGAAACCGTTGGCAAAGTGGCTCAGTTCACGCACCTGCGCATAGGTGTTGATGCCGGACTCGCTGATTACCGTGACGCCTGCGCCAAGACGCGGGGCCAGTTCACGGGTGCGGTTAAGATCGATAGAGAGATCGCGCAGATCGCGGTTATTAATGCCGACAACTTTGGCGCCCAGCGCGATTGCGCGCTCCAGTTCCTCTTCATTACTCACTTCTGTCAGCACGCCCATATTGAGGCTGTGCGCCACGGCGGAAAGCGTGCGGTACTGCTCATCATCCAGTACCGAGAGCATTAACAGGCAGGCGTCGGCATGGTAGTAGCGCGCCAGGTAAATCTGGTAGGCATCGATAATAAAGTCTTTGCACAGCACCGGCTGCGGCGCGATTTCGCTGACGATACGCAGGAAGTCGAAGCTGCCCTGGAAATATTTCTCATCGGTCAGCACCGAGATTGCCGAGGCGTGATGCTGATAGATATCCGCAATGCGCGCCGGGTCGAAATCTGCGCGGATCACCCCTTTCGAGGGCGACGCTTTTTTGCACTCGAGGATAAACACGGTATGTGTTCCACGCAGTGCATCATAGAAGTGGCGTGTGCTCGGCTGCACCTCGTTCTGAAAAGAGGCCAGCGGTTGTTGCTCCTTGCGCGCCGCAACCCATACAGCTTTGTCGGCGACGATTTTCGCTAAAACGGTCTGCATTGTTTACCCTCTTGCCGCAAGTGCGGTGACTTTGTCGTAAGCGGCCCCGCTGTGCAGGACGTCCAGTACCTGTTGCGCGTTAGCCTTCAGATCTTCTTTGCCGTGCAGCCGCATCAACATGGCGACGTTGGCGGCGACGGCAGCCTCGTGAGCAGGCTCGCCTTTACCTTGTAATAAGCGGGTCAGAATGTCACGGTTTTCTTCCGGCGTGCCGCCCGCCAGCGCCTGCTGGTGGTATGGCGTCAGGCCGAAGTCAGCCGCCGTTAGCTGATAGCTCCTGATTTCCCCCTCGTGCAGTTCGGCAACCACCGTCGGCGCATGCAGCGAAACCTCATCCATTCCGCCGCTGTGTACCACCGCCGCACGCTGATAACCGAGCACGCGCAGGGTTTCGGCAATCGGCAGCACCAGTTCGGCGCTGTAAACGCCAATCAGCGCCAGCGGCGGGTGCGCCGGGTTGATCAGTGGCCCCAGTACGTTAAACAGCGTACGGGTCTTTAACTGCTGGCGAACCGGCATCGCGTGGCGAAACCCGGTGTGGTACTTCGGCGCGAAGAGGAAGCAGACGCCGAGATCATCAAGCGCCGTGCGAGATTTATCCGCATTCATATCCAGATTGATGCCAAACGCCGCCAGCAGATCCGACGAACCAGAGCGGCTTGAGACGCTGCGGTTGCCGTGCTTTGCCACCTTCAGGCCGCAGGCGGCGGCGACAAAGGCGCTGGCGGTCGAGATATTGATGCTGTTGCTGCCATCGCCGCCAGTGCCAACGATATCGGCAAAAGCATATTCCGGGCGCGGGAAGGGCGCGGCATTTTCCAGCAGGGCAGTCGCCGCGCCGGCAATCTCCTGCGGCTGCTCGCCGCGGATCTTCATACTGACCAGCGCCGCAGCCAGTTGCTCCGGCTTCAGCTCACCGCGCACCACTGCGGAGAAGAGCTGGTGGCTCTCCTGCTGGCTCAGCGTTTCGGCCTGATAGAGCTTCTCCAGGATCGGCTGCAGCGTGTTTGCTTGCTCCAGCTTCTGCAACGCCCATGCCAGCGTCTGCTCCAGCAGGCGTGCGCCCTGGGTGGTGAGAATCGATTCCGGGTGGAACTGGAAGCCGCAAACGCGATCGGCGTCATGACGCACCGCCATCACCATGCCATCAAAATGGGCATTGATGGTGAGCCCGGCCGGAATATTACTGCCAACCAGCGAGTGGTAGCGGGCAACCGGCAGCGGGTTGCTGAGGCCCGCGAACATCGCCTGGCCATCATGTTCAATGCTGGAGGCTTTACCATGCAGGATCTCACCGGCCTGGCCGACATATCCGCCATAAGCTTCAACAATCGCCTGGTGACCGAGGCAGATGCCGATAATCGGCAGCTTGCCGCGCATACGCGTCAGCAGCTCCGGCATGCAGCCCGCTTCAGAAGGGGCGCCCGGGCCAGGTGAGAGCATCAGCACCGGGTTTTGCATGGTCGCCAGGCGGTCAATTAAGGTTTGGGCCGGAACATGGTTACGGTAAATCACCACATTGTGTCCGCTTGCGCGCAGCTGATCCGCCAGGTTGTAAGTAAAGGAGTCGATATTATCGAGCAGCAGAATGTCAGCCATCAGAAAATCTCCTGTGCGTGGTGGGCGGTGGCGATTGCGCGCAGAACCGCGCGCGCTTTGTTACGGGTTTCATCGGCTTCAGACTGCGGAACGGAATCCAGCACCACGCCTGCGCCGGCCTGAACGGTGGCGATACCATCCTCAACCCACGCGGAGCGGATGACGATGCAGGTATCGAGATCGCCGTGGGCGGTGAAGTAACCCACCGCACCGCCGTAGCTGCCGCGGCGCGTGCCTTCGGCTTCGGCAATCAGCTGCATAGCGCGTACTTTCGGCGCGCCGCTGAGGGTGCCCATATTCATGCAGGCGCGATAGGCGTGCAGCACATCGAGATCGTGACGCAGCTCGCCCACCACGCGGGAGACCAGGTGCATCACATAGGAGTAACGGTCGACTTTCGTCAGATCCGCCACGTAACGGCTGCCCGGTGTACAGATACGTGCCAGGTCGTTACGTGCCAGGTCAACCAGCATCAAGTGTTCTGAGAGCTCTTTGTGGTCGGTACGCATTTCAAGCTCAATGCGGCTGTCGAGATCGCGATCCAGTGAACCATCGGCGCGACGACCGCGTGGGCGCGTCCCGGCAATCGGGTAGATCTCAATCTGGCGGTTGCTGGCGTCATACTTCAGCGAGCTCTCCGGCGAGGCGCCGAACAGCGTGAAATCCGCATCCTGCATAAAGAACATGTAGGGGCTGGGGTTGCTCTTTTTCAGCACTTCATACGCGGCGAGCGGCGATGGGCAGGGCAAGGTGAAGCGGCGCGACGGTACAACCTGGAAAATTTCACCGGCGCGAATCGCTTTTTGCATTTTGCGCACCACATCACCGTACGCGTCATCGCTCTGGTTACAGTCGCACTGCATATGTTCAACGGTTTCTACCGGCAGCGGCGTGACCGGCGCATCCAGCTGCTGGCGCAGCGTCTCGACGCGTTGCAGCAGGCGATCTTTTTCACTCGCAGACGGGGTAAAAAGGCTCGCCTGAATACGCGTCTCTTTTTTCTGGTGGTCGATCACCAGTAAGGTTTCAGCGAGATAGAAGCAGTAGTCCGGGCAATTGCGGTCGTGCTTCAGCTCCGGCAGATCTTCAAAACCCGCGACCAGGTCATAGGCAAACAGGCCACCGAAAAACATCGCTTCCCGCTCATCAGCTGGCAGTTCAACCAGCCCCTGCAGCAGACGAAACGCATCAAACACCGAGAGCGAGCAGAGACGGGCATCTTCATCAAGCAACTGACTGACCGCCGGGAAGCGCAGTTCACGGCCATTTTCCAGCACGCGGTTTTCGACGCCTGAAGGCAGCACCGTATCAAGCAGTGTCAGCAGCGCGGCACCGTTAGCGGTCAGTGCGGTTAAGGTGACAGTGTCACCTAATGCGGTAATGCGCAGCGCGCTGTCTACCAGCAGCAGGCTTTTAAGATCGTCTTTGCTGTCGATGTCGGCAGATTCAAGCAGCAGTGTTGCAGGACGGGCATCGCACAGCTGGTGGAACAGCGCCGTCGGGTTGTTATGGTAACGCGCCTGGGTGGTCAGAAGGTCGAGTGCTGGTTTTTGCATCTGCATCGCTCTCATTAATTTGTTCAAAAAAAAGCCCGCTGAAAAAAGCGGGCCTGGTATCGGTATGCTGAATGCGCACGTGATCACAAAGCCCTTAACAGGGAGTGCGCCACCAGCGATTGTTAAAGAGATGTGCATTCATTTTTGCGATACCGTTGTCGAGTGAACTTGCGTACTAGTTAACTGGTTCATGAAAAGAAAGTCAACCATGAATTCAGAAAATGTGTGCTACCCGTTATGATAGGTCACAAATTGCAGTTTGATGAATTAGCGGAGCCGCTTTGAGCGACACGAATTACGCCATTATTTACGATCTTCACAGCCACACGCTCGCCTCTGATGGCCTGCTTTCCCCCGAGGCGCTGGTGCACCGCGCGGTTGAAATGCGCATCGGTACGCTAGCGATCACCGATCACGACACTACCGACGCCATTCCTGCCGCCCGCGCTGAGATAGCCCGCGCCGGGCTGGATCTCAATTTAATCAGCGGGGTGGAGATCTCAACGCTTTGGGAAAACCACGAGATCCATATTGTTGGGCTGAATATTGATATTGACCACCCGGCAATGCGTGATTTTCTTGAGCAGCAATCACAGCGCCGCACCGAGCGCGCAAAGCTTATCGCTGAGCGGCTGGAGAAAGCGCATATTCCCGGCGCGCTGGAAGGGGCGATGCGCCTGGCGCAGGGGGCGAATGTGACGCGCGGCCATTTCGCCCGCTTCCTGGTTGAGCAGGGCAAAGCGGGCAATATGGCCGATGTTTTCAAAAAGTATCTCGCCCGTGGCAAAACGGGTTACGTTCCGCCTCAGTGGTGTACAATAGAACAAGCCATTGATGTGATTCATCATTCTGGTGGAACGGCGGTAATGGCCCATCCGGGGCGTTATAATCTTTCTGCCAAATGGCTTAAAAGGCTGCTGGCGCATTTTGCTCAATGCGGCGGTGAGGCGATGGAAGTCGCCCAATGCCAGCAGGCTCCCAATGAGCGAACCCAGCTGGCGGAGTATGCCCGTCAGTTTGGTCTGTTAGGGTCGCAGGGGTCTGATTTCCATCAGCCCTGTCCCTGGATCGAACTGGGACGCAAACTTTGGCTTCCGGCGGGCGTCGATGGCGTCTGGGCGGCGTGGGAGCAGCCGCAGAACAACACAGAGAGGGTTGTATGAGTCAGTTTTTTTATATTCATCCAGATAATCCGCAGCCGCGTTTAATCAACCAGGCCGTCGATATCGTGCGCAAAGGCGGCGTTATCGTCTATCCCACCGATTCCGGCTATGCGCTGGGCTGCAAACTTGAAGATAAAGGGGCGATGGAGCGTATTTGCCGCATCCGTCACCTGCCGGACGGCCACAACTTTACGCTGATGTGCCGCGATCTCTCCGAACTCTCCACCTACGCGTTCGTCGATAACGTGGCGTTTCGCCTGATCAAAAACAACACGCCGGGTAACTACACCTTCATCCTGAAAGGGACGAAAGAGGTACCGCGCCGCCTGTTGCAGGAGAAGCGTAAAACCATCGGTCTGCGCGTGCCGTCGAACCCGATTGCGCTGGCGCTGCTGGAGACGCTCAATGAGCCGATGCTCTCGACGTCATTGATGCTGCCGGGTAGCGAGTTTACCGAGTCGGATCCCGATGAAATTAAAGATCGTCTGGAGAAGCTGGTGGATCTGGTGATTCATGGCGGCTATCTCGGCCAGCAGCCGACGACGGTGGTCGATCTGACTGACGCTGCGCCGGTGGTGATCCGTGAAGGCGTCGGTGACGTTAGGCCTTTCTTATAGCGGCGCAAGTCGCTATACTACGCGGCCATTTCAGACGCGGCTTAAGCCGGGCTGATGACCCTATTCGACGCCTGTGAAGGCGACATAAAGGATGCTCTATGAGCGAGAAACTACAGAAAGTGCTGGCGCGGGCCGGCCACGGCTCCCGCCGTGAAATCGAAACTATTATCCAGGCAGGCCGCGTCAGCGTTGATGGCAAAATCGCCACGCTGGGCGACCGCGTCGAGGTCACGCCGGGGCTGAAAATCCGTATCGATGGTCATCTCATTTCGGTGAAAGAGTCCGTCGAACAGATCTGCCGCGTACTGGCTTATTACAAACCGGAAGGCGAGCTCTGCACCCGTAACGATCCGGAAGGGCGCCCGACGGTGTTTGACCGTCTGCCGAAACTGCGCGGTGCGCGCTGGATTGCCGTCGGTCGTCTGGACGTCAACACCTGCGGTCTGCTGCTTTTCACCACCGACGGTGAGCTGGCGAACCGCCTGATGCACCCGAGCCGCGAAGTCGAGCGCGAATACGCCGTGCGCGTGTTTGGCGAAGTGGATGACGCGAAGCTGCGCGATTTGTCGCGCGGTGTGCAGCTGGAGGATGGTCCGGCAGCGTTCAAGACCATCAAATTCAGCGGTGGTGAAGGTATTAACCAGTGGTACAACGTTACGCTGACCGAAGGGCGCAACCGCGAAGTGCGTCGCCTGTGGGAAGCGGTCGGTGTGCAGGTAAGCCGTCTTATCCGCGTACGCTACGGCGATATTCCGTTGCCGAAAGGGCTGCCGCGCGGCGGCTGGACCGAGCTGGATCTGGCGCAGACCAACTACCTGCGCGAGCTGGTCGGGCTGGACGCTGAGACGCAATCAAAAGTCGCGGTGGAGAAAGATCGCCGTCGCATGAAAGCGAATCAGATCCGCCGTGCCGTGAAGCGCCACGCTCAGCCGACTGGCGGTAAGCCTGCCGGTGGTAATCGCCGCCCGGGTGGCGGACGCACTAAAAACGATTAATGAAAAAGGGGCGCAAGCCCCTTTTTTATCGCTAATAATCGATGCCGATCTGCGCTTTTATTCCCGCCTCAAACGCATGCTTCACCGGTCTTAGCTCGCTTACCGTATCCGCCGCCTCGAGAATATCGCGATGGCAGCCGCGTCCGGTAATGATCACCGTCTGCATCGGCGGGCGGTTTTGCAGGGCGGTTAACACCTTTTCCAGCGGCAAATAGTCATACGCCACCATGTAGGTCAACTCATCCAGCAGCACCATATCCAGCGCCGGGTCGGCCAGCATTCGCTCGGCGTGCTGCCATGCTTCAAGACAGGCGGCGGTATCGCTTTCGCGGTTTTGTGTGTCCCAGGTAAAGCCGGTGGCCATCACCTGAAATTCGACGCCCAGCGGTTCGAGCAGGTTACGCTCACCGTTTGGCCAGGTGCCCTTAATAAACTGAATCACGCCCACCTTTTTGCCATGCCCGACGGCGCGCGTGGCGGTGCCGAAGGCCGCCGTGGTTTTGCCTTTGCCGTTGCCGGTGAAGACAATAACAATTCCACGCTCATCCTGGGCGGCGGCAACCCGTGCGTCGACACGCTCTTTTACCTTCTGCTGACGCTGCTGATAACGTTCATCGCTCATTGGGCGATCCCCGGTTTGCGGCCTGGCTGCGCATCGAACGTCATGCCGGTTTTGCGGCGACTGTCATCGCCCATCAGCCACAAGTAGAGCGGCATAATGTAGGCAGGGGTTTTAAGCTTCTGCGGATCTTCCGTCGGGAAGGCGCTGGCGCGCATGCTGGTGCGCGTTCCACCGGGGTTGATGCAGTTAACGCGCAGCCGGTTCTGGTACTCTTCCGCCAGCACCTGCATCATCCCTTCGGTGGCAAATTTTGAGGTTGCATACGCGCCCCAGTTGGCACGTCCCTGGCGACCGACGCTGGAGGAGGTAAAGACCAGCGAGCCGCAGTCTGATTTAAGTAATAAAGGAAGCAGCGCCTGGGTAAGGTAGAACGTCGCGTTTACGTTGACCTGCATCACTTCGTTCCAGACAGCCGGATCCTGTTCGCTCATCGGGCAGATATCGCCGAGCAGGCCGGCGTTATGCAGCACGCCATCCAGATGGGATGTGGTAGTGGCGATTTCACTGGCGAGCTGTTGGCACGCTTCGGGGGTGCAGGTTGCCATATCGAGGATAAACCACTGTGCGGCCTGGCCTTCGTCTTTCACCTGCTGCGCAACGTGGCGCAGTTTCTCTTCATTACGACCCAGCAGAATCAGGCTGGCGCCGTGGCGGGCGTAGGTTAATGCCGCCTCTTTTCCAATACCGTCGCTGGCACCGGTGACAAGAATGATGCGACCGTTTAGCAGGTCGCGTTTGGGCTGATAGTGCACTCTGTCTCCTCAGGCCGCAGCCTGTAATCACCTTCACGTGTTGGCTTTATGCCTTAAACATCCGGCTATTTCAATCGGTGAAGGAGAGAGTTACACACCCTTTACCTTAAGGAGTGCTAAAAAATTCAGCAACATGGCGACACGGGCGCACGCCTGGCGCGAGACGCGCCCGCAGCGCTCATGTACACTGAGCCGATTATTGAGTGAAGTCACCGAGGTGGTATGCATGGAATTACTCTCTGAATATGGTCTGTTTTTAGCCAAAGTCGCCACCGTGGTGGTTGCGGTAGCGATCGTTATGACGCTTATCATCAATTTGCGCCAGCGCAAACGTCAGCGCGGCGAGCTGAAGATCACCCGCTTTAACGAGCACTATAAAGAGATGCAGGAGGAGATGTCCGTCGGCCTGATGGATGCTCACCAGCAGAAGCAGTGGCATAAAGCGCAGAAGAAAAAGCTGAAGGCAGATGCGAAGGCGGCAAAAGCACAGGCGAAGGCGGGCGTGTCAAAAGATCCGGTCAAACCGCGCGTTTATGTGCTCGACTTTAAAGGCAGTATGGATGCCGGCGAAGTGCACGGCCTGCGTGAAGAGGTAACCGCCGTGCTGAGCGTCGCAACGCCGAACGATCAGGTGCTGCTGCGCCTTGAAAGCCCGGGCGGCGTGGTGCACGGTTACGGTCTGGCAGCCTCCCAGCTGCAACGCCTGCGTGATAAGCAGATCCCGCTCACCGTTGCCGTGGATAAAGTCGCCGCCAGCGGCGGGTATATGATGGCCTGCGTGGCGGATAAAATTGTCGCCGCGCCGTTCTCCATCATTGGCTCGATTGGCGTGGTGGCGCAGGTTCCCAACTTCAACCGCTTCCTGAAAAGCAAAGATATTGATATCGAGCTGCATACCGCCGGGCAGTATAAGCGCACGTTGACGCTGCTGGGTGAGAATACCGAAGAGGGACGGCAGAAGTTTCGTGAGAACCTTAATGAAACGCACGATCTCTTCAAAGACTTTGTCAGCCAGATGCGGCCGCAGCTTGATATCGAGCAGGTGGCGACCGGCGAGCACTGGTACGGTAGCCAGGCACTGGAGAAGGGGCTGGTGGATGAGGTCGGCACCAGCGATGAGCTGTTACTGGGCCTGATTCAGGAGCATGAAGCGATAGGCGTGCGTTACCAACAGCGTAAAAAGTTGCTGGAGCGCTTTACCGGTAGCGCAACAGAAAGCGTTGATCATCTGCTAATGCGCTGGTGGCAGCGCGGGCAAAAACCGATGATGTAAACAAAAACGCGAGGCTCAGGCCTCGCGTTCTTCTTTAATCGATCAGGTGGTACTTTTCAGAAAGTTCATGGGCTAAATATTTGAACATATTGAATACCGCCGTACTTTTCCCCGTTGGCAACCCTTGCTCATCCAGGTAGTACTCGCCGCTGAACACCAGCACGCCGTTGCGCTGCGTCACACCAGTGGCTTCAATGCCCGCCAGCGTGTCGTCATGATCGCGAATCAGTTGATTTGCCAGCTCAAGCAGGGACTGACGATCGATAGGCTGAGATGTCTCGCTCATTTTTATTCTCCTCAATTTTTGTCAGAGTTTACTGCTAGCCGCGATGAGGGGCAAATTTTCCCTTGTCTTGTGAGGGGCTTACGGTCTCGTTAACCTGGCGCGATGCGTTTTTGCATGCTAATAAAGTTGCTTAACAAATTTTATCAGGTACAGTGTGACCCTTTCGTCAATCTGGCAACAGAATTGCTTGACATTCGACCGGATTATCGTCTTGCTATACCACGCTGATATGAAAAAGCCTGAAATCTCAGTCACCTGAATACCTCTATTCGCGTGACCGGCAACGTCAAAGGGTTGATATCCATTGGCGCCGCCGCAATAGTGACTGTTTATCAGTGGATGTGACGCAACATGCGACGCATTTCCGGAAGAATACAATAGGTAAAGGTGAATATGGGTAAAGCTCTCGTTATCGTTGAGTCCCCGGCAAAAGCCAAAACGATCAATAAATATCTCGGCAATGACTACGTGGTGAAATCCAGCGTAGGGCATATCCGTGATTTGCCGACCAGTGGCTCAGCACCTAAAAAGAGCGCCGACTCCACCGCCACCAAGCCGGCTAAAAAGCCTAAAAAGGATGAGCGGGGCGCGCTTGTAAACCGCATGGGCATTGACCCGTGGCACAACTGGGACGCGCATTATGAAGTGCTGCCCGGTAAAGAGAAGGTGGTTTCCGAGCTGAAATCCCTCGCTGAAAAAGCTGACCACATCTATCTCGCAACCGACCTTGACCGCGAAGGGGAAGCCATCGCATGGCACCTGCGGGAAGTGATTGGTGGCGATGAGACACGCTACAGCCGTGTCGTGTTTAACGAAATTACCAAGAATGCGATTCGTCAGGCCTTTGAAACGCCTGGCGAGCTGAATATCGACCGTGTGAATGCCCAACAGGCGCGCCGCTTTATGGACCGCGTGGTGGGTTATATGGTCTCGCCGCTGCTGTGGAAAAAGATCGCGCGTGGTTTGTCCGCCGGTCGTGTGCAGTCCGTCGCCGTTCGCCTGGTGGTAGAGCGCGAACGCGAGATCAAAGCGTTTGTCCCGGAAGAGTTCTGGGAAGTTGACGCGGCTACGACAACGCCAGGCGGTGATACTCTGCCGCTGCAGGTGACCCACGAAGGCGATAAAACCTTCCGTCCGGTTAACCGTGAGCAGACAATGGCGGCGGTCAGCCTGCTGGAAAAAGCGCGCTATACCGTTATCGATCGCGAAGATAAGCCGACCAGCAGCAAGCCTGGCGCGCCGTTTATCACCTCTACGCTACAGCAGGCCGCCAGCACGCGTCTTGGCTACGGCGTGAAGAAAACCATGATGATGGCCCAGCGCTTGTATGAAGCGGGTTACATCACCTATATGCGTACCGACTCCACCAACCTGAGCCAGGACGCGGTCAGCATGGTGCGCAGCTATATCGGCGATAATTTTGGTAAGAAATATCTGCCAGAAAACGCCAACCAGTACGCCAGCAAAGAGAACTCGCAGGAAGCGCATGAAGCGATTCGTCCTTCTGATGTAAGTGTGCTGGCTGAATCGTTAAAAGATATGGAAGCGGACGCGCAGAAGCTTTATCAGCTGATCTGGCGCCAGTTCGTTGCCTGTCAGATGACACCGGCGAAATATGACTCCACCACGCTCACCGTTGGCGCGGGCGATTTCCGCCTGAAAGCGCGCGGACGTATCCTGCGTTTCGATGGCTGGACGAAAGTGATGCCTGCGCTGCGTAAGGGCGACGAAGATCGCACCCTGCCAGCGGTCAATAAAGGTGATGAGCTGACGCTGATTGAACTGACACCAGCCCAGCACTTTACTAAACCGCCTGCGCGCTTCAGCGAAGCGTCACTGGTAAAAGAGCTGGAAAAACGCGGTATCGGCCGTCCGTCTACCTATGCGTCGATCATCTCGACCATTCAGGATCGCGGCTATGTACGCGTTGAAAACCGCCGCTTCTACGCGGAAAAAATGGGTGAAATCGTCACCGATCGCCTGGAAGAGAACTTCCGCGAGCTGATGAACTACGACTTCACCGCGCAGATGGAAGATAGCCTCGACCGCGTCGCCAACCACGAAGCTGAATGGCGCAGCGTGCTGGACAGCTTCTTTGGCGATTTTTCGCGTCAGCTGGAGCAGGCTGAACAGGATCCGGAAGAGGGCGGTATGCGCCCGAACCAGATGGTGCTGACCAGCATCGACTGCCCGACCTGCGGGCGCAAGATGGGTATTCGTACCGCCAGCACCGGCGTTTTCCTGGGCTGTTCCGGTTATGCGCTGCCGCCGAAAGAGCGCTGCAAAACCACCATCAACCTGATCCCGGAAAATGAAGTGCTCAACGTGCTGGAAGGCGACGACGCCGAAACCAACGCGCTGCGTGCCAAACGCCGCTGCCAGAAGTGCGGCACGGCGATGGACAGCTACCTGATCGATCCGAAGCGCAAGCTGCATGTCTGCGGTAATAACCCGACCTGTGACGGCTACGAGATTGAAGAGGGCGAGTTCCGCATCAAGGGCTATGATGGTCCGATCGTTGAGTGTGAAAAGTGTGGTTCTGAAATGCACCTGAAGATGGGGCGTTTCGGCAAATACATGGCCTGTACCAACGACGATTGCAAAAATACGCGTAAGATCCTGCGCAATGGTGAAGTCGCGCCGCCGAAAGAAGATCCGGTGCCGCTGCCTGAGCTGCCGTGCGAGAAATCAGATGCCTATTTCGTGCTGCGTGACGGTGCGGCGGGTGTCTTCCTCGCGGCTAACACCTTCCCGAAATCGCGCGAGACCCGTGCGCCGCTGGTGGAAGAGCTCTATCGCTTCCGCGATCGCCTGCCGGAGAAGCTGCGCTATCTCGCCGATGCGCCGCAGGAAGATCCGAACGGGAATAAAACCATCGTGCGTTTTAGCCGTAAAACCAAGCAGCAGTATGTCGCCTCTGAGAAAGAGGGGAAAGCCACCGGCTGGTCCGCTTTCTATATCGACAACAAATGGACTGAAGCGAAAAAGTAATCGCTATCAAGCACCTACTGAGAAGGGCCGGATAATCCGGCCCTTTTTATTATCTGTTATTATTCTTAGTTCCTCGCTATACACAGAAGCTATAAATGATATAGTGGTTATAGTTTTTCTCTTTTTTATTATCAAATCGTCTTAAGCGCTCACCGCTTGCCTCATTCGGATGGTCTGTCATGAAACTACAGCAGCTTCGCTATATTGTTGAGGTGGTCAACCACAACCTCAACGTCTCCTCTACGGCTGAAGGCCTCTATACCTCGCAGCCTGGCATCAGCAAACAGGTGCGGATGCTTGAGGATGAACTCGGTATTCAAATCTTCGCCCGTAGCGGAAAGCATCTTACGCAGGTGACGCCAGCCGGGCAGGAGATTATCCGCATTGCACGGGAAGTGCTGTCCAAAGTGGAGGCCATTAAATCGGTGGCTGGGGAACACACCTGGCCGGATAAGGGGTCACTCTACGTCGCGACCACCCACACTCAGGCGCGCTATGCGCTGCCAAATGTGATTAAAGGCTTTATTGAGCGCTATCCGCGCGTCTCGTTGCATATGCATCAGGGATCGCCGACGCAGATCGCTGAGGCGGTCTCCAAAGGCAATGCTGACTTTGCCATTGCCACTGAAGCGCTGCATCTCTATGACGATCTGGTGATGCTGCCCTGCTACCACTGGAACCGCTCGATTGTGGTCACGCCGGATCATCCGCTGGCGGCGAAGCAGTCCGTGTCGATTGAAGAACTGGCGCAGTATCCGCTGGTCACCTATACATTTGGTTTCACTGGCCGCTCAGAGCTCGATACCGCCTTCAATCGCGCCGGGTTAACGCCGCGCATTGTCTTTACCGCGACAGACGCCGATGTGATTAAAACCTATGTCCGCCTCGGTTTAGGGGTAGGAGTGATTGCCAGCATGGCGGTTGATCCCGTCTCGGACCCGGATCTGGTGAAACTCGATGCCGATGGCGTCTTCAGCCACAGCACAACCAAGATAGGCTTTCGTCGCAGCACCTTCCTGCGAAGCTATATGTATGATTTTATTCAACGCTTTGCGCCGCATTTAACGCGCGATGTGGTCGATGCCGCCGTAGCGTTGCGTTCGAATGACGATATCGAAGCGATGTTTAAAGATATTAAGCTGCCGCAGAAATAATACCGACGGGTATCTTATCACCCGAAAAGATACCCATAATGCCGCCTAAACCTAAATTAGAATTATCATCAACTCTGATAAAATCCCTCCGCAGAGTGATTGACGTCACATTTCAAATCCGCACCGTCTCTATTTTGCGACAAACATAGAAACTAAATAGCAACTCTGCAAATTCATTACTTCAATTATTTCTTTGTTGTCAAAAGATTTAATATTTCTTTGGAAATGGTGAGTAAATTCACTGGATTTTCCGCTAAAGTTCTTTTAGGATTTGTCTCATCCCATGATTACTAATACCGATTGTTGGTGCACAGAATGATAAGCGATGTCGATTGTACGAGGTTAGCAATGCCAACAGGAAGTGAAGAGCCGCAAAGGGACCCTGAGCTGAAGCGTAAAGCCTGGCTAGCGGTATTTCTTGGCTCTGCCTTGTTCTGGGCAGTGGTTGCGTTACTGGTCTGGAAATTTTGGGGGTAAAATGGCGATAGCAGGTCGATGCGAACCCGTTAAGCGAGTGTGTCAGCTTCGTGACACGCCACCAAAAGCAAAAAACAAAGCGGTGACCGTTCTTCCGGCCTCCTGGAAGCTGACGCCGCAGCAGAAAGCGTTTATTGACGCCTTTGCTGAAGACGACATTAAAAAACAATAAATATACCAGCAAGATCAATGTGGGGAATTAACCCGCTATTCATTGACGTGCTCTTTTGTACTCTTTAATTAATACACAGCATAAATGAATTGAGTAAAAACTCAGTTTCGATGAATAGATTCACGAGGTAAATTTTTATGATTAATAACCTTGGTATGAAATATTGGTCATGGCTGACAGCGTTCTCGGTTTCCGCCCTCATCTGGGGTGAGCTGGTCTGGCTGGCCCTGCAGTAACGAATTGAAAAACCTCGCGTCGGCGGGGTTTTTTATTATCCGCGCCTTACCCCCGCCCGTAAGATTTTCCCTTTTGTAGCAATTTAGGGTGTTATCAAAACGTTACGATATGTTTGTGTTATCTTTAATACAGACCCTGATAAGCATCAGGGTAAAGCTATCCCTGTAATAAAGGAGGAGCACATGTCGTCGACCCTACGCGAAGCCAGTAAGGACACGTTGCAGGCAGAGAACAAAACGTACCACTACTACAGCTTGCCGCTGGCTGCGAAACAACTTGGGGATATTTCGCGCTTACCCAAGTCCCTGAAAGTGTTACTTGAGAACCTGCTGCGCTGGCAGGATGGTGAATCCGTCACCGAAGAGGATATCCAGGCGCTGGCCGGCTGGCTGAAAAATGCCCATGCCGACCGGGAGATCGCCTATCGTCCGGCCAGGGTTTTGATGCAGGATTTTACCGGCGTACCGGCCGTTGTTGACCTCGCCGCCATGCGCGAAGCGGTTAAACGCCTCGGCGGCGATACCGCCAAAGTGAACCCGCTCTCACCGGTCGATCTGGTAATTGACCACTCGGTCACAGTCGACCACTTCGGTGATGATGACGCGTTTGAAGAGAACGTACGTCTGGAGATGGAGCGCAACCACGAGCGTTATGCCTTCTTACGCTGGGGCCAGCAAGCCTTTAGCCGCTTCAGCGTTGTGCCACCGGGCACCGGTATTTGCCACCAGGTCAACCTGGAGTATCTGGGCAAAGCGGTCTGGAGCGAGTTGCAGGATAAAGAGTGGATTGCTTATCCGGACACGCTGGTAGGTACCGACTCGCACACCACCATGATCAATGGTCTCGGCGTGCTGGGCTGGGGCGTGGGCGGGATTGAGGCCGAAGCCGCTATGCTCGGTCAACCCGTATCAATGCTTATTCCCGATGTGGTTGGTTTTAAACTCACCGGCAAGTTGAGTGAGGGCATTACCGCGACGGATCTCGTGCTGACCGTGACGCAGATGCTGCGTAAACACGGCGTGGTCGGGAAGTTTGTCGAATTTTATGGCGACGGGCTGGACTCGCTGCCGCTGGCGGACCGTGCAACCATCGCGAATATGGCACCAGAATATGGCGCAACCTGCGGCTTCTTCCCGATTGACAGCGTCACGCTCGGCTATATGCAGTTGAGCGGGCGTAGCGAAGAGCAGGTCGCACTGGTCGAAGCCTATGCGAAAGCGCAGGGAATGTGGCGTAATCCGGGCGATGAGCCGGTTTTCACCAGCACGCTGGCGCTTGATATGGGCGAGGTTGAGGCGAGCATCGCCGGGCCGAAGCGTCCGCAGGATCGCGTAGCTCTTAATGAAGTGCCGAAAGCCTTTGCCGCCAGCACTGAGCTGGAACTTAACACCGCGCAGAAAGATCGCAAACCGGTCAGCTATGTTCACAAAGGCCATCAATATGAGCTGCCGGACGGCGCGGTAGTCATCTCTGCGATCACCTCCTGCACCAACACCTCTAACCCCAGCGTATTGATGGCTGCCGGCCTGCTGGCGAAGAACGCGGTAACCCTCGGGCTGAAACGCCAGCCGTGGGTGAAAGCCTCGCTGGCACCGGGATCGAAAGTGGTCTCCGACTACCTGGCGCAGGCACGTTTAACGCCATACCTCGATGAGCTGGGCTTTAACCTTGTCGGCTACGGCTGCACAACCTGTATCGGTAACTCCGGCCCGCTGCCGGAACCTATCGAGCAGGCGATTCGCGAAGGCGATTTGACTGTTGGCGCGGTGCTGTCGGGTAACCGTAACTTTGAAGGCCGTATTCACCCGCTGGTGAAAACCAACTGGCTGGCTTCGCCGCCGCTGGTTGTCGCCTATGCGCTGGCCGGGAATATGAATATCAACCTTGCCACCGATCCGCTCGGGGTCGATCGCAAAGGCGATCCGGTCTACCTGAAAGATATCTGGCCATCGAGCGCCGAGATTGCGCGCGCGGTCGAGCAGGTATCAACCGATATGTTCCGCAAAGAGTATGCGGAGGTGTTTGAAGGCACCGACGAGTGGAAATCGATCGAGGTTGAGCGCTCCGATACCTACAGCTGGCAGGATGACTCCACCTATATCCGTCTGTCGCCATTCTTTGACGAGATGCTGGCAGAGCCGAAACCGGTTGAGGATATTCACGGTGCACGCATCCTTGCGATGCTGGGCGACTCTGTGACTACTGACCATATCTCACCGGCGGGCAGTATCAAAGCGGACAGCCCGGCAGGGCGCTATCTGCAAAGCCATGGCGTGGAGCGGGGCGATTTCAACTCCTACGGGTCGCGTCGCGGTAACCATGAAGTGATGATGCGCGGCACCTTTGCCAATATCCGTATTCGCAATGAGATGGTCCCGGGCGTTGAGGGTGGTATGACGCGCCACCTGCCGGGCAGTGAAGTGATCTCCATCTATGACGCGGCGATGCGTTATCAGCAAGAGGGCACGCCGCTGGCGGTGATCGCCGGGAAAGAGTATGGCTCCGGCTCAAGCCGTGACTGGGCTGCGAAAGGTCCGCGCCTGCTTGGCATTCGCGTGGTGATTGCCGAATCCTTCGAACGTATTCACCGCTCGAACCTGATTGGCATGGGGATCCTGCCGCTGGAGTTCCCGCAGGGCGTCACGCGTAAGACGCTGGCCTGACCGGGGAGGAGCGGCTGGATATTGCCGATCTGCAAAATATCAAACCGGGTGGCGAACTGCCGGTGACCTTAACGCGCGCCGACGGCTCGCAAGAGGTGATTCCGTGCCGCTGCCGTATTGATACTTCGACAGAGCTTACGTACTACCGTAACGACGGCATCCTGCACTATGTGATCCGTAATATGCTCAACTAAACAAAAAGGCCTGCTTATGCAGGCCTTTTTTACTACTTCAGCAGATGTCCCATCTTTTCCGCTTTCGTATCGAGATAGTGCTCATTCTTCGGATTGCGTCCCACAATCAGCGGCACGCGCTCGACAATATTGATCCCGGCTTCGGTCAGGATCTCCACTTTCTTCGGGTTATTGGTCAGCAGACGTACCTCATCCACCGCCAGCAATTTGAACATATCAGCGCAGAGGGTGAAGTCACGCTCGTCGGCGGCAAAGCCAAGCTGGTGGTTGGCTTCGACGGTGTCATAGCCCTGATCCTGCAGCGCATAGGCGCGGATCTTATTCAGCAAGCCGATGTTACGGCCCTCCTGACGATGATAGAGCAGGACACCGCGGCCCTCTTCAGCAATGTGATTCAGCGCCGCTTCAAGCTGGAAGCCGCAGTCGCAGCGCAGGCTGAACAACGCATCGCCGGTTAAACACTCGGAGTGCACACGTGCGAGAACGGGCAACTGCCCGGAAATATCACCATACACCAGGGCCACATGATCCTGTCCGGTTGCCAGTTCTTCAAAACCCACCATCAGGAAGTCGCCCCATGGGGTTGGCAGTTTGGCTTCTGCCACACGTTTAAGTTGCATGTGAATCTCCGGATTATTTGGGCGCAGCGCGCACCGTTAACCTGTAAGTTTTCTGAGTCGCGCCATTTTGCCACAAGGTGCCTGACGACGCCTACATCTGCGCGGTGAATACCGCATAAACGCACAAATGCGCCGTTTCAGCGAAACTGTCATTTTTCGGTTATGATTGTGTCACTTACGCACAAGGAGATGAGATGCTGTCTATTGCTAAGCGAACAACCGCCGGTGCGGCGATTTTATTAATTATGCCGCTGGCGGTCTGGATCTCCGGCTGGCACTGGGAGCCCGGGCAAAACCACTGGTGGCTGCGTGTGCTCTTCTGGATGACCGAAACGGTGACGCAGCCCTGGGGCATTATCACCCACGTTGTACTTTGTGCCTGGTTCCTGTGGTGCTTACGTTTTCGCCTGAAAGCCGCATTGATGCTCTTTGTGATCCTCGGCTGCGCGATTGTGGCCGGGCAGGGGGTGAAATCCTTTGTCAAAGGGCAGGTGCAGGAGCCACGCCCCTTCGTCTTATGGCTGGAAAAAGAGCATGCTGTCCCAACCGATCACTTCTACAGCCTGAAGCGCAAGGAGCGCGGCGCGCTGGTAAAAGAGCAGCTCGCCAGCCAGCATGATATTCCGGGGTTTTTACGTCACCACTGGCAAAAAGAGACCGGATTTGCTTTCCCGTCCGGGCACACCATGTTTGCGGCAAGCTGGGCATTGCTTGGCGTCGGGCTGCTGTGGCCGCGCAGAAGAACCTGGACTATCGTGATTCTGCTCGCCTGGGCGACGAGCGTGATGGGCAGCCGTCTGTTGCTTGGCATGCACTGGCCGCGCGATTTAGCGGTCGCGACGCTTATCTCCTGGATTCTGGTTACGCTGGCAACATGGCTGGCGCAGCGCATCTGCGGGCCGCTCACGCCGCCAGCGGAAGAGGTACCGGAGATCGTCGAGCGTGACAGCGAGACTTGATTTCCATCATTTTGGCCGCAAATCAGAAATTAACATTATGCATCCCCATTTCGCGGCGGGCGCTAAAATGGTAGTTTATAAGGCTTGTGGCAGTCAGTTGCACATAAATTCATCGCACGAACCACATAACGGGATGTAATGTGAAATATTTACTCATTTTTCTACTGGTGTTAGCGATTTTTGTCGTGTCGATTACGCTTGGTGCGCAAAACGATCAGCAAGTCACGTTTAATTATCTCCTTGCACAGGGTGAATATCGCATCTCTACGCTGCTGGCCGTGCTGTTTGCTACCGGCTTCGCGATCGGCTGGCTGATTTGCGGTCTCTTCTGGTTACGCGTGCGTGTTTCTCTCGCTCGTGCAGAGCGTAAAATCAAACGCCTCGAGCAGCAGATTGCCCCCGCCGCGGACGTTCCGGTTACGCCCGGCACGCCGGCGGTGAAGGAATAATATTTTATGCTGGAGTTGCTGTTTCTGTTGTTGCCTGTCGCAGCGGCCTATGGCTGGTACATGGGGCGCAGAAATGCTCAACAAACTAAACAGGATGAGGCTAACCGGCTGTCGCGTGAATACGTTGCCGGGGTTAACCTTTTACTGAGCAATCAACAGGATAAAGCGGTAGACCTCTTTCTCGATATGCTGAAAGAGGATACCGGCACGGTTGAGGCGCACCTTACTCTCGGCAATCTGTTCCGTTCGCGCGGCGAAGTTGACCGCGCTATCCGCATCCATCAAACCCTGATGGAGAGCGCCTCCCTCTCTTACGATCAGCGCCTGTTAGCGGTGCAGCAGCTTGGCCGCGATTATATGGCGGCCGGTATGTACGATCGCGCCGAAGATATGTTTAACCAACTGGTGGATGAGACCGATTTTCGCGTCAGCGCGCTGCAACAACTGCTGCAGATCTACCAGGCGACCAGCGAATGGCAGAAAGCGATCGACGTCGCTGAACGCCTTGTGAAGCTCGGTAAAGATAAGCAGCGCGGTGAAATTGCCCACTTCTATTGCGAGTTAGCGCTGCAGCAGATGGGCAATGAAGATATGGATCGCGCCATGGCGCTGCTGAAGAAGGGCGCAGCAGCCGATCGCGATAGCGCGCGCGTCTCTATCATGATGGGGCGTGTCTTTATGGCCAGCGGTGATTACGCGAAAGCGGTAGAGAGCCTGCTGAAGGTGATCGATCAGGATAAAGACCTGGTCAGCGAAACGCTGGAGATGCTGCAAACCTGCTACCTGCAGTTGGGTAAAACCGACGAGTGGGCCGCTTTCCTGCAGCGTTGCGTCGAGGAGAATACCGGTGCTGCCGCCGAACTGATGCTGGCAGAGATCGTTGAGCGCCGTGAGGGGGCAGATGCCGCGCAGGGATACGTCACGCGGCAGCTGCAACGTCATCCGACTATGCGTGTGTTCCACAAACTGATGGACTATCACCTCAACGAAGCGGAAGAGGGGCGCGCGAAAGAGAGCCTGATGGTGCTGCGCGAGATGGTAGGCGAGCAGGTACGCAGCAAGCCGCGTTATCGCTGCCACAAATGCGGTTTTACGGCCTATACCATGTACTGGCACTGCCCATCCTGCCGCGCCTGGTCGACGGTTAAACCGATCCGCGGCCTCGACGGCCAGTAATTTTTTAAAACCGCCTTTTTTAGTTACAACATACTTAGAAGATTTTCTAAGACGGTTTCATCAACTCCTGTGCGGTCAGCGCTTTGCAGGTAAGGGAAACTGTCATTTCGCTCGCGGCGCAGGTAGAATGCTGCCCGTTTATCCATTTTGCGCCTGAGCGGGTGCCCTCATTTCAGAAGGTCTGATCATGACGTCCACTGCTTTATCGACTTCCCGCGCGGTTACCGACTCTCCGGTCGTTGTCGCCCTCGATTACGCCAACCGCGACAGCGCCCTGGCTTTTGTAGACCGCATCGATCCGCGCGATTGCCGGCTGAAAGTGGGCAAAGAGATGTTCACGCTCTTCGGGCCGCAGTTCGTGCGTGAGTTACAGCAACGCGGGTTCGATATCTTCCTCGATCTGAAATTTCACGACATTCCCAATACCACGGCGCATGCGGTAAAAGCGGCGGCCGATCTTGGCGTCTGGATGGTCAACGTCCACGCCTCGGGCGGCGCGCGCATGATGACCGCAGCCAAAGAGGCGCTGTTACCATTTGGCGCAGATGCACCGCTGCTGATTGCGGTTACCGTGTTAACCAGCATGGAAGCGAGCGATTTACAGGATATCGGCATTACCGCCACGCCTGCGGAGCATGCCGAACGCCTGGCGCGTCTCACTCAGCAGTGTGGGCTTGATGGCGTGGTCTGCTCGGCGCAGGAAGCGGTGCGTTTCAAAAGCGAGCTTGGGCACGCCTTTAAACTGGTCACGCCGGGTATTCGCCCGCAGGGCAGCGACGCAGGCGATCAGCGCCGGATTATGACGCCCGAGCAGGCGTTGCAGGCCGGTGTTGATTATATGGTAATTGGCCGCCCGGTTACGCAATCTGCCGATCCGGCGCAAACCCTGAAAGCAATCAACGCCTCGTTAGGCAAGGGGAGAGCATGAGCGATAACAACAACCGTCTGGTCTACTCCACCGAAACCGGGCGCATTGATGAAGAGAAAGCGCCCGTAGAGCGCCCAAAAGGCGATGGCATTGTGCGTATCCAGCGCCAGACCAGCGGACGTAAAGGCAAAGGCGTCTGTCTAATCACCGGCATCGATCTTGATGACGAGGCGCTAACCAAACTGGCAGCAGAGCTAAAGAAAAAATGCGGCTGCGGCGGGGCGGTGAAAGAGGGTGTTATTGAGATTCAGGGTGATAAACGCGACCTGCTGAAAACACTGCTGGAAGCAAAAGGCATGAAAGTAAAACTTGCCGGTGGCTAAAAAAGAAAGGCCGCGTTATTCACGCGGCCTTTTATTTACCTGTTTTTTAAATCAGACCTGAAAGAAAGTAGATTTCTTGATATTTATTTGCCGTAGTACCGACTAATTATTTACCGACCTGATGGCCAATAATACCGCCGACTGCCGCGCCGCCCAGCGTGCCGAGCGTGCTGCCGTCTGTTAATACAGCACCACCAAGCGCACCCGCACCCGCGCCAATCGCGGTGTTACGAGAACGTTTATCCCAGTGACCACAAGCACTCAGAGACATTGCCAGGGTAACTGCCAGTACTGCCGCGGCCATTTTTTTACTTGTTAACATCATCATACTTTCTCCTGAATAATCGATTCACGGAACCAGAGGCTCTCTAAGTATAGTCTTAGAAATAATCTCAAAGATCTTCCGTGAAACCTTGCTGCGCAGGGGGTAATGCAATCACCTGAGTGATAATTACTCCCTGTTATATCGCTGATAATAATTTTACGCAGCGGCACGCAACAAACCAGGTAAAAACTCTTAATAAAATGCTCAGAATCGTCTCAGAAAAGAGAGAGATAGCCCGCCCTGGCGGGCAAAGGGATCAGGCGTTGGTTGGAGTTTGAACTATATCGATAATTAACCCCGCTTCTTTAAGCTGGCGCTGTGCCTCAGCGGAAATGGCGTCATCTGTAATCACCCGCTGAAAGCGGTCAACCGGGCCAAGCGTGTAAGGGTGTACGACGCCAAATTTTGAGCTGTCCGTCAGCACAATCGCCTCGCTGCCTTTTTCCAGCACCGCGTTCACCACATCGGTGCGCATCATATCGCGCCCGGTAAAGCCCGTTTCCGGCTGCCAGCCATCAATGCCGATAAAGGCTTTGCTGAAATGGACCTGGGAGATGTACTGGCGCGTCAGCGGCCCCACCATGCTTTCGCTCTTTTTCTGGTAAATGCCGCCGAGCAGAATCACTTCGCACTGCGCCGATTTAAGCAGATGCGCAATATAGCTGCTGACCGTAATGATGGTGATGTCCCGCTGCTCGCCAAGCTTGCGGGCGAGAAGGGCGTTGCTGCTACCGTTCTCAATAAACACTGTTTCACCGGCGCTGACCAGCGAGGCGGCAAAGTCAGCCAGCTCGCGCTTAACGGCATAGTTAGTCAGCATGCGTGTTTCGACGTCTTCGCTGTCGAGCGGCACGGCAAACCCGTGGGTGCGACGTAAATAGCTCTGCTTTTCCAGCGTATTCAGATCCTGGCGAATCGTCACTTCAGAAACGCCGGTCATGCGAGCAAGATCGGCGACGCTCATCTGACCTTTGTCGATGACCGTTTGCAAAATAAGTTGTTGTCGGGAATTCATAGCCACACTTTTTATCTTTCGCGCGAATGTAAATCGCCACGACTGCGGTGGCATTCCCGGCTGCCGCGTCATGGCGAAAAGAGATTACTTAAATTTCCCAGGGCGTTTTCTGCGTGCCTGAATGGGGGGACTGGTCGCTGTTATCGAGATCCCGCAACTCCGTCTTAAGAATTTCCAGATTACGGATAGCGGACTGATAATCTCCGGCCACCAGAATATCAAGCACGGTATCGATCCGGGCGGCCAGCTGTTTTACATCGATCTCTGCCATACCTTCACCTTCATATCGAAAAACGAATAAATTCAATGATGCAGAAAAGCGTTTAAAAAGAGAAGGGAAAAAAGCGCATCTCAACGGCTTCTCTGCATGAAGTATATATTCATCTCTCCGCCCGTGGTCGGTTCAGCGCGTGACGTAGTCTTTTCAGGCGCGCAACGCGCACTATCTGGAGGAATACGCAATGACGATAAGTAATCAACCGACCTGCAAACTCTTTACCGATGAACAACGTTTCACGCAACTCTCAGGTTTTTACGAAGAGGAGCGGCGCACCGTGTGGATGATGCTGCGCGCCAGGCCGCGTCCCTGCTTCAACCACCAACTGATTGAGGAGATCATGAACCTCTCCTGGCTGGTCAGGCAGAGCGGATTTGCCGTCGACTTCTGGGTCACCGGATCGCTGGTTCCCGGTATGTTCAACACCGGCGGCGATCTGCACTTTTTTGTCGAGTGCATCAAAAACGGGCGGCGCGAAGCGTTGCGCGCTTATGCCCGCGCCTGCGTTGACTGTGTGCATGCCGCTTCACGCGGTTTTGATACTGGCGCAATTTCGCTGGCGATGATCGAAGGGAGCGCGCTCGGCGGTGGGTTTGAAGCCGCGCTGGCGCACCATTTTGTGCTGGCGCAGCGCGATGCGCGTCTCGGTTTCCCGGAGATCGCCTTTAATCTCTTTCCCGGCATGGGAGCCTACTCATTAGTCACGCGCCGCGCAGGGATGAAACTGGCGGAAGAGCTTATCTACAAAGGGGAGTCCCATTCGGCGGAATGGTATGCGCCAAAAGGGCTGGTCGATATCGCGTTTGAAGAGGGACAAGGCTTTATGGCCGTGCGTACCTTTATCGATACGCTGCAACCCCGCCTGAATGGCGTGCGGGCGATGCTCAGAGCGCGTCAGCGTGTGCTGCAACTGCCACGCAGTGAGCTAATGGATATCACGGAAGATTGGGTAGATGCCGCCTTCTGCCTGCAAGCGAAAGATATCGCCTATATGGAGCGCCTGGTGCTGTTGCAAAACCGCCATACGGCGGTTGCGCTCAGTAAAGCCGGTTAACGCGCCTTGCGTGGCTGGTAGCGTGTAAACCAACGTTCAAACGCGGCAGCGGGCATCGGTCTGGCGAACAGAAACCCCTGCCGCTCATGGACGCCGTTGTCGGTCAAAAACGCATCCTCCTGCGCACTCTCAACCCCTTCCGCAATCACCTGCAGGTTAAGCGCCGCCGCCACCGCGACAATCGCGCGCACCAGCGATTGCGAAATCGGTTGTTGATGAATATCGCGCACGAAACTCTGGTCGAGTTTGATGGCGTTAAGCGGAAAGCGCGCCAGTTGTGACAGTGAGGAGTAACCGGTACCAAAGTCATCCAGATGCACCTGCGATCCCAACGCGCTGAACTGCTGGATCACCGAGAGCGCCAGCGCTTCGTTTTCGATTATGCAGCTTTCGGTCAATTCAACATCAATCGGACAGTCAGCAAAATGAAGCTCGCTGAGCGCCCGTTTCAGATCGCTAAAGATGGTCTGATCGGCCAGCTGTCGGGCAGAAACATTCACCGCCACGCGCAGGTTAATCCCCTGGTCGCGCCATTGCGCCACTTGCCGTACCACATCCAGCATTACCCAGCGGCCGAGCGGCACAATCAGGCCGGACTCTTCGGCGTAGGAGATAAAATCGAGCGGTGGGATCAACCCGCGTTCGGGCGACTGCCAGCGCACCAGCGCTTCGAGGCTGCGCACTTCGCCATCCCGATTCACTTTCGGCTGGTAGTGAATCACCAGTTGCTCTTTATCCAGCGCTTTGCGCAGATTGGTGTCGAGCCAAAGGTACTCAAACACCCGCTGGTTCATCTCGGCGCAAAACACGCAAAACTTGCCGCGACCGTTCTCTTTAGCGGTATACATCGCGGTATCGGCATTGCGGATCAGGTTTTCGCGATCGTTGCCATGTTCAGGGGCGAGGGCGATACCAATCGAGCAGCCGGAGTAGATCTCAATCAGCCCGATACGGAACGGCGCGCGCAGCCGGCACAAAATGCGCGAGGCCATCGCTTCCAGCGCCATTTGCGAGGTATTCGTCGCCAGCACGATAAACTCATCGCCGCCAAGACGCGCCAGCACCTGGCCCTCATCAAGACAGCCTAATATGGCCAGCGCAACGGCCTGCAGCAGCTGGTCGCCAAACATATGCCCGTAGGCATCGTTCACTTTTTTAAAGTTATCGAGGTCGAGATAGACCACGCCGACCTGGGTGTCGCCGCGCGCAGCAATCGCATCGCTGATGCGATCCTGGATAGCGTTGCGATTGGGTAAACCGGTAACGGTATCGGTATTCGCCAGCACCCGCAGCCGCTCCTGGGCGTGGCGCTCCTCGGTAATGTCGGTACCGGAGCAGATAAGGTAAACCTCATTTTTGCCGCTGCCGCTGTGCACAAACTTATTGCGAAAGATAAACAGCCGCTGGCCTTTGCGCGTCTTTACCCAGCGCTCCACTTCATAAGAAGATCCATCGCGGAAAAATTGGGTGATGTTGCGCTTTGAGGCCGCCGCTTCGCTGCGGCTCATAAACAGCTTAAAGACGTTTTGCCCAATCACTTCGTGCTCTTTCAGGCCGGTGTACTCTTCGCTCAGGCGGTTAAAACGCTGAATGTTGCCCAGCCGGTCAAGGATGACAATCACTGAATTGGCTTCCGACACCACCTGCTCTGCAAAGGAGAGACCCTGCACCAGATCGCGAGCGACTGCCTGGGTATCGTCCCATGCCGATACGCTACCCGCCCAGGCGTTACGGGTAATTTTGCGCCCGACAAGGTGAACCGTCACCTCTTCGCCAAACAGGGTGAGGGGCATGGTCAGGCTGGAGGTGATCACCGTCATCGCGCGGATCTGCGCCGCCTGCTCATCGGTCAGCGCGACCACCTGCGTCGTATCGGCATGCTCTTCAGGGGCGAAATGCAGGGCGTTGCTGTCAGCCGTAAGCCGCCAGTAAGGACTGTGTGAACCCAGATAGCGAAACAGCACGCTCTGTTCCTGCGTCTCTCTCATGCGTTCTCCCAACCTACCCGCCACAGGACGGGCACCTGTTGATGACCGACAACCGCCGTTAATAACAGGACGGTTCTCCGTTAACGTATTGTTTTTATAGGAGTGTTGAGTAAAGCGTTACCTGGTGTGGAAAAGCAGAGACGGCTGCCGCACGCAAATGTGGGCGGTAAACAAACCGCTGCATGATGAGAAGTGTGGTCGGTTTTCGCTATTTGTGGGAGGGAAAGTGCTTAAAAATGCGCGATATATTGGTAGAAAAGCGCTCCCTCCCGAACGGGAAGGAGCGTAGAAGCGTTACATCACCGGACGGGCGATCACGCTGCGGGTTTCCATGCGCACTTCGGCGATGGTGACATCAATGACATCCGTCACTTTGAACACCACTTCACCTTTGATCTGCACGGTGCCGCTCTCCTGGCTGCACACCAGCTCATCACGCACGGCATGAATGAACGGGGCAGGGATAAAGGCGACCGCACCGTTATCCACCAGGCGAACGCGCATGCCGCCACGGCTGACATCGATAATCTCTGCCGCGAAGCGGGTGTCGGTGCCGGCTTTGTTTTGCAGGAAACGGGCATAGAGCCAGTCGCCGACATCGCGC
Source organism: Kosakonia cowanii JCM 10956 = DSM 18146 (assembly GCF_001975225.1). Classification (NCBI taxonomy): domain Bacteria; kingdom Pseudomonadati; phylum Pseudomonadota; class Gammaproteobacteria; order Enterobacterales; family Enterobacteriaceae; genus Kosakonia; species Kosakonia cowanii. The sequence continues at coordinate 3,669,235 of NZ_CP019445.1, read as the reverse complement.
TCGGCCATGCGGTTCAGGCGACGACGCTCCGCCATCTGCACGGTAGTCTCATCCTGCGGACGCACCGGCGTTTCACCTTTGATGATCGCTTTCAGCAGGCGGTGGTTGACCATATCGCCATACTTACGGATCGGCGAGGTCCAGGTCGCGTAAGCATCCAGCCCCAGGCCAAAGTGCGGGCCTGGATTGATGCTGATTTCGGCGAAGGACTGGAAACGACGAATGCGGCTGTCGAGGAACCCGGAAGGCTGCGCGTCGAGTTCACGGCGCAGTTTGCAGAAGCCTTCCAGCGTCAATACTTCTTCAGCATTCACTTCAACGCCGTGGGTTTTCAGCATCGCCACCAGTTGCTCGCTGTTCGCCGGGTCAAAACCTAAATGGACGTTGTAGATACCAAAGCCCAGCTTGTCGCGCAGCACGCGCGCGGCGCAGATGTTGGCGGCAATCATCGACTCTTCAACGATGCGGTTGGCAATGCGGCGCGGCTCGGCAACGATATCCAGCACTTCGCCTTTTTCGCCCAGTACAAAGCGGTAATCCGGACGGTCTTTAAACACCAGCGCATGGGTCTGACGCCACTGGCCGCGCAGATCGCAGGCACGTTTCAGCAAACGGATCTGCGAGGCGATGGCGTCATTAACAGGCTGCCACTCACCGCGGTTTTCCAGCCAGTCAGAGACATCGTCATAGGCCAGTTTGGCTTTTGATTCGATGGTGGCGGCGAAAAATTCAATGTTCTCTTCAATCGTGCCGTCGCTGTCCAGCGTCATGCGGCACACCAGCGCCGGACGCACTTCGTTCGCGCGCAGGGAGCAGAGATCGTCGGAGAGTTCGCGCGGCAGCATCGGAATGTTGAAGCCCGGCAGGTAGTTGGTGAAGGCGCGAATTTTCGCCGCATCGTCAAGCTTGCTACCTTCGGCAATCCACGCGGTAGGATCGGCAATCGCCACGGTCAGCTGCAGCTTGCCGTCCGCCAGCTCTTCAGCATAAAGCGCATCATCCATATCTTCGGTGCTGGCGCTGTCGATGGTGACGAAATCAAGCGCGGTCAAATCGACACGCTGCAGGCCATCATCGAGCATCTCTGTTGCCACACCGTTTGGCGCCTCTTTTTCGAGGTTATGACGGGCAAGCGTTACCCACCACGGCACAAAGTGGTCATCGGAGAAGGTGATAAATTGCGTGAGTTCCGCGTAGAAGCCGCGATCGCCCTTCAGCGGGTGACGACGCATCTCGGCGACCGCCCAGTCACCCTCTTTAAAATCATGCTCCACGCCACGCGCGGCGCGGCAGGGGATGGAGTCTTTGAGTAAAGGATGATCCGGCACAATCGACAGGCGGTCATCTTTCTTGTGCACTTTGCCCACGAAACGGGTCAGAAAAGGCTCGACCAGCGTTTCCGGCTCCGCGCTTTCGCGCTCTTTTTCCGTGTGAATAACGGCAACAATACGATCGCCGTGCATCACTTTTTTCATCTGCGGCGGCGGGATGAAATAGCTTTTTTGAGCATCGACTTCCAGAAATCCGAAGCCTTTCTCGGTGCCTTTAACAACACCTTCTGCACGCGGTGTCTGAGAGTGGAGCTGCTGTTTAAGCTGCGCGAGCAGCGGGTTATCTTGGAGCATAATCATCTATTTTCGTGGCTAAAAGAGCGGCTGACAGTTTTACGCGATTCCGCCTGTTGCAGCAAGCGCTCTTTCAGCAAAATCTCCTGCGCGCCGCCCGGTTTATAGCCTTACGCCGCAGGCTCGCCGAGGGCGATCTTCAGCCGGTTGATCCAGCCGCACAGGGCGCAGCGCAGCAGCAGACTGAATGCTACCTGGGGGCTAAAACCCGCATCTGAGAGTGCTGCAAGCTGAGCGGGGCTGAATCTGTCCGGCGCGCAGGTCAGCACCTGCACCGCTTGCACCAGCGAGCGCTCTTTATCGTTATCGGCCAGAAACGCGCTGAGGGCAGGTTCGCCCTGGCGCAGCGCTTCCCGTAGTCCGGCGGCGTGAACGCCGCGCTGCAGCCGCTCAGCAAAACAGCCGGTGCTGCCATTGATCCGCGCTGTAGAGGCCCCGACCAGCCAGCCCAGCGTTTTATTCGGCGTAATGGCGTTCACCTGCTGGCAAATCTCGCCCAGCTCGTTAAGCAGCAGATGCTCGTGCGCCAGTAGCGGCGCAAGCTGGCGCAGCTCGGGCAGCGGCTGCCAGTGGGCAAGGGAGCCCATTTGCGCGGCGTTTGAAATACGGGGATCAACCCCCTCAATCGCCGGTTGCCAGCCCGCGTTTTCATCGGCAAACAGGCTGGCGTCGGCGGGCGGCTGCGTCTCCATGCCGGGAATATAGCGCACTGGTTGTCCCAGCAGCGCCTGCAAAATGGCGAGCACCCGCGCCTGGAAGGCGATAAACCCGACAATCTGGTTGAAGAGCACAATATCGAACAGCGTCAGGCCCACCTCTTCGAGCTGCTGGCGGGCCCGGGTATCAATCACCGACGGCGAAGCGGCAAGCTGACGCGCATATTGTGTAATTTGCGCCAGCCGGCAGTTGCTCTCGCGCGATGAGTCGGGTGCTGCGAGGGGAGCGAGCCGTGCCGCGTAGTGGTTGCATAAACGCTGGACGCCAAACACCTGCGCCACGGTGAGCGCGGTGCTGAGCCGATCGTAGGCGCTGAAGGTACGCAGCCGCGTCGTCTGTACCCGCTGCGGAAAGAGCAGGGCGTAGAGTTTGCGTGCAGGCGCAGCAATGGCCTCGACATCGCCATGCAGATCATCCGGCACAGTCAGGTCGAGCAGAAAGGGGTCATTAACGGTAGCGGCTTCGGGAACCAACGGTAGCGCGTGTACCCGGCTGGCGCTTGACTGGGTCTCATGATACCAGTGGCTTTTGCCTGCAATCCGGCGTTGTTCCATGGTCGTTCCTTGGTCTCAAAGTGGCGATCCGGGGACGACGTCAGGTCTTAGCTTGCCGGATCGGTGGTGCTGCTTAATCCTGGCGTAAGGGGGAGGCGGGATAAAAGATTGTTAGGTGATAACAAATATCAGAAAGGCATAAAAAAACGCCCCTTCGGCAGAAGGGGCATTGGGGAATTATTTGATTTCCAGCTCGTTCATCGCAGCGATGTTGAAACCGCCGTCGACGTGAACCACTTCACCGGAGATACCGGCAGAGAGGTCAGAGCAGAGGAACGCCGCGGAGTTGCCGACGTCTTCGATGGTCACGGTGCGACGAATCGGGGTAACCGCTTCGCAGTGTGCCAGCATTTTACGGAAGTCTTTGATACCGGAAGCCGCCAGGGTGCGGATCGGACCGGCGGAGATGCCGTTGACGCGCACGCCTTCCGGACCCATCGCGTTCGCCATATAGCGCACGTTCGCTTCCAGAGAGGCTTTCGCCAGACCCATCACGTTGTAGTTCGGGATAGCGCGCTCTGCGCCCAGGTAGGAGAGGGTCAGCAGCGCGGAGCCCGGGTTCAGCATTTCGCGGCAGGCTTTTGCCATCGCTACAAAGCTGTAGGAGCTGATGTCGTGGGCAATTTTGAAGCCTTCACGGGTTACGGCGTTAACGTAGTCGCCGTCCAGCTGATCGCCCGGTGCGAAACCGATGGAGTGCACGAAGCCGTCAAATTTTGGCCAGACTTTCGCCAGGTCAGTAAACAGGGCGTCGATGCTCTCATCTTGCGCCACATCACACTCCAGCACGATGCTGGAACCCAGCTGGGCGGCAAACTCTTCAACACGGCCTTTCAGCTTGTCGTTCTGGTAGGTGAACGCCAGCTCCGCGCCTTCGCGATGCATAGCCTGTGCGATGCCGTATGCGATGGAGAGTTTGCTGGCTACGCCAGTCACCAGAATGCGCTTACCGGAAAGAAAACCCATAGCTTTAATCCTTATATTCATTGTTGTGGCGCTCGCGGCTCTGTTGGGGCGAGCGTCGTTAAAACGCGGCGATTCTATCATGAGTCGCCGTCTCCGTTAATCCGACCACTGAAAGGTTTGGTCTCAGCGGTCTTTTCGCCAGGCGTCGGCGGTTAATGCTTCGCCAAAGTGGCCGGCAATTAAGCGTTTAGTGAGATCGTGCAGCGGCGAGGCGAGCACATCGGCAGTGCTGCCGCGCTCAACCACTTCCCCCTGATGCATCACCAGTACCTGATCGCTGATATGTTTCATCATGCCGATATGCTGGGTGACATAAATATAAGAGATACCCTGTTTCTCCTGTAATTCCAGCATCAGGTTGATTAACTGCGAACGCATCGACATATCGAGCGAGGCCAGCGCTTCGTCAGCAATAATCACTTTCGGGCGCAGGATCAGCGCACGCGCCAGCCCAAGGCGCTGTTTCTGCCCCGGTGCCAGCATGTGCGGGTAATAGCTGACATGATCCGGCAGCAGGCCGACCATGCGCAGGGTTTCCAGAATGCGCTTACGCCGCGCTTCCGGCTCGAGATCGGTATTCAGGCGCAGAGGGAAGTCGAGGATCTGCGACAAGCGCTGGCGCGGGTTAAGCGAGGTGGTCGGATCCTGAAAAATCATGCGGATATGCTGGCTACGGAAGGTGTAATCGCCGTAATGCAGCGGCTTATCGTCAATCACCAGTTCACCGGCGGTAGGGGCAATCATTCCCGCCAGCATTTTCGCCAGCGTCGATTTTCCGGAGCCGTTCTCGCCAATAATCGCCAGCGTCTGCCGTTCACGCAGGGTAAAGCTGAGCGGCTTGACCGCTTCCACGGTCTGGCGGCGGAACCAGCCGGTACGGTAGCGAAAAGTTTTGCTCAGGTTGCGCACTTCAAGCAAGGTTTCAACCATCTCACTCACTCTCCATATTCAGCGGGAAATGGCAGGCAAACAGGTGATTACGCGGTCCTGCAAGCCGCGGCGTTTCAATACATTTGCGCTGGGCATAAGGGCAGCGCGGCCCAAGACGGCAGCCAATCGGCAGATGCTCAAGCAGCGGGATCGCGCCTGGCAGCGTATTCAGGCGGCTTTTATGCGGCATCGCGCTGCCAAAATCGGGGATAGCGCGGATCAGTGCCTGGGTATAGGGGTGATGCGGCGTGGCGATCAGATCTTCGCTCGGCGCGGTCTCGACCGTCTGCCCGCAGTACATCACATTGATACGATCGGCCCACTTGCTCAGCATCTGCAAATCATGGCTGATCAAAATGATGGTCGTGTTGTTGTTCTGGTTCAGCCGGTCGAGCAGGCGGAAAATCTGCGCCTGGGTGGTCGGCTCCATGGCGTTGGTCGGTTCATCGGCAATCAGCAGGCGCGGCTGGTTGGCCAGCGCAATGGCGATCATCACTTTCTGACACTCGCCCTCCGTCAGCTCATAAGGGAAACTGCGCATCGCATCTTTATGATCTTTAATACCAACGCGATGCAGCAGCTCAATCGCCCGGCGTTTGCGCCAGCCCATGCGCTGCCACCATTTGCCTTTAAAGGTCCAGCGCGGGATGTTTTGCATCAGCTGCTTGCCGACACGCTCGGAGGGATCAAGACAGGATTGCGGCTCCTGGAAAATCATCGACACGTTGTGACCAAGCAGTTTGCGCCGCTCGCGCGCCGAGAGGCGCATCAGGTCGATATCATCAAAGCGCATACGGTCCGCCGTGACGCGCCAGTTATCCTTGGTAACGCCACAGATCGCTTTCGCAATCAGGCTTTTACCAGAGCCTGATTCACCCACCAGCCCGCGAATTTCCCCCTCGGCGAGGGTCAGGCTGACGCGGTCGACTGCTTTCACCCATTCAGAACCGGTTTTGACTTCAATAGTCAGGTTACGGATATCAAGAAGCGGCATTACTCCACCCCCGCAGTGATGGCGCGACGGATGCCATCGCCCAGCACGTTAACCAGCAGCACGCTCACCATAATTGCCGCGCCCGGCAGCATCACTGTCCACGGCGCAACATAGATCAGCTCCAGCGCATCGCCCAGCATCGCGCCCCACTCCGGGGAGGGGAGCTGCGCGCCGAGATCGAGAAAGCCCAGCGCGGCAATATCAAGGATTGCCATCGACAGCGCGCGGGTAATCTCTGTCACCATACCGGCAGTGATATTCGGCAGAATGGCGTACCACAAAATATTCATCGTTGACGCGCCATCGAGACGGGCGGCAACGACATACTCTTTTTCCAGCTCGTCATGCACCAGGCTGTAGACCGAGCGCACCATGCGCGGCAGCAGCGCCAGCCAGACGGCAAACATCGCATGAGAGAGATGCGGGCCAACAAAGGCCACCACAATAATCGCCAGCAGCAGGGTTGGCAGCGAAAGCAGGGTATCGAGAATATGGTTCAGCACCGCCGAACGCAGCCCGTGCGTTGCCCCGGCGAACACGCCGAGCAGCAGCCCGCACACCGTGGCAGCGAGCGTAACCAGAAATGCGCCGCCAACAGTAGGCGCCGCGCCGCTCAGCAGGCGGCTTAGCACATCGCGGCCGAGATCGTCGGTGCCGAGGAAAAACGACACATCGCCGTAGCGCGACCACGACGGCGGCAGGAGTTGATAGCCGAGAAACTGCTGGTCGATGCCGTAAGGGGCGAACCAGTGACCGAACAGGCAGAGCAGCGCCAGCGCGCCGCAGCCATAGAGGCCGATCATCGCCGTGGGATCGCCATAAAAGTGGCGCCACGCGGTACGCAGCGCGCCGGGCGCACGTTTTTCGCTGTAGACGCTATCGTAAGGCATACCATTCCTTATGTTTTAACGGGTTCGCCAGCGCGCCAAGAATATCGGAGAGCACGTTGACGATAATCACTAATGAACCGATAACCATCACGCCGGCGGAGATCGCGGCATAATCCTGCTGGCGGATAGCGTTGATCAGCCAGCGGCCCAGCCCCGGCCAGCTAAAGACCACTTCAGTGATCATCGCCAGCGTCAGCATGGTGGAGAATTGCAGACCCAGACGCGGGATCACCGGCGGCAGGGCATTGTGCAGCACATGGCGGCGCAGAATGGTAAAGCGGGACAAGCCGCGCGTCGCCGCTGCTTTAATGTAGTTTTTCTCAAAGACCTCAATGGTGCTGATACGCATCAGGCGGATCACTTCGGTGGTCGGCGCCACCGCCAGCGTCACCACTGGCAGGATGACGTGACGCAGAGCGCTCATCAGCATCTCATCGCGCCACGGCGAGTCAGAAATCCAGGCATCAATCAGTGAAAAACCGGTAACAGTTTTCACTTCATACAGCAGATCAAAACGCCCGGAGACCGGCAGCCAGCCGAGATTGAGAGAGAAGAAGAGGGTAAGCAGCAGCGCCAGCCAGAAGACCGGAATGGAGAAGCCGAGCAGCGCGACGGCGCTGATGGCTTTATCCTGCCAGCGGCCACGCATGACGCCCGCCAGCATCCCCACCGGAATACCGACCAGTAACGCCGAGCCAAAGGCGAGGATACAGAGCTCCATCGTCGCCGGGAAAACTTCCTGCAACTGCTCGGAGATCAGCTGTCCATTAATGCTCGAGACGCCAAAATCCCAGTGCAGCAGACCGTTAAACCAGAAGATCCACGCATTCCACAGCGTCGCGCCCTGTAAAGGCGCATGGGGGGTAAAGTAGCTCAGGCTGAAGCCAACAAAGGTCAGTAAAAAGAGGGTGACCAGCAGCAGCAGCAAACGACGCAAAGTAAAAATAATCACGGCGACACCTCTTTTTTATCCCGCGACACGCCAGCGAAAGAGGCGCTGCCGAACGGGCTCAGCACCAGGCCTTTAATATCGTACCGGTATGCCTGCAGGCGCAGGGAGGAGGCGAGCGGCAGCACCGGCAGTTCCCGGGCGAGGATCTGCTGGGCTTCATCATACTCATCGATGCGCGATGCCAGCTGCTGCGAGGCGAGCGCTTTTTGCAGCACCTCATCAAACTCGCGCTGGCACCAGTGAGCAAAGTTGGTTTGTGAATCAATCGCCGCACAGCTCAACAGCGGGCGGAAGAAGCTGTCCGGATCGTTACTGTCCGTCGCCCAGCCGGTGAGCGTCAAGTCGTGGTTCATATCCATCAGGCGCGCCTCCTGGAAGCGCCCCTCAACCGGCACAATCACCACTTTTACACCCACCTGCGCCATATCTGCCTGAATCAGTTCGGCGGTTTTCAGCGGGCTGGGGTTCCAGGGCTGCGAGCTGGTTGGCACCCACAGTTGCAGGGTGAGGTTCTCCAGCCCCAGCGCTTTCAGGCGCTCGCGGGCCTGTTTCGGGTCATATTCGGTAATTTTGGCATCGTTATCGTACGCCCAGGAGGCGCGAGGCAGGATCGACGCCGCAGTTTCCGCCGTGCCGTAATAGATCGACTGCATCAGGCGCTGATTATTGATCGACAGGGCTAACGCGTGGCGCACCGCCGGGTTATTGAGCGGCGGTTTGTTGGTGTTAAACGCCAGATAGGCAATGTTCATCCCCGGGCGCAGGGTTAAACGCAGCCGCGGGTCGTCACGCAAAATGGTTAACTGGCTGGCAGCAGGCCACGCCAGCACATCGCACTCGCCGGTGAGCAGTTTCGATAAACGTCCGGTACCGCCCGAGCCGAGATCGACCACCACCTGTTGCATCAGCGGTTTGCCGAGCCAGAACTTTTCGTGACGTTGTAACCGAACATACTGCCCGGCGCGATACTCATCCAGCTGGAACGGCCCGGTGCCGACCGGCTGGCGGTCAATCAGCTCCTGGCGGTCGATTTTTTGCAATTGCGCGGCATATTCTGCCGACATCACCGAGGCGTAGTGGGTAGCGAGATGCCATAAGAAGGAGGCATCCGGCTTTTTCAGGCGAAACTCGACGGTGCGGTTATCCAGCTTACGCACGCTCTCCACCGAGTCGGCAAATTGCAGGCTGTCGAAATAGGGGAAGCTGTCGCCATTGACGTTATGCCATGGATGGTGGCGATCGAAAATGCGCTGGAAGGTAAAGACCACGTCGTCGGCATTCAGCGTCCGGGTGGGGGTAAACCACGCGGTATGCTGGAAATTGACGCCGCTGCGCAGGCGAAACCGGTAGGTCGCGCCGTTATCCAGCACCTCCCAGCTCTCCGCCAGCTCCGGCACCAGACGATAAGTATAAGGGTCAACATCCAGCAGGCGGCTGTAGAGCTGCGCGGCGAGGGTGTCGACAATCAGCCCGCTGCTCGCTTTTTGCGGGTTAAAGGTATTAACCTGGCCATTCACGCAATAGACAAAGCCACTTTCGCGGATATCTGACGTGGCCGCGGGCGCAGCCTGAGCCGTACCGGTCGCCAGCAGTGCGGTGAAAAGCAGGGAAGAGAAAACCAGACGCATGATTTTTTCAACGGTTTTAAAATAATGGGCAAAGTGTATCGCACTTACCTGGGCTACGTACAAATGTCTGCGGACAACTGCTGTTATTGTCGACGATTTCAGCGTATTTGATGCTTTTTCAGCAGTGCGCGTAGCTGGTGATAGGTTAAACCAAGCCGCTCTGCCGCCCGTTTCTGATTAAATTCGGCCTGTTGCAGGCTCTGCTCGAGCAGGTTTTTCTCCTGATCGAGCTGAAACTGTCGCAGGTCCAGCGGCAGCTCTGGCAGCGAAGTTGCGCTATTTTCTTGCCTCGGCGCTGGCGCTTTCTCACTCACATCGCGGCGGAAAGGGTCGAGGATAATAGTGTCCAGCGGCGTATCGCTGCTGCCGTGACGGTAGACCGATCGCTCCACCACGTTTTTCAGTTCGCGGATGTTTCCCGGCCACCCATAGTTCATCAGCACGTCGCGGGCATGCTCCGTAAAGCCGGGAAAGAGCGGCATATGCAGCTCGCGGCACATCTGGATGGCGAAATGATCAGCCATCAGCATGATGTCGCTCTGGCGCTGGCGCAGCGGCGGTAACAGCACCACATCAAAGGCCAGCCGGTCGAGCAGGTCGGCGCGAAAGGTTCCTTCCTGCACCATCTGCGGCAGATCGGCGTTGGTGGCGCACACCAGCCGCACATTAACCTGCAGCGGCTGGCTGCCGCCGACGCGCTCCAGCTCGCCATACTCAATCACTCGTAGCAATTTCTCCTGCACCAGCATCGGCGCGGTTGCCAGCTCATCCAGAAACAGCGTGCCGCCGTCGGCGCGCTCAAAGCGGCCAGGGTGGCGCTTCTGCGCACCGGTAAAGGCGCCCGCTTCATGACCAAACAGTTCGCTGTCGAGCAAGTTTTCATTCAGCGCCGCGCAGTTTAAGGAGATAAACGGCCCCTGCCAGCGCGAGGAGAGGTAGTGCAGGCGGTTGGCAATCAGCTCTTTACCGGTGCCGCGCTCGCCGATAATCAGCACCGGTTTATCGATCGGTGCAAGGCGGGAAACCTGTTCCAGCACCTCAATAAAGCTGTTGGCTTCGCCAAGAAGGTTATCTTTCTGTTCTGCCATGATGAAATTCGCCACAAGTTGGTCTCTTTAACCACTCTAGTCTAAGTTATGGTTAAGGTAAAATCATTCATTCCCTTTATAATCAAGAAGATGAAAAGTTGGCACGGAGATTGTATTAATCAGGCAGCAGGGCTCAGCCCGATAACAGAAATCAAGAGGATTAGATTATGGGTATTTTTTCTCGTTTTGCCGACATCGTGAACGCCAACATCAACTCGCTGCTGGAGAAAGCGGAAGATCCGCAAAAACTGGTCCGCCTGATGATCCAGGAGATGGAAGACACGCTGGTTGAAGTGCGTTCCACCTCTGCACGTGCGCTGGCTGAAAAGAAACAGTTAACGCGCCGTATTGAGCAGGCGAGCGCGCAGCAAGCCGAATGGCAGGAGAAAGCCGAACTGGCGCTGCGTAAAGAGAAAGAGGATCTGGCGCGTGCGGCGCTGATCGAAAAACAGAAAGTGACCACGCTTATCGAGACGCTGGAGCAGGAAGTGACGCTGGTTGACGAAAGCCTGGCGCGCATGAAGAAAGAGATTGGCGAGCTGGAGAACAAACTGAGCGAAACCCGCGCCCGCCAGCAGGCGCTGACGCTGCGTCACCAGGCGGCAAGCTCCTCGCGCGATGTGCGCCGTCAGCTCGACAGCGGCAAAATGGATGAAGCGATGGCACGCTTTGAGTCCTTCGAGCGTCGTATCGACCAGATGGAAGCCGAAGCGGAAAGCCACGGTTTTGGTAAGCAAAAACCGCTGGATCAGCAGTTTGCCGATCTGCAGGCAGATGATGAAATCAGCGAGCAACTGGCGCAACTGAAAGCCAGAATGAAACAGGACAACCAATAATAACGAGCGGCGGCATCAGAAGATGCCGCTGGCATCCCTGTAAGGAGTACACATGAGCACGCTTTTTCTGGCTATACCCCTGACATTATTCATTCTGTTTGTTTTACCGGTCTGGTTATGGCTGCACTACAACAACCGCGCTTCACGCGGTGCACTTAACCAGAACGAGCAGCAACGTTTGCTGCAACTGACGGATGAAGCAACGCGCATGCGCGAACGCATTCAGGCGCTGGAAGATATTCTGGATGCAGAACATCCAAACTGGAGAGATCGCTGATGGCTACCCTCAATCTGAATAAAAAATTATGGCGTATTCCGCAGCGCGGTAAGCTCGGCGGCGTCTGCGCCGGTATCGCGGAATATCTCGATATCCAGGTCAGACTGGTGCGTATCATCACCGTGCTGGCGATGCTGTTTGGCCTCTTTTTCTTTGTCGTCGTCGCCTATATCGCGCTCTATTTTGCGCTCGATCCGCTGCCGGATAACTACACTGAAGGTGAAGTTCCGGCCAGCAACAGCGAGTTGCTGGATGCGGTAGATGCCCAGTTGGCCGCAGGCGAGAGCCGTTTGCGCCAGATGGAGCGTTATGTCACATCCGATACGTTCTCGCTGCGTAGCCGTTTTCGTCAGCTTTAAGAGGTGAATATGAATAGACACTGGCAACAGGTAAACCGCAATGTCAAACCCGGCCTGAAGCTGGTCGGCAAACTGATGTTGCTGACCGCACTGCGCGTTGGACCTGCGGGCGTGGCGGGCTGGGCGGTAAAATCCGTTGCCCGTCGACCGTTGAAAATGGTGCTGGCCTTCGCACTGGAGCCGCTTCTTAAGCGCGCGGCGAATAAGCTTTCCCGCCGCTTTGATAACAAGCCTGTTACGCGTAAGCGTTGACAACTGCGTCGCCGCCCATATCTCATAGTGAGCAGGACTCTTCTGGATTTAAGGGCGCATACGCATGGCGATGGAACGATTACGAAACGAACTCAACTCGCTGGTCAACCGCGGGATGGACAAGCATCTCCGTCTCGCGGTGACCGGCCTCAGCCGCAGCGGTAAAACCGCGTTTATTACCGCGCTGGTTAATCAACTTCTCTCAATTCACACGGGCGCGCGCCTGCCGCTGTTCAGCGCGGTGCGCGAAGAGCGCTTGCTCGGCGTTAAACGCGTTCCCCAGCGTGATTTCGGCATACCCCGTTTTACCTATGATGAAGGGCTGGCCCAGCTTTACGGCTCGCCGCCGGTATGGCCAACCCCGACGCGCGGCGTGAGTGAAATCCGCCTCGCGCTGCGCTTTCGCTCCCGCGATTCGCTGTTACGCCACTTTAAAGAGACTTCCACTCTCTATCTGGAAATTGTCGACTACCCCGGCGAATGGCTGCTCGATCTGCCGATGCTGGCGCAGGATTACCTGAGCTGGTCGCGGCAGATGACCGGCCTGCTTACCGGGCAGCGGCAAGCGTGGTCTGAGAAGTGGCGCGCGCTCTGCGCCGGGCTCGATCCGCTCGCGCCTGCCGATGAGAACCGGCTGGCGGAGATCGCCGCCGCCTGGACTGAGTACCTTCATCAGTGCAAGCGTGAAGGGCTGCACTTTATCCAGCCGGGGCGATTTGTACTGCCGGGCGATATGGCAGGCGCACCAGCATTACAGTTCTTCCCGTGGCCGGACGTTGATGGCACCGGCGAGGCGAAGCTGGCGCAGGCCGGCAGGCATACCAACGCCGGGATGCTGCGCGAACGCTATCAATACTATTGCGACCACGTAGTAAAAGGCTTTTATAAAAACCATTTCCTGAAATTTGACCGTCAGATCGTGCTGGTTGACTGCCTGCAACCGCTCAACAATGGCCCGCAGGCCTTTAACGATATGCGCCTCGCGCTCACTCAGCTGATGCAGAGTTTCCACTACGGCCAGCGCACGCTGTTTCGCCGCCTCTTTTCGCCGGTGATCGATAAGCTGCTCTTTGCCGCCACCAAGGCGGACCACATCACCGTCGATCAGCACGCCAATATGGTGTCGCTCCTGCAGCAGCTGATTCAGGACGCGTGGCAAAATGCCGCCTTTGAAGGCATCAGCATGGATTGCATGGGGCTGGCCTCGATTCAGGCGACACAGAGCGGCCTTATCGAGGTTAACGGCGAGACGATTCCGGCGTTACGCGGTCACCGATTAAGCGACGGTTCGCCGCTCACCTTCTATCCAGGCGAAGTGCCGGCGCGCTTGCCGGGGCAGGCCTTCTGGGAGAAGCAGGGCTTTAATTTCGAGGCGTTTCGCCCGCAGGTGATGGATGTCGATTCGCCGCTGCCGCACATCCGGCTGGATGCCGCGCTGGAGTTTTTACTGGGAGATAAATTGCGATGACCGAGCCGCTAAAACCGCGTATCGATTTCACCGGGCCGCTGGAGACGCCAGCGCAGGAGCAGTTTAAACAGGCGCAGCGCTTTGATGCTCTCGCCGCCGAGAAGTTTGCGCCGGTCGCCGTTGAGGATCTGCCCGAAGAGGGGCAGGCGGAAGCGGTGGTTGAAGCCGCCCTGCGCCCGAAGCGCACGTTATGGCGCAAAATGGTCACCGCCGGGCTGGCGCTGGCAGGCATTACCGTGATTGGTCAGGGCGTGCAGTGGGCAATCAATGCCTGGCAGACCCATGACTGGGTAGCGCTTGGCGGCTGCGCGGCGGGGACGCTGATTGTCGGCGCTGGCGTCGGATCCATTGCCAGCGAGTGGCGGCGGCTGTGGCGTTTACGTCAGCGTGCGCATGAGCGCGATGAAGCGCGCGAACTGTTGCAGAGCCACGGCACAGGCAAAGGGCGCGCCTTCTGCGAAAAACTGGCGCAGCAGGCGGGGCTGGATAAATCGCATCCCGCCTTGCAGCGCTGGTACGCGGCGATCCATGAAACCCAGAGCGACCGTGAAATCGTCACGCTCTATGCCCACCTGGTGCAGCCGGTGCTGGATGCGCAGGCACGGCGTGAAATCAGCCGCTCGGCGGCGGAATCGACGCTGATGATTGCCGTCAGCCCGCTGGCGATGGTCGATATGGCGTTTATCGCCTGGCGCAATCTGCGCTTAATTAACCGCATCGCCGCGCTCAATGGTATTGAGCTGGGTTATTACAGTCGCCTGCGTCTTTTTCGCCTGGTGCTGCTGAACATGGCTTTTGCCGGCGCCAGCGAACTGGTGCGCGAAGTGGGGATGGACTGGATGTCGCAGGATCTTGCCGCGCGTCTCTCAGCGCGCGCAGCGCAGGGGATCGGCGCCGGGCTGCTTACCGCGCGACTCGGTATTAAAGCGATGGAGCTTTGCCGTCCGCTGCCATGGATCGATGGTGACAAACCCCGGCTGGGCGATTTCCGCCGTCAGCTGATAACCCAGGTCAAAGAGACGCTACAGAAAGGCAAATCTTCCGGCACAGCCGGTTAGAAAGCAGGCGCTGCGCGCTTATCTTTACGCCGCCGCGCCGCTTTTTTCCGCAGGCTGTCAATATTTGTTGACAGACATCTTCCTGCCGACCGTTAAGTGGCATATCATCCTTTCATTACGTGAATGAATAAGGGTGAAGGTTCCCATGCGTCTTGAAGTTTTTTGTGAGGACCGGCTTGGTCTGACACGCGAATTACTTGATCTGCTGGTGCTGCGCGGCATCGATCTGCGCGGCATTGAGATCGATCCCATCGGGCGTATCTACCTCAATTTCGCCGCGCTCGACTTTAACAGCTTCAGCAGTCTGATGGCGGAGATCCGCCGTATTCAGGGTGTCACCGACGTCCGCACCGTGCTGTGGATGCCCTCCGAGCGCGAACACCGCGCGATGAGCGCGCTGCTTGAAGCGTTGCCGGAACCGGTGCTGTCGCTCGATATGAAGTGCAAAATCGAACTGGCAAACGCCGCCAGCGCGCAGCTCTTTGGGCAACAGCCGGATAAGCTACTCAACCATAATGCGGCTCAATTAATCACCGGTTTCAACTTTCAGCGCTGGCTGGAGGGCAATCCGCAACATTCGCATAACGAACATGTGGTGATCGGCGGGCAAAACTTCCTGATGGAGATCACGCCGGTGCATCTGGAAGGGGAAACCGGCGAGGCGGTGCTGACTGGCGCAGTGGTGATGCTGCGCTCAACGGCACGGATGGGCCGCCAACTGCAAAATATCACCCAGCAGGATGTCAGCGCGTTCAGCCAGATTGTCGCTGTCAGCCCGAAAATGCGCCACGTGGTTGAGCAGGCGCGCAAGCTGGCAACCCTCACCGCACCGCTGCTGATTACCGGCGACACCGGCACCGGGAAGGATCTGCTGGCGCATGCCTGTCATCTTTCCAGCCCGCGCGCGGCAAAACCCTATCTGGCGCTGAACTGTGCCTCGATTCCTGAAGAGTCTGTCGAAAGCGAACTGTTTGGCCATGCGCCGGAAGGCAAAAAGGGCTTTTTCGAGCAGGCGAACGGCGGTTCAGTGCTGCTGGATGAGATTGGCGAAATGTCGCCGCGTATGCAGGTGAAACTGCTGCGTTTCCTCAATGATGGTACTTTCCGTCGCGTTGGCGAAGATCACGAAGTGCATGTGGATGTGCGGGTCATCTGCGCCACGCAGCGTAACCTCGTGGAGCTGGTGCAGAAGGGGCTGTTCCGCGAAGATCTTTACTACCGCCTGAACGTGCTGACCCTCAATCTGCCGCCGCTGCGCGATCGCCCGCAGGATATCGTGCCGCTGACCGAACTGTTTGTTGCGCGCTTTGCCGATGAACAGGGTCTGCCCCGGCCGAAACTCGCCCACGATTTGACGCAGTTGCTTAGCCGCTATAACTGGCCGGGCAACGTGCGCCAGTTGAAAAACGCCATCTATCGCGCCTTAACCCAGCTGGAGGGGTATGAGCTGCGCGCGCAGGATATCCAGCTGCCGGATTACGATGCGGCCACCGTGCCGGTCGGGGATGATGCGATGGAGGGATCGTTGGACGATATCACCAGCCGCTTCGAGCGTTCGGTGTTAACCCAGCTCTATCGAAATTACCCCAGCACGCGCAAGCTGGCGAAGCGCTTAGGCGTCTCGCATACGGCGATTGCTAACAAGCTGCGGGAGTATGGCTTGAGCCAGAAGAAGAGCGACGAGTAACGTTGTAGTGATAAAAAAGGCCGGATAGCGGTAAGCGCTTATCCGGCCTGTTTCATTCCAGACGCGATTAGCCTTTCAGCACGTCCAGTGCAGCGGTGTAATCCGGCTCGTTGGTGATCTCATTCACCAGCTCGCTGAAGATGACCGTATCGTTCTCATCAAGCACCACGACCGCACGTGCAGCCAGGCCTTTCAGCGCGCCGTCGGAGATACCGACGCCATAGTTGTCGAGGAAATCTGCACCGCGCAGGGTGGAGAGGGTGATAACGTTGCTCAGGCCTTCTGCGCCGCAGAAGCGGGACTGGGCAAACGGCAGGTCAGCAGAGATGCACAGTACAACGGTGTTGTTCACCTCTGTCGCCAGCTGATTGAATTTGCGCACGGAAGCGGCGCAAACACCGGTATCGATGCTCGGGAAAATGTTCAGCACTTTGCGCTTACCGGCGAACTGGTTCAGCGCAACATCGGTAAGATCTTTAGCGACAAGCGTGAACGGCTGCGCTTTTGCGCCAACCTGCGGAATAGCGCCAGCAACGGGAACCGGGTTGCCCTGAAAATGAACGAGTTGCGACATAATAGCTTCCTGTTTACATATAGTTAACGTCGGCGCTAGTTTATGCCATCGTCCAGGACCACGGCAAACCAATTTTCGTATCTATACTGGTTTACATTCCGTCAAAGGAGCATGTATGAGAAATGTGAACGTTTATGAGGAAACCTGGCCGCTGCATTCGCCGTTTGTGATTTCGCGCGGCGCGCGCAGTGAAGCGAAAGTGGTGGTGGTCGAACTGGAAGAGGACGGGATCAAAGCGGTTGGCGAATGTACCCCTTACGCACGCTATGGCGAGAGCGAGGCGTCGGTGATGGCACAAATCATGACCATTGTGCCGCAGCTGCAAAACCGCCTCAGCCGTGAAGCGCTGCAAACCCTGTTGCCGCCTGGTGCAGCGCGCAATGCGGTCGATTGCGCGCTGTGGGATCTGGCTGCGCGCAAAGCGGGGCGTTCACTGGCGCACTACACTGGCGTAACCCTGCCGGAAACGGTTATCACCGCGCAAACGGTGGTGATCGGCACACCAGAACAGATGGCCGCCAGCGCGGCGGCACTGAGCGAAACCGGCGCCCGGCTGCTGAAGATTAAGCTTGATGATCATCTTATTAGCGAGCGGCTTGTGGCGATCCGCGCCGCCGCGCCAGAGGCAACGCTGATTGTCGATGCTAACGAGTCGTGGCACAGCGAAGGGCTTGCAGCACGCTGCCAGCTGCTGGCTGATTTAGGTGTGGCGATGCTTGAGCAGCCACTGCCCGCTGGCGAAGACGCGGCGCTGATCAACTTTATCCACCCGTTACCGATCTGCGCAGATGAGAGCTGCCATACGCGTGAAAGCCTTGATGCGCTGCAGGGGCGCTATGAGATGGTCAACATTAAGCTGGATAAAACTGGCGGGCTGACCGAAGCGCTGGCGCTGGCCCATGAAGCCGCCGAACGCGGCTTCGGATTGATGCTCGGCTGCATGATCTGCACCTCACGCGCCATTGCAGCGGCGCTACCGCTGGTTAGTGGTGTGCGCTTCGCCGATCTTGATGGCCCCACCTGGCTGGCGGTGGATGTCGAGCCGTCGCTGCGCTTCTCCACCGGAGAGCTTCACCTTTCGGCATCCCAGCAAAGCAGTGAGGTCATTGCCGCGAGATAATCTTCGCTGGCGGCATCGGCAGAGACCGGCGGCAGCTCCATGGTAATGCAGGGCAGATTGATCTCCGCACACCAGCTGCCGAAGGAGCCGGGCGTCTCATACCCGACGCTTTTGACTAACGGCAGCGAAAAAGCCTGCGCCAGCCACTCGCCAAGCGGGCTTTCGCGCGGATCTTCCACGCAGGCCAGCGGATCGTGAAAGCTAACCACCCACGCCGGATGCAGGCGATGAATTAACTGGCAGAGCGCGCGGGTTTCCGGCTCGGAACCCGGAGCAGCACCCGTGTGCAGCACCACATCACGCTCTGGCGCTGCGCTGTTCCAGCGATAAACGGTATCGCCCGCCTTCCAGTTGGCCGCCGGAAAGTTACGGTTGAGATCGACGCCGTTGGCGTTGGCGCGTAAACCGAGTTGGCAACCATCCGGGTTCACCGCCAGCACCACGTGATGATGGCGCAGATCGCTCTTGAGCGCACGCATGGCGCAGGAGAGGGCGACCATCGCGGCATTCTCATCCCCGTGCGTGCCGGCAATAATCAGCCCGCTTTTCGCCGTTGCCAGCGGTGCCGGAAACCAGAAAAGCGGGGCACCGAGCAGGGACTCACCATACTGCTGACGGCTGTCAGCAAAGTTTCCCCGTAAAGAGCGCGGACGTGTCGCTGGCATAGGTTTACCTGTTTCTGCATTGAATAAACCAAGTGTTGGATATAAAGCGGTGCGACGCAAATCATTTTCCTGATGTATGAGTTTGCATTCCTTAGAGCTAAAACAAATAATTACCGCATCTTTTTTGCGGGATGTGGCACATCACAAGGGGCTTTCATGACATACCGATTTTCAAAACTTTGCTGCGCGCTGGCGCTGTGCGGCTTATCTGTTAGCGTGTTTGCAGCGGATGTGCCGCCGGGAACCCCGCTTGCGGAAAAACAAGAAGTGGTGCGCCACCTCAAAGATGAGCCGGCAACGCTCGATCCGGCAAAAGCGGTTGGCCTGCCGGAAATTCAGGTGATCCGCGATCTCTTTGAAGGCCTGGTCAATCAGAATGAGAAGGGTGAAGTCATTCCCGGTGTGGCGAAAAGCTGGCAGAGCAGCGATAACCGCATCTGGACCTTTACGCTGCGTGATGATGCCCGCTGGTCCGATGGCACGCCGGTCACGGCGCAGGATTTTGTCTACAGCTGGCAGCGGCTGGTTAACCCGCAAACTACATCCCCGTTTGCCGGGTTCGCTGCCTTAGCGGGCATCAGCAATGCGAAAGCGATAACCGATGGCAAAATGGCGGTTGATAAACTGGGCGTCAGCGCGGTGGATGCGAAAACGCTGCGCGTGCAGCTTGATAAACCGCTGCCGTGGTTCCCGAACCTTGCGGCCAGTTTCGCGCTCTATCCGGTGCAGCAAAAGAATGTCGAGAGCGGCGCAGAGTGGACGCGTCCCGGCAATCTGGTGGGTAACGGCGCTTTTGTGCTGACTAACCGCGTGGTGAATGAAAAGCTGGAGCTGGCGCGCAATAAACAGTACTGGGACGATGGCAAAACGGTGATCAATAAGGTGACCTTTGTGCCGATCAATCAGGAGTCTGCCGCTACCAAACGCTACCTGGCGAATGGCGTTGATATCACCGAATCTTTCCCGAAAAACCTCTACCAGAAGCTGCAAAAAGAGATCCCGGGCCAGGTCTATACGCCGCCGCAACTGGGCACCTATTACTACGCGTTCAATACTCAGAAGGGGCCGACGGCAGATGCGCGCGTGCGCCTGGCGTTGAGCTTAACCATCGATCGCCGGGTGATTGCCGAGAAAGTGTTGGGCAGCGGCGAGAAACCGGCGTGGCGCTTTACTCCGGATGTCACCGCCGGGTTTACGCCGAAGCCGTCGCCATTTGAACAGATGAGCCAGCCGGAGTTGAACGCACAGGCGAAAACCCTGCTGCAGGCGGCGGGTTACGGTCCGCAGCGACCACTGAAGCTGACGCTGCTCTATAACTCCTCTGAGAACCATCAAAAGATTGCCATTGCAGTGGCGTCGATGTGGAAGAAAAACCTCGGTGCGGAGGTGAAGCTGCAAAATCAGGAGTGGAAAACCTATATCGACAGCCGTAACAGCGGCAATTTCGATGTCATTCGCGCCTCGTGGGTGGGGGATTACAACGAGCCATCGACCTTTCTCTCCGTGTTGACCTCCAACAGCAGCAGCAATATTCCGCGTTTTAGCGACGCGGCCTATGACAAAGCGTTTAACCAGGCGACACAGGAAAATACGCCGGAAGCGCGCAATGCGGATTACAACGAAGCGGAGCAGATTATCGCCAGCAAAGCGCCGATTGCACCTATTTATCAGTACACCAACGCGCGGTTGATCAAGCCGTGGCTGAAAGGCTATCCGATCACCAACCCGGAAGATGTGGCCTACAGCCGTACGCTATACATCATAAAACATTAACATGCATGTAAGTGGCTGAATTATAGATTATCTATATTCCAGCCACTTTCTTGTGGGGCATGGGTGGGGTATTGAAGTCAAAATTTGTATTTAGCAAAGCGATCTGATCAACGTCATGTTCGGACATCCATTTTCCATACACAGTAAAAACCATCTGTGCATTTGTATGCCCCATCTGGTTTGCAATAAAGCTCGGGTTAGCTCCGGCGCTTAAAGCCCAGCATGCAAAAGTATGGCGTGACTCGTATGCTTTGCGGTGACGGATTCCGGCACGCTTTAGAAGATTATTCCATGACGCTGCCAGTGAACCTGGAATGTAACAGAAGCTTTTCGTCTGATGCCTTGCAGAAACAGACGGATTAAAAACAAATGTGCAGAGATCTTTTCGCTTTTTACCGTACTCGCGCAGGTTAACAATTACCTCACGCTGCGTCTGCATACGCGTTAATTGCATCTGACTTTTGAGCGCATTTATGGCTGGTGTGGTGAGATTTACGGTCCTGATGCCACTTTCTGTTTTGGGTGGTGTAAAGTGATCAGAAATTGCCAGATTGCGATTGATTCTTACCGCCCAGTTGACAGTATCGATGTCCTCCCACGCTAAAGCGCACAACTCACCATGTCTCATTCCCGTACCTACTGCCAGAATCCAGAGGTTCCGGATTTGCTCATGCGTGGTTGCATCTAACAAACGAATGAATTCATCCTTAGTCAATGGATCCGGTTCTGCCTTCGATTTTCTCAGCGGCCTTAGGTCTGTGATGACTGACCCTCGGGTGTAGTTATTTCTCTCAGCAAACTTCAGCATTTCAATCATAACGGACATGTAGGCATTCACCGTCCGTACTGTTCGACCTTTTTTATGAGAGCGCTGAAGGGTTTTTCCAACGAGTTGATAGCCTGTCAGTAGCTCATGCCGCAAAGACAAAAGACTCTCATGCGTCAGTGCTGACACTGGCTTTGTATCATCCATAATGCGTAAACACATCTTTATATAGGATGTGTAACGCATTAGCGTGTTACGGGATAACACCGTCTCCTTCAATGAAAGCCATTTAGCTGCGAGCTCTGCAATCGTCACCTTGAGTTTGTGATCATCATTAACTTCAGCTCGCGGAGAGTTTGGGAACTGCGCTGAGTAATCAAAGGTGCCGGTCTTGATCGCATAGCAGATCGACGTTCTTAACTCCCCAGCTAGTTTCCTGTTCTTGGGGGTGTCAGGTACGCCCAGGCTTTCGCGTACCCGCTCACCCTGGTAGATAAACCACAGGCGCAGTGTGCCCCCGTGGTTCTCGACCCCGGTTGGATATTTAGACATGCTTCTTCCTCTGTTATGAAAGAGGGCCTATTTAAGCAGATTTTTGACGGGGGATCGCCGGGCGCTGACGTTCAACCCAGTTATCGACTTCGTGGCGGTTGTAGAGGATAGGGGAGTTGTCCTTCGGCTGGCAGTCGCCGGAGTAATGCCGGTACTCTCGGCCTTCCATCCAAGACTTTTCGCGCGCGGACTTGATAGCGTTTTTGGTCAGGCCAGTGATCGCCATCAGAACTTCTTCTGATACCCATTTATTGGGCACCAGTTGGATCGCTTCACTCATGGTTTACTCCAGGCAAAAAGAAGCCGCCCGCAGGCGGCAAACATCAAGCTAGGTCTTATCTGTGATCTGCACACGACAGGATATCGGTGAGAAAATTTTTGTGCCGATTATTCGGGGTATGTGATACCCCGTCATAGCGAGGTCTAAATTATGTTAACGCTGAGATATAGGTTCGGCCTTTAAATCAATCAGCGCCTTCTCTACTTCTTCATTTGATGGCTTTTTGTCGTAAGCTATCTGGTAAAGGAATGTTTCATTGGTTTCATGATCAACTTTTACATATTCATGAACCTCATAAGCATCCTTCTTTCCAGTGCTGACATTCGCAACGTAAAAAAAAGGCGAATCGAGCTTCATTTTCAAATCCATCACTGGAGCATCGTTTCTAAAAAGTAAGCAACTTGGCATACCTTATCCTCCTTATGCTAATTATTGGGATCGCTTCAGACAACACCGTTCAATAATTAGGTAGCGCCTAATTATTTACTTTAGTGCTGGAAGGCAGGTATCACCTTACGCCCTTCCTTGTTTCTGCCGAAGCTCTTTTTCTGCCTGACACTCAGCGCACATCTGGCAGCCGGGCATCGCCGCGCGCCGTAGATCAGGAATAGGATCGCCGCACTCCTCGCAATGCTCAGCTGATACCGCGCTGCGGTTGATGCGTTGAGCGGAAAGGGCAGCGTTACGCTGAAGCTCTTCAATCTCTGATGCGCTGTCGATGATGTCAGCCATTGCGTGCTCTCCTGCGTTTCTTGGCGGCCCGGCGCGATGCTGCGATGCCAGTCTTTCCGCTGCTCACCGGATAGCTAAATCCGGCATAAAGGGAAGGGGATAGAGTGGCGACGCTCCACGATTTAACCGAAGCCATGACAGCCAATGCGATGGATATTCGTTTCATGGGTGCTCCCGGAACTGTTGGTTAATACGGTTGAAGGTGAACGCCAGCAATAAAAAAGGCCGCTTTAGCGACCTGGTGATTTTGGCTTTCATGCTGCCGCTTTCCTCATTCACATAATCCATAGCGAGATGCACACACAGATGTGTCAATGCTCGCTTTTACCAGGTCATAAACCTTTCCACCGCGACCTGTCTTTGCCCACTCGATAACTTCCGGAACAGACGGCGCGCCCATGTTTCCGCGCGGGCCATAAAACCCGGACCAGTCGATATTCTGAACTTCCGTGTCAAGACCATAGAGGCGCGGCACGTCTCCCAGTAGACGCCGAACTTTCACTGTTTCGCCATGTCGTTTTGCTATCTCTCGGAAACCAATTATCGAGTTGACCCATGCCTGGCTCTCTGTGCCAACGCTCATCCAGTGCACCCAGCGAGAAACGAGGCGAACCTTCTGCTCCCACAAACGGTGCTTTTCAATGTGCTCTGGCCAGCGGGCAGCTGTTTCTGCAATCTCTTCTTTGTTGCACAGGACACAGTTCATGCAACCGACGCGAGCAGCTCCCTGGGTGTAGAGAGGGTTTGGTGAAATGCCAAAATATTTATGAAGGGCAAAAACTTCAGCTGCTGTCCATTGGTGGATCGGGAGAAAGTTATATAGAAACTCCGGGTCCCGCTGGTCGCTTGAGAAACGATCGTAACCGGCGCGCTTCGATGATTCATCGCCGCGCACCCCTGACCACTGAACAACCACTTCGCCATCATCCAGCAATGGCTTAATTGCAAAATCGTATGCAACCTGTATTTTCAGCTCATCTGTGCAAAACCGGTTACGTAGCATGGGAAACATGCCGTGTAGCAGAGCCGCGTCGAGGAAGCTGTTGCCGCTTGGATGGAGAACAGAAAGCGCCGCTTCTAGAGGGGTGCTGAATTCAATGCCCCATCGTTCAGCTGTTTTTTGCCATGCGCGTCCAAAAGGAGTATCAGATCGGGCGAGCGAAGGCATGATTACTCCGCGGTATGCGCCACTTCTTATGGCCTGCCTCTTGCTCCAGTTTTTGGTTAAAGACAAACGCCGTGCATCGAATTCCTGCTGTGTATAAATGCGTTTAACGACCTGAATTGGTGAGCACCCGATTTTCTCATGAATGTTTTTGCCGAATTCGATAGTCAGCTCATGCTCGTTGTCGGTATCGGCCATAACGCCTTGAACCTTTTCGCCGAACAGCGCATGTGCTATGGCCATAGTGGCCGTTGAGTCTTTGCCAGCGGAGAAGTTAACGACGATCTTGTGATCGTCTGGAATGCGGAAATCGGTTAGATAGCGGCTGTATTCCTTCTCAATTTCACTAATTTTTTGGCTGATGTCCGTTGGGACGATAATCATCGCTGCTTTGCTCATGATTCCACTCCATAGCGCCCATTCATGCGGCCAATTCTGCTAACGAATGCCACTAGGCTGACGCCCATAGGCTCTATCTTTGCGTGATGCTTTTTGAGGATCGGCGGCACCACTGAATTCCATTTCGGCTTTGGCCGGGCTTTCATTGCCTGGCGGATTTCATCCACGCATTTACGGCCCTGCGCGCGGATGGCGTTTTCGATTTCTGGTGTCATGCTGCCTCCCGGCGGGCGAGAAGTTTCGCCCCGAAAGTCATTAACTCGTCCCGATCCACAGTTGCGAAGTGGCAGTGTGTTCTCGGGTACGGATGCCAGATGATGAGCATCGACCCTTTGTTGTTTCCTGACACAGGCTTACCCGTCACCGGATTGATGAATGCCAGCCGCCCGGCGGTAATAAATCGAACCTCGCTTGCGGTCTGGAGCGCCTCTTTGAACCAGCCAACTGAGGTGTCTGCCGGTACCAGCATCACCGTGCCGATCTGATTGCCGCTCTCGGCAGAGGCTTTCTTCACGAAAGGAGTGATGTCGCTGTAGGGCGGGTTGAGCCAAACGTAACCGGGAATGCTGAGGTAATCAGCCCAGGGCGTTTCGAGCGTGTTCTGCTCGGCGGTGATGAACCTCTTACACAGAGCGTTGCGCGGCGCTGCGGCCGCATCAAGTTGGAAGCAGAACTCGGCATTAAGAGAAGCGAAGAGTGCCGGTGGAGTTCGCCATAGGTCGCGCTGGTCGAGCGGGGTTTTACTTCCGCCATAATCACCAGTCATCTTCTCGGCTGGCAGAGCAGACGCTATACGCTCACCAATCCAGCGCATTACCGGTACAGCCATAGAGTTGCCGATCGCTTTATAGCGCGGACCATCCGGGCATTCAGCTGCGTCTTTGCCACGCCAAGCAATCAAGGTGTGATCGTCAGGGAATCCCTGAAGGCGCTCGCATTCGACTGGAGTAAGGCGGCGGACCTGCATACCGTACTGAACGACATCAGCAGATGAGCGCGAATCCTGAGTAAAAGCCACATCTTCCTGATAACCTCTACCCTGAGGACCTGCTGCATCGTGACGACCGATAGAAGCATGCTGAATGCAAATTGCAGGCGTACCCTGGCCTGGCTTGCCACCACCAGTTGAAAGGCAACCGGTGATGCCGCCGTTTCCATCCTCCAGTCTTATTTCACCGCGGCTGTTTTCAGCAAACGCGTGAGCGATAAAATGACCTGCAGCAGCGCCTTCAGGGCGGCCACCTGCGCCGCCGGTAAACGAATGCGCAGACAGAGTGCCAACAATTCCCGATCCCCGCTGAGCAAATAATTCCTGATTGCTCTGCCAAATTCCGCCTACATTGTTGGACTGATTCAGGGTTGGGTGAGGGTTTGCTGGGTTATCCCAGTGACTACCGACTTTAGAGCGCGCTCCAGCATTTCTGGCAATTTCCGGTTGCGATTCTCTGCGCGGCGCAGAATCCCGGCGCACGCCGTCGAACTCAAAAAGTACTTCTGCGGGATCGAACCCTGCTCGAGCACTTGCGACAACGAACACACGCTTGAGGCGTTGGGCCACTCCGAAGTATTGGGCATCTCTGACAACCCAGGCCAGCGCGCGCTGTGGTCCATAAACACAACCACGCTGCGGCCATGCTGCAATGTGATGACCGGCTTTTTTGCTCCAGCGCCAGAACTGGTTACTTTTTCCTGCTGCAGGTCGGTCACCAGGTTCGATTGCTTCATTTTCTCCAGCCAGACCGGCAAGGAGGCAGCCGAAGGCGTTGTCTTTGCTGCTGAGCACGCCGGGGACGTTTTCCCAGACGATAATGGCTTCTTCTTCACCGGCTTCGCGGCGCTTGTCATCGATGGCATCAGCCAGCTCCACATAGGAAAGGGTTAATTGCCCGCGCGCGTCAGCGAGGCCGTTACGTAAACCAGCAATGCTGAACGCCTGGCACGGCGTACCGCCAACCAGAACATCCGGCGCTTCGACTTCACCAGCGCGCACCGCGGCGGCGATTTTGGTCATATCGCCAAGGTTGGAAACTTCAGGCCACCGGGCGGCCAGCACGGCTGACGGGAATTTTTCAATCTCGGCGAACCACGCAGCTTTCCATCCAAGCGGTGCCCATGCCACTGTTGCGGCTTCGATGCCACTGCATACAGATCCATATCTCATGACTCACGCTCCGGGTCGAACTCAGGCCAGTTATTGCGCTCGTAGTTGGCTTTCAAACGCCGATCCCCAACTTCCTCAACGCTGCGCCCGGTCATTTCAGCGACCTGCTCATTGTTGTAACGCCAGAGCAGGGCGAGCTCTTCGCTTGTCCATTCAGACATAATTTTTCCTCCTGACTTTCGTGCCAGTGAGTTGCGCTTATTGCGTACAGAGATAATCGAACGGCCGGTAGCTACTGCTATCTCTTCGATACTGAATCGCCCAAAGAGGAATAGCTCAGCATCGGTCCATGGCCTGCCGTTCATTCGACTGAGTAGATGAGCACCGATGCGGGATGCCTGCCGGGTGATTGCCGATTCAGATCGCTCAAGCTTCGCTGCTATCTCGGGGAGGGGCATCTTTTCCCCAACCTCATGCAGAAAAAGGTTTTCAAAGGGCTGCCAACGTTCACATCGCATTGAGCACCCCGCAGCTATTTGATGATTAAGGAAGGTTTCCCAAGCTTGATCTGCGCGCCGGGGATGACTGCGCCTGCTTCGATTTGGTGTTTGATTGCCAACTTGTCAGGTTTAATGTTCGTCTCGTACTCGACGAATTCAGGCGGCAGCGCGCTGGCGTCAGTGATTTCAACTGACTTTGAAGGTGCGCGGACGGTTACCTGATGAATGCCAGCCTTGAGGGTCTTTTTACCGGCTGTTTCAAGTGACTTGGCAACATAATCTTTCATGCTTGTCACGCGGATTTCAGAGGCTTTAGCGCGCTCTGCAAGGCGCTTGCTCTCTTCCTTGAGAGCTTCTGCATAAGCAGTTTCGTTTTTGCAGACAGCGAGAATCTGCTCAACCTTTGCTTCCAGCTCCCACTCGATGCCATCAAGAGTGTCGGCGATCATTTCCGGTTCCATGCCGGAATCAGTCAGCTTGGCGAAATCATTCGCGATTTGGTAAAGGGCTGTCATTGAGTGACCTCTTCAAGTTTAACTTTGCGTTGGGCGTAAACTGCCTGGACGTCCTGCTGAAGATGCGTGCCTGCCGTCATTTTGTAGGCTGCCTGGAAGTGGGTTTTGAGGGCGTGCATGTTTTTTGCCTGCTTCATGTCTTCGCAAAGGGAGTGCACGCTGTTGATCAGCTCCTGTTTCGCGTTCTCTTCCGACTGGATCACTTCACTTTCAGGTGTGTAAGCCATCACCGGTTCAGTGAAAACCCCTTCGGTTTCGTTGAGAACGTCCACGGCATTATCAAGACGGTCAGCGCGCGGCCAGTATTTATAGGCGCGCTTGACGATGGTTTTTCTCGCCATTTCAGACCAGAAGTTGACCCACGGTCCCTTTGCCGATGAACCGGCCTTGCTCACCTTCCTGATCTCTTCAATCTCGGCGAAGCTCATCTCTTCAGTGAGGTAGTCACCGTCGGCAGTTTTAACCGTGCAATAACCACCGATCACCGGGCCGCGCTCATCAGGCGTGGCAAAAGGAGCGTATTTGTGCGCTGGCGCCTTATCGAGACCAAGCGTTTCATACTGGTCGCTGGCGTGCACAAGCTTGCATTGCCCCCACTTGATGACGCCAGCCGACTGCGCGATGTGCAAAAGCCCCATGTAGCTGATGTCGAGGCAGACCATGCCGTCGCGCGGTACCAGATAAGCCAGTTTGCTGGCAGGATTAAGGCTGATACCAATGGCGGCTACGTTGATGATTGCGTTCTGCGCGCTGGTTGGGTTGGCGACAGCTGTTTCAGCCAGCTTCTGGTTACGCTGGAAAAGCTGAATTGCGAACTGGCACTCCTTTGCCCAGGTCAGTGAGGAGTCGGTCAGTGCGCCGACAAACAGCGGTTCCTGTTGTTTAACGAATTGAATCAGGTCGAAGCTCATAAACCCTCCTTAGAATGGGCAGCCGGTACGGTGTTCCCACTCGTAATCCGCCTGGGCGTAAGCAACAGCCGTCACAAAGTCGTTATAGGTTTCGGTGGCGTTATCGTGGCTGAGACCGGCGTAAGGTTTGTTTTCCGGCGGGATAGAGAAAGTGACGAGTTGCGCCGGTGTTTTTGGGAAGAGGGCGATAATTTCACACGCCCGGTCATCAACCCACTTTTCACGTTCAATTTCTGCCTGGTGATCGAACGAGCGTCGCGCCTCGATACGGTCCTGGGTGAGAAATGCGTTCATAGGCACCTCAGTATTGAATTTTTGCGCGCGGTACCAGACCGTCTTTCAGTGCCGTCAGCACTTCAATGGCCTGTTCGCGGGTGAGTGAGGTATTCGCCAGAAGGGCGTTAACGATTTCGGTACCGACAGTTTTTCGGTGCTTAACGTCGGCTTCGCGTTTCGCTGTTTCGTCTGCTATGCGTTGCTCTTCAGCCAGGCGGGCAGATTCTTTGGCTTCGGCCTCGCGCTTGATGCGATCGGCTTCTTCCTGTGCTTTGCGCTGCTCGGCGGCGATAGCGGCCTGCTTTTCACGCTCAGCGCGCAGGCGTGCCTCTTCGGCTTCACGTTGCGCACGCTGTTCAGCTTCAATGCGCTGGCGTTCTGCGGATTCTGCGCGGGCTTTCACTTCAGCTTCCCGGCGGGCTGCCGCTTCAATCTCTGCACGATGGCGCGCTTCTGCTTCGCGCTGAGCCTTCTCCGCTGCTTCACGTTGCAGTTGCTCATCACGCTCTCGCTGTGCCTTTTCTTCTGCTTCTTTTCGAAGTCTCTCCAGTTCGGCGACCTCATGCTCACGCTGCGTAGCAACGATGACTGCTGCCTCCAGCTTCTGTAAGGTGGCGTCCTTCGCCAATCCTGCCTCGCCTGCAAGTTCCTGCCAGCTATCGTCCAGCGTTACCGCTTTAGCTTCTCCGAGACGCGCTTGAATGTCTTTGGAGGAAAGATAGTTACCACCATCATCAATCACTTCGGCCAGCGCGAGTAGGTCACGCAGACGCTGCTTTAACGCCTGTTTCCGCTCTTCTTCAGCTTGCTCCCATTCCGTGAGAGGTCGGCGCACCTCATCTTTCAGTGAGTCGAGGCGCTCACGAACTAACCGGCGGCTTTCGTCGATCTGTTTCGGCAATGCCTTAAGCTCAGCCACAAGGTCTTTACCGGCGTTATCGATGTACGTTTTCGATCGCGCTACCTGGTTCGCAATAGAAGCTATGGCTTTACGCCCCTTGAGAGTCGACACGTCCGGTACATGACTGCGAGCCTCGGCTTCAATCCTTTCAAGAAGCGGCTCCAGTTGCTCCTTTGTGGTGAACACGGCCATCGCGTTCTGCTTTTCAATGACGACTAAATCCGTTACTTCGCTCATGGCATCTCCAGAAATTTTTGTGTGCGTCGCCCGGCTGCGTGAAGCCAGCCAGTCGGTTGATAAAGGGGAATCAGTGGATCAGCGGTTCGCCGCGACCGTCGAGCAGCACGTCGATAACGCAGTCGTTAATGCGGAGGACTTCAGCGTCGGTGTGCAGATAAACCCAGCAGCGCTGGTGAATGACCGCAGAGACGCGGTACGTGCGGCCGCCGAATATCGCCATCATGCCAGGCTTAAGACACTGGCGGATGAGTGGGGTGGTACCGTAATGCGCGATCATCGCTTGACCCCCTCTACATGAACGAAGCCAGCAAGAATCATGTGCTTGCGGCTCATTGGAAAGCTGTTACGCGGGCAACCAACTTCAGACAGGCGCCATGTTTGACCATCGGCAAGCTTGCGTACTGAGTACTGCTTGCCTTTGTGAGTGACGATTTGCTGCATAATTTCCTCCCGGACTTTCCCGGCGTCAGAGCTATTAACCTTTGCGCATAAAAAAAGGCGGTGGATAGCCGCCTGTGTTTTGGATAACTAAATTCCCTCGTAAGGGCGCTTGGGTATCCAGTAAAAACCCGCCGGAGCGGGTCTATTGCTGCGGAGAAAGTGAGTTCATAACGAACTTCGCTTCATTCCATTTTTCAACAGCAGCTTCATGCTGCTTAATTAATGAAGCCACTGAATCGCAGAGTCCGTTATCAATCCAGTGTCGATGCATGTTGCACAGGCGATCATTAAGTCTTACAACCTCAACCTGGGCAGCAATCACACTTGTCCGTGCTTCTTGATATGTCATTTTCTTACCCTCTGTAGTTACCCGCTGATGCGGGAGAAATGCTTTGGTGCTGGCTCCCAACAATGAAGCAGGGAAGACCGTCGTCGCCTTGTTGAGCCATTGCCTCACCAACTAGCTGATAGCCGTCTGCCAGCCCAAAACATTCCAGTTTTGTGCACCCGACATTGTCCGCCGCGCGCCCGGTATGCCATGACCCCTTAAGGTCTGGAGATAGCGGGGAACTGAGTTATGCGAATCTCTTCGCTCAACATCAGGTGCAATGAATAAGTTGTTAATGTGCAGGCTGACTCATGTCTGCCGCGGCTTAACTTCCGATGGCCGCATCGCTGTGTTGTCGCGATGGGTTGATAATAGCCATGAGTATTGTTCATAGCAATACGTATTGATATTAATTAATAGCATTTGCTATTAATAGGTTGATATCTAAAGGTATTTAATTTGATATTTTTTCTAGTGATTGAGATTTGGATCGTGTTTTCACTGAGGTGGGTATTGCGGTGGTGAGAGTCTTGTCGGTAGGCAATAAAAAACCCAGCACTATGGCTGGGCTTGATTCTTAGATGGGTGTGTTAGCCGTGTTTTCTGTATGTCTGAGGCATGCTGCCAATCACCTTGCCAAACACGAGTATCCGGTTCATTTCTTCTTTTTCGATCGGCTCCCACGGGCGATAGGTCTGGTTGTCTGAGATGACCAACAGCTTATCCTTCATTTTCTGCAGGCGTTTCACGTGGGATGTGTCGTCGTAGATGAAGGCGTAGATCCCATCACCATCAAAGTGCTGAACACTGATATCGACGAAGAGTAGGTCGCCCGGCTCAATGGTGCCGGACATGCTGTCGCCGCGAACATTGATAATTCTGATCTGCTCAGCCTTCCTGCCATTGAACATCCCGCGAGCGTCTTCGACTGAATATTCCACGGATCTAAGCACCTCTACAAATTCGCTGTTGATGGCCCCAGGCCCAGCGCTTACGTAAAAGTCTAGCGCTTCAATGCGGAACGTGTCAGTAGGCCCTGGCTCTGTTTTTTGCTGATAAATTACCGGTGCTTGACCATCGTCACGCATTGGGCCAACTCCGGTTGAAAGCCACTCAGAGCGAACGCCAAGCGCATTGGCGATCTCAACAATTTTAGTTGAGCCTCGAGCGTTGCCACTTGTCAGCCTCCAGATAGTTGGCTGAGCAACGCCAGACGCTTTAGCTAAAGCGCCCTGAGACATACCAGATAGATCCATCGCCTTATTCAGGCGTTCTGCAAGAGTTTCTTTTTTCATGAGTTTAAATTTATACGCTTGCGTATTGGCGGTCAAAACACGTTTAGCTATTGCGTAATACAATACGCATTGCTATTATCAGTTCACACCAATACTCATAGGAATTGGAATATGACGAACAAAACTATCCAGCGCGCAATTGATATTGCTGGAAGCCAGAAGAAATTAGCCGACCTTTGCGGCGTGGCTCAGCCAACGGTATGGCGATGGTTGCACGGTGGCGGCATTGATGCCCGCTACGTAATGAAGATTGTCACCGCAACAAACGGCAAGCTCAAACCAGCGGATATCCGTCCAGATCTCGCCCAACTGCTCGGGTCGAATAACACAGCCGCCTGAGTGGCGGCTCTACTCAATTACAAACAGGAATTATCGCAAATGGAAAGTTCAACAACACGCAACAAAGCGGAGGCGCGGCGGATAGAGAGCTGGTTACACAGCCAGATCGCAGAACTTGGCGCGACTCGCATCGCAGAGCTGCTTGGCGTCAACAAATCGACCGTGAGTCGGTGGCGGGAGAACCTGGTGCCGAACATGTCGCTTTTGCTGGCAATCCTGATTTCGAACCGTGAAGGGGTAAAAGGGGATTTCGAGGCATGAGAGTTACAAAAATGGCGAAAGCCGCGGTGCGCTAACACCAACGGCCTTCTAAGCGAATTAACTGGATCAATTCACAGGAATAATTATGAGTTCACTATCCCAGCTTTACAAGCAAAAAGACAAGAACGGCACCGAAACCACGGTGAAAAAGACGTTTCTTGTCCCACTGTCAGAAATCTACGTTGAGCCGGGCTTTAACGTCCGTGAAATTGATGAGCAGCATGTCGAAGAGTTTCGCGATGCGTTTATCGCTGGTGAGTTTGTGCCGCCGCTGGCCGTTCAGGTGACAGAGCAGGGCGTCAAAATCATCGACGGTCACCACCGCTATTACGGTGCGCTGGCTGCCACTGCCGCGGGCACTGAAGTTGCGCGCATCGAGTGCAAAGACTTTATCGGTTCCGAAGCCGATCGCATCGCCTTCATGATTACCAGCAGCCAGGGAAAAGCGCTGTCTCCGCTGGAGCGCGCGGCGGCATATCAGCGACTGGTGAATCAGGGCCGCACGCCGAATGAAATCGCAAAGATGGTCAAGCGCTCTGTCGGCGATATCGATCACCACCTCCAGCTGCTGTCGTGCGGCGATGAGCTAATCGATATGGTGAAGTCCGGTGATGTCTCGGCTACCACGGCCGTTGCGCTGACCCGAGAGCACGGCGCTCAGGCGGCCACTGTGGCAACCCGTCAGCTGGACAAGGCCAAAGCCGCCGGTAAGAACAAGCTCACCCGTAGCGCTGCCCTTCCTCAGTTATCCCCGGCGCGTGCCCGTCGCCTCGCCGAGCTGCTGGCAGATGCAGAAATCGAAAATAACCGCCTCACAGTGCCCGCTACGGCGCTTGAAGAGGTTATGGCAATCATCGGTGAGCAAAAAGATCTGCTGCGTGACAGTGGCTGGGAGGAAGCGTGAACACACCAAACGAACATAAAAATATTATCCGGGCCAGATTCGCCAAGACGGTGAGTCCTGTAGTGATCGCCAGGCTGCGCGCCATCCTGGAAGAACACAAACGCAAGGAGGCTGGCCGTGGGTAACGTATCTAACTTAGCCGAAGCCAGAGAGGCCAGAAGGCTCCATCAACCGCGTACAGAAGGCGGTAAGGGGTTTGCCTTGCTGCACCGTAAAATCATGGATGTCCCGTTCTACAAGGACGCGGAGGCGTCACACTTGTGGGTGCATCTCATCCTTAAAGCCAAGCATGCTCCTGAGTCAGTTCTCACTGATATCGGCGAAATGCTGGTTAACCGCGGGCAGTTGCTCAGTGGTCGAAACGCACTGGCATTTGAGACCGGACTGAAAGCAGATCGTGTTCAGTACCTGCTCAGAAAGTTCCAGAAGCTGGGTATGGTGAGCTGGGTTTCACACGGTAAATTCTCAGTTTTTACCATCGTGAAATATGACGATTATCAGTCAAATTCTGTACCAGCAGATTACCAGCAGATTACCAGCGCAAAGCCAGAAGTGGCGCAGCCTGTAGCGAAGAGTGTACCAGCAGATTACCAGCAAATTACCACAGATAAAGAAGTTATTAATATCTCTCTTACTAACGTAAGAGAGAGTGCATCAGCGACAGAAAATCAGGACAAGAAAAAATCGTCTCTCAGCTGTGAGCAGGTGGTCGAGGTTTATCACCGTGTACTGCCTGAAGCCCAGGGCATACGAGTCCTGACTGACAAGCGTCGCAATCTGATCCGCAGCTTCTGGAAAAAAGCCGGAGCAGCGAACCGCCAGCTCGGCGGCGCAGGGTTCACCCTGGCAGACTGGGAAGCGTACCTGAACTACATCGCCACCAACTGCCGATGGATGCTGGAGAACCGCCCGGACAACCGCACCGGCCGCACATGGCGCCGCAAGTCGCTTGAATACTTCCTGAACGTTGACGTTTACGTGAAGACGCGCGAGGGGGCCTGTGATGATCTCTGAAATCATGACCGTACCTCACAACCTCGAAGCAGAGCAGAGCGTCATCGGTGGCCTCCTGTTGGACGACGACAGCAGCGAGCGAGTGCAGAAGGTGCTTTCCATCCTGAAGCCGGAATCGTTCTACCTCCGCGCTCACCAGGTGCTGTTTGCAGAAATGCGCGAGATGTTCCGCGACAGCAAGCCGGTAGATGGCCTGACGCTCTTCGACGTACTGGAAAGCAAAGGCCTGACGGCGCAGGTTGGCGGGTTTGCCTACCTGGCTGATATCGCCAAGAACACACCGAGCGCAGCAAACATCGTCGCCTATGCCATGTCTGTTCGTGAGGCTGCCATGGAGCGTTACGGCATTCAGCGCATGACCGAAGCCACTGAGTTGCTCTACGCCCGCAACGGCATGAACGCAACGCAGAAGTACGAGGCCATTCAGGCAATTTTCACCCAGCTTGCCGATCACTCTAAAACCGGCAGCCGCCGCGGGCTTCGCTCATTCGGTGATGTGATGGATGGCTGGGTATCAGATCTGGAAAAACGCTTCGACCCGTCAGGTGAGCAGCGCGGACTCAGCTCAGGTATTCCGTCACTGGATCGCATGCTGGCACCAAAAGGCCTCGTCAAAGGCTCCCTGTTTGTCATCGGCGCGCGACCAAAGATGGGTAAAACCACGCTTTACAGCCAGATGGCGATCAACTGTGCCGTTCGTGAGAACAAGCCCGCACTGATGTTCAGCCTGGAGATGCCTGGAGATCAGATTCTGGAGAAGCTGGTCGGGCAGAAATCCGGCGTTAACCCCAGCATTTTCTACATGCCTGCCACTGAAGACGCTGACGCTGGTTACGAGGGTGATTACGACGCTGATTTCCAGCGGGCGATAGCAACTGCCAACAGGTTGCGTGAGATCGACATGCTCTACATCGACGACACACCCGGCCTGTCGCTGGCGCAGATCGTCACCGAGTGCCGCCGAATCAAGCGAGAAAAGGGTGTTGTGGGAATGGTGCTGGTTGACTACCTCACACTGATGACCGCCGAGCGCGCGGAGCGAAACGACCTGGCCTTCGGGATGATCACCAAAGGGCTCAAGAATCTGGCTAAGGAGCTTGGTTGCGTGGTTGTGCTGCTGACACAGCTTAACCGCGAACTGGAGAAAAGAGCCAACAAGCGACCTCTACCCAGCGATTCCCGCGACACCGGACAGATTGAGCAGGACTGCGACTACTGGGTTGGCGTTCACCGTGAAGGTGCATTTGATGACTCGGTGCCGGCAGGCGAAACGGAGTTACTCCTGCGATTGAACCGTCACGGTAAGACCGGAACCGTTTACTGCAACCAAATCAATGGCGCTATTTATGACTGCGATCAGGATGCGGCCCGTATGACCGCGCGCAGCCGGGAAGAGAAGCCAGCAACGAAGAAAGGTGGATTCTGATGACAGGCAAAGAAGCGATTTTTGAATACCTGAAAACCCATAAGACGTTCTGCTCGGCTGATGTGTCTGCCTTCAGCGGTGTATCGCATACCGGCATCAACCAGGCAGCAAGCGATCTGGCGCGAAAGGGGCTTCTGGTAGTCGACGGTAAGGTCTGGCGCACCGTGTATTACCGCATGGTCACCGAGGATGAGAAAGAGGGACGCAGAAGCACCAACCGGATTTTTCAGGAGTGTCGCAACAGCGAGGCAATGAAGCGGGTACTGGCGGTTTACGGGAGAACACAGGCATGACTAACAACGACGAGCTGGCGATGCAGGCTGAGCAATGCGCCAATATTCTGGAAAATATCTCCGGTTTTGAGCCTGACGATATTGATGGCGATGCCGTAGATCTGCGCTTTGACTTGGACGGCATGGACACTGGTTGCACGGTTAGCCTTGTTGAGCAGTGCCAGCATGCCGCTGATGCGTTGCGCGCCCTGCTGGCAGAGCGTGACGCCGACAAGAAGCGTATTGCTGATTACCGGCATCAACTGTCACGTTACTCCATGTCGCCAGGGGAGGCTGACCAGCGTCGCTGTGAATCAAGGGCGGTGCGAGATGCATTAGGCTTCGGTAAAGATGCTGACAACGTGGCGCCAGTAGACCTTCGCGAAAAAATCAGCGTACTTCGCCAGCGCATCGATGAGCTGGAAGCGCGGACGGTGAGCGTTAAGTTGCCGCCAAAGGTTGATTCTTCAAATTTGCCTTTTGCTGCGCATAGCTGGAATTCATGTATCGACGAGGTTACTAAGAGCCTTGCCGCCGCTGGCATCAAACTGGAAGTGGGGGAGTAGGTATGTCGAAAATGACTGAATTCGAGCGTGGAGTTTTCTACGCCGCTTATCTGATTTGCGAATTACATGACCAGCCTACGATAGCGGCAGACGTTATCCGCGAAGCCAATATGGATGGCTGCAAAATTATCGAGCTTGACGACTGTGAATATCACGTTTTGCGCAAGCTTAATTCTTCTGAAGGCCTGCAACTGAGGACTCGATAATGACAGGGCAATTTAACCGCGATGAACTTGAGGTTCTGGCATTCAACGGTGAAACGCACACTGAACGGGCGCTTGCCCGCATGCTGCTGGCGGGAATCGACAGAGAGCCGGTGGCGAAGGTGGATAATATCGGAGTCTGCTGGTACGCCGACGACGGGGTATCACGCAAACCTGCCGTTGGTGAGAAGCTTTACGCCGCACCGCCAGCGCCTGTGGCTGTGCCTGATGTTGGAGAATTCCGCATTTTCACACAGGCTGGTGGGGTTAAGGTTGCCGTCAAAGATGGCAAAACCAAAAACCACCTATTTGGCATGGGCTGGAACGCCTGCCGCGCCGCCATGCTCAAAACCGGGCCTGTAACGGCGGCTACGGTGCCGGATGGGTGGACTGCAAACGCTGATGCTAACGACGCTCTGGTCATGCTCGACAGAATTGACACTGTCGACTGTGACGATGATGAACGCATTGAGAGCGTAAAAAACATCATTCGTCGACTGGCGGCAGCGCCTGTGTTTGGCAGTTTTCGGGAAAATGAAAATTCGTCAACCAACAATTTTCGTGAAAACTCGGAAACGTCAACCAAGTCACATGAGAAATGCTGGTGCCGCACATGTCGTCCCGTGGGTATTACCGACATGCGCTTTGTCGTTTGCCCGGATTGTGGCAATAAGCGATGCCCGCACGCTAATGACCACCGCAACGCTTGCAGCGGTAGTAATGAGCCCGGGCAAGTCGGTAGCGCATACCCGGCAGCGCCTGAGCAGGAGGGGTGAGGTGGCTACTTTACAGCTTGCAGTCAAAGGTGAGTACTTCGACGCCATGAAGCGCGGGGAGAAAACCGAGGAGTATCGCCTGGTGAATCCGTACTGGGGTAATCGCATCTTTAATCGATGGTATGACACGCTGATCATCACGCGCGGCTATCCACGGAAAGATGATGCCAGCCGCCGAATTGTAGTGCCGTATGACGGCTTTGAAGTAAAGACCATTACGCACCCGCACTTCGGGCCCGAGCCGGTAAAAGTATTTGCGATAAAGGTGAATATCGATGCCTAACCCATTCGACGCCGTGAAACTAAACGTCAAGCAACATTGATTTAGCATTATCAACCCGCCATAATATCAATGCCGCCGGATTGAGCCCCGGCGGTACCTTTGCGCTAAACGGGGACGTTTATGCGCACACACAACGAGCAAATCACCTTGTCACAGATGCAGAAATGCACCTGCGATTTTCTGCATTCTGCGGTTTCCGTTAAGGGGGCCGTATGAACCTGCCATCAGACGGCATCAAACTTCATCGAGGCAACTTCGCTGCCATCGGTCAGCAGATTCAGCCGCTGCTGGATGCTGGCCAGTGCTTCCGCCTTCAGGTCAAACCGTGGCGCGAGAAGCGCAGCCTCTCTCAGAACGCACTTTTTCATATGTGGATGGGTGAAATCAGCGAATACCTGATTAACTCCGGGCGCACCGACGCAACGCCGGAATGGGTTAAGCGCAACCTCAAAAAGACTTACCTCGGCTGCGAAGAGGTAACCTATACGGACTTCATTACCGGCACCAAAGAGACCACTTGGGAACCACGCCACACTTCCCGCCTCGATACCGGTGAGATGCATATCTTTATGTGCAAGGTCGAAGCCTGGTGCGCCCAATTTGGTCTGGCAGTGACTATCCCGACCGGCTGCGAGTTCCAGCAGTTGCGCGATAAGCAGGAGGCGTGATGCACAGTCCCCTCGCTAAAGTCATTGAGCGCGCAATCTTCCGCATGCCAGCGCGCCGCCGTAAGACTACTCCGGCACCTTCCGAAATCCCAACCCTGAAGGGCTACACCGCCCGTCTCGTCGATCAGAAGTGGCTGCGCCTGGCAGCGAGGAGGAAGCATGCCTGATTTACGCAAAGCCGCGCGAGGCCGTGAATGCCAGGTGCGAATCCCCGGTGTCTGCAATGGCAATTCTGAAACGTCTGTTTTGGCGCATATCCGCCTGGCTGGACTGTGCGGTACCGGAATCAAACCGCCTGACCTGATTGCCACCATCGCATGCAGCAGCTGTCACGACGAGATTGATCGCCGCACCCATTTAGTCGATGCGGAGTATGCAAAAGAGTGTGCGCTGGAAGGCATGGCCCGCACGCAGGTTATCTGGCTTAAAGAGGGGTTCGTTAAAGCATGAATGAATATCGCATCAGTCTCCCGTGGCCGCCGAGCAATAACCGCTACTACCGGCACAACAGAGGTCGCACGCACATTAGTGCTGAAGGAACCGCTTACCGGAATGCTGTGATGCAGATCATCAAGGCGGCATTGTTGGACATCGGAACACCTTCGCAGCTGCGCGTGCGCATCGAATGCCACATGCCTGATTGCCGTCGCCGAGACCTTGATAACCTTCAGAAAGCTGCTTTCGATGCTCTGACCAAGGCCGGATTCTGGATGGATGACTCACAGGTTATCGATTATCGCGTTCTGAAAATGCCACTGCTTAAAGGCGGAAAGCTGGAGTTGACCATAACCGAGCTGGAGGATGCAGCGTGAACCGAGAGTCATTCGATAACTATGAGCGCGACAGCCTGCTGCGTGCCGATGGCCAGTACCGGCACCCGCGTGGACAGCCAGGCGACAAGACAGCGCAGACAATCATCCGTAACAGTGAGCGCCGTAAGGCGCAATCAAAAAAGAAAGAAGGGGCAGCCGCATGAAACTGGAACTTACCACAGATCAGTATCGCTGGATTGATGGGCAGCTCCAGTTGTGGGGCGCATGGGTGCAGACGGGGCGAATAGATAAAGCCATGATCAACATGATTGCCAAATTCATGGCTACGGTTGAACCTCAGCAAACAAGCCGGCCGGTATGCAGTGACGATGACGGCATGCTGATCAGCCAGGTTATCGGCAGTCACCTTAAAGCCGTCGACGAGAACGCATACAAAATGCTACTGGCTTATTACGTGTACCAGTCCAGCGAAATCCGCATTGCAACATGGCAGCATGCAGTCGCCTGCCCGCGCCTGATGAAGACGCGCGGCGGTAATCAATATAAGAAGCCAAGCATTTCCACGGTGCGCCGGGAGGTTAAAGAGGTGCTTAATGCAGCACTGTTTTGCCTATACCAACCGATGCAAAATGCGTTTATCGTTCGCGATAATGCGAAGAAAATCTCAAAAAATGTTCATTACTCGCTTGCTTTTCAATGAACAAATGAGCAGAATAAATCGTATATGTTGCCCTTGTTGTGTGTGACATGAAATTTTGAATGAAGCCTCGCCATCGTGCGGGGCTTTTTTGCATTCAGGGCCGGAAGCTCATTTGGTATGAGCGGTCCCCTCATAAGGGAAGGGTAGACAGGTTCGAATCCTTCACGGCCCACCAAATTTAGCCACGACGCCGGGCGAGCGCCGGTCTCCAAAACCGAGTGAAGAAGGTTCGACTCCTTCCGGGGCTGCCAGATTGTGGTGAAAGAACATATAGCATCAAAAATGCTGCCGATAACGGATGGTTGCGTTTAGCGACGCCGTTGAGCGTGAGATGGGCGCGCGCCACCACACACCAAACCCAGCCAGGGTATCTTCGGACACAGAGCCGACATTGCCACACCCTCATATTCCCGCCTTGTGCGGGTTTTTTATTATCAGGCTCCGGGAATCAACTTCAGATGGCTTCGTTGTTAAATGCAGCCCGAGAGCCTGACCCTTTTACTCACGCACAGCACCGACCCTATACAGGCGGAGGTGGAGATGAAACGTATGCCGGACAAAGACGCTGGTTTCTGGGCAAGTCTTATCGCCTGGCTATACAGCCACAAAACAGAATGGGGATATGCGGGCGTGGCGGGCATGTTTTCTTTGCTGCGCAGCGCCTATGCACAGTCTTCATGGAGTAAGCGTGTTCTCGACGCCGTATCTTGCAGCGCGCTGGCATTCTTCGCCGCGCCGACGCTTCAGGTGGTCGGTGGTGTTCTTAACTGGAATGTCCCCGATACAGCCGCTCAGGTGTTTGCGGTTTACATCGGGTATGTCGGCAATGACTACATAAGCGAGAAGCTGCGCGGGTGGATCAGCCGCAGAACGGGAGATAACAGTGAAAATCAGTCCTGACGGTATTGCACTGATTAAGCGCGAAGAAGGCGAGCGCCTGAAAGCGTATCGCGACACCAAAGGCATTCTGACGATCGGCGTCGGTCATACCGGTCCGGTGGATGGACAGACCATAACTCCGGCACTGACCATCAGCAAAGAGAAATCAACCGCATTGCTACTGGCTGATATCGCCTGGGTTGAAAAAGCTATTAACTCCAGCGTTAAGGTGCCGCTCACCCAACATCAGTATGACGCGCTATGCAGCCTGGTCTTTAATATCGGCAAAAATGCCTTTGAAGATTCCACCGTCCTTAAGCGGCTTAATGCCCATGAATATCACGGCGCGGCCGATGCTTTCCTGATGTGGAAACGCGCCGGTAACGATCCGGATATTCTCCTGCCGCGCCGCCAGCGTGAAAGAGAGGTGTTTCTGACATGAACCCGATCAACTTCATAAAGAACTATTCGCACATCATCGTTATCGGCCTGATTTGTGTGGCGCTGTGGGGACTGAATGCCCGTAACGCCCAGTTAACAGCCACTAATGAGCGGCTGGAAAAGCTGGCGAACAGCAAAGACGACCAGATTAACGATCTGCGGTCAAAAAATGACGGCCTGGCCGCCAGCGTGGGAGAACTGGTTACCGCCGTCAGGCAGCAGAACCAGGTAATGTCTCAGGTCACTGAACAGCGCGCTGTAACCGCACAGCAGAACCGGAAGCTACAGAATGAAATCAAGCAATACCTTGAAGCTGATAAGTGTGCCCAGTCTCGCGTGCCTGACAATGCTGCTGACCGGCTGCGCGCCGCAGCAAAAGCCGCTGGTGGAGTACCGGACAATAAGCCAGCCGCAAATCAGCCTGCCGGCAGAGCTGACCTCCCGCATTGATGCACCTGAGCCGCCGGACGGAATGACGTTCGGTGACAGCGTTCAGCTCAGTGCGCAGCTATACGGGCTGGTGGGGCAGTGTAATATCGATCGCGCTGCCATCCGGCAGATTGAAGAGAACAGACAGCATATTGCTGATGGTCTGGAAAAAATGTCCCCTCCGCGAAATGAAATCCGATGACCACTTCGGAAGGGAGACCAAAACGGTCGCTCGTTACGTATAACAAGCGAAGCATAGAGCAAAGTGGATAAATAGATATATAACCTAAGTCAAATCAGTGGTTTTCTTATTTACTTTTTTGATCTGTAATGGTTTGGCTGTTTATTTGCGCAAAAAAAAGCCCTCCAGGTGAGGGCTGCAATACTGCATGCTTGATTTGAAGAGATAGTTTCTTTGCTACGACGTGCTCATCCCTGAGCTTCCCCTAGTGTGGGTAGGAGCCACAGTGAGGAGATTTAACCTTTGCACACAATTCCCAAACAACAAGCGTAAGCGGTAAGCATTAGGAGTAATCCTGGGATTGTTAAAGCGGAAACCCTCGCAGATCACACTGGTGGGTTTTTGCAGGAATATATCGTCACACAATGTTTAAGCGAGGTAATCATGGCAGTTCAAGGTTCGGACAACCCAACCAAATTC
Organism: Kosakonia cowanii JCM 10956 = DSM 18146; assembly: GCF_001975225.1. Lineage (NCBI taxonomy): Bacteria > Pseudomonadati > Pseudomonadota > Gammaproteobacteria > Enterobacterales > Enterobacteriaceae > Kosakonia > Kosakonia cowanii. The sequence continues at coordinate 3,626,825 of NZ_CP019445.1, read as the reverse complement.
GCGAAGAATGGGATAAGCAGACATGCAGTTCAAGGGAACAACAATCGCGAAGAATGATAAGCAGACAGAGAAATAGATCCTCATCCATGAGGTTCCTACACAGTCTCTCCACTGGACTTTAAACGTAGCAAATTCTTACAGCCTCGCAATAGCGGGGCTTTTTTATATGCATTTGACCGCGCACCGCAATGCGCATCCAGAAACGTCGAACCCAACCCTTTGAAATGAGCCTTTGAGGAAGTCAGTTAGTGCTGGCGAGCCTCGACGGGCTGATTTCCATTGCGGCAAAGGTTCATTTCAAAGAAAGGTAAACGCTATGACATATCCAACTGTAGTGAATGGCCTGGACTTCCGTGAGCTTGTATTCCTGACCGGCGCGGAGTCGTCGACTGACACTTTCAAAGTAGCCTTGGCGTTTGGCAAGGATCACAAAGAGGTCCTTCGAAAAACACGAAGCGTTATCAGCCAGTGCTCAACTTGCAGGTTCTTGCAGAAGCGTAAATGTTACAGAACGGAAAGCCCAACCCTTCTACCAGATGACCAGAGATGGATGGACGATGCTGGTATTCAGCTTTACCGGCAAGGCTGCAATGGCATTTAAAGAGGCATATATCGCGGCCTTCAACTGGATGACAGACATGATCCGACAGGGCGTCGCTAACCTTGAGGCGGAACGAAACGCAGCCATGCTGGAGCTTATGAAAGAGAAAGATGTGGCGAGCATGTCGGGCCGATTGTTGAACCGCTGGGGAAGGGTAAAAAAACCGCAGTTGCTGGAGAGAATTGAGCGAATCGACCAGCACGGGCAAATCACCATCCCAGGACTTCCAAAGTGACCATTACAGAAGTCCTTCAACGAGGGGCTTCGATAATGACCAACAGAGGGCAGGTAAATGTCCGACATCTACGAAATCACCATCACCACTCAGGATGGCGAAGAGTACGCCGGTAAGATGACGCGCCGTCAGCCTGAGCTAACGGCTTTGTTGCTCTGGCGCAGGAAAGCGGGGAGTGGCTTTACTTCGCTCCAGGAGACGTTAAGCGCTTCCGGTTCACACCTGTAGTCGAAGAGTCTGAGCAGGCCGCACCAGAAGAAAGCACCACAGAAGAAAAAACGGAGTAACCAATGAGCAAACCAGATTGGGAGGCCATTGAATCGGCTTACCGGGCTGGTTCATTGTCAGTAAGGGCCATCGGTGAAAAGCACGGCGTTAACCACGCCACCATACTGAAGAGAGCCAACAAAGAGGGATGGCAGCGCGACCTGACTGAAAAAGTCAGGACGGCAACGAAGGCAAAGGTAACCAAATCGGTAACCAAAGACGGTAACCAGGCACCAGTGGTTACTGACGATGAGATAATCGACCAGGCGTCTGATGAGGCCGCAGCGGTAATCATGGCTCACCGTGAAGGTCTGGCGGCATGGCGTGGCATCACCAACAAGCTTCGCGACTTCCTCGAAGACGCAGAAAACGGAAGACAATCACGCGTCAATGTCTCGCTCGATAACAGCCGGTGTCGATGCTCAAATCAAAGTCATAAACGCAGAGCGCAAGGCGTATAACCTCGACACCGAGGAAGGCAACAAGACGGTTGATGACCTGTCTAACCTTATGGATTCATTGTCTCAGGGGGCGTAATGAAACCTGAGCACATCAAGCTGCTGAGTGATAAAGACTGGCGGCTGAATAACCTTTACTGGATCACCGATAAAGAAGGTAAGCCCACGCGCTTCAGAATGACGCCTGAGCAGCGCGAATACTTCGAAGGCATCCATACCCGCAATATCATCCTGAAAGCCAGGCAGCTCGGATTCACTACCGAGGTATGCATTATCCAGCTCGACGCCGCGCTATTTGAGTCGGCGAAATGCGCGCTTATAGCCCATACGCTGAATGACGCAAAGCGCCTGTTTCGCGAAAAGGTGAAGTACGCATACGACAACCTGCCGGCAGAAATTAAGGCTGCCAACCCGGCCAGCAATGACTCCTCCGGTGAACTCGTATTCAAGAAGGGCGGCTCACTTTACGTCAGCACGTCTTTCCGTGGCGGCACGCTGCGCTACCTGCACGTTTCCGAGTTCGGGAAGATATGCGCCAAGTTTCCGCATAAAGCCCGGGAGATTGTTACTGGTGCGTTTGAAGCCGTATCAACCGGCTGCTTTGCGACTATCGAGAGTACGGCAGAGGGGCGAGCGGGTTACTTCTTCGATTACTGCCAGACAGCAGAGAAGGCCTTGCTTCAGGGGAAGCAGTTATCCGCTCTCGACTGGAAGTTCTTTTTCTTCTCCTGGTGGAAGAATCCGCTTTATGCAATCGACCCGGTTGAGCCGCTGCCAGCGCGCCTAGTTGAATACTTCGCTGAGATGGAGGCGAAGCACGGCGTTGTACTGAACGAGCGCCAGAAGGCCTGGTATCACGCCAAAGAGAAAACTCTCGGCGATGACATGAAGCGTGAATATCCGACCATCCCGGCAGAGGCATTCCAGCAATCGGTCGAAGGCGCGTATTACGCCAAACAGTTCCGTTGGCTCTACACCAACAAGCGAATCGGGAAAATCCCTGACAACTCACACCTCCCGGTTCATACGTTCTGGGATATCGGCGTGGGCGACTCGACGGTTATCTGGTTCGTTCGTGAGGTCGGTGCCGAATTCCACGTTATCGACTATTACGAAAACTCAGGTGAGGGCCTGAGGCACTACATGAAGGTGCTGAAAGACCGCGGCTATGAGTACGGCGAGCACTGGGGCCCACACGATATAGAAAATCGCGAGTTCGGCGCAGACGCGAAGTCACGCAAAGAGCTGGCGCAAGAGGGCTACGAGATTGACGGCCAGATGTACTCCATGACCTTCAATGTTGTGCCGAAGGCAGGCGTCGACACCGGCATCGAGTCGGTTCGTGAGATTCTTCCATCATGCGTGTTCGATGAAGAGAAGTGCGCCGAAGGCATCTCTCACCTCGAAGGCTACCGCAAGGAGTGGGACGACAAGCGCGGCTGCTGGAAAGATAAACCTCTTCACGATTTCACCTCTCACGGCGCTGACGGCTTCCGTTACTTTGCTGTAGCGAAGAACAACCGCAAGCAGGTCGGCGCAGTATTCTTCTAAGGAGCTCATCAGTGAGTGAACAACAAGGCGAGGTTTCATTCCTCGTGAACGCCCTTGCTGATGCTATCGGGCGGCAGCGTATGCTGTACGCAGGCCAGCCAGGGAATACCAAACGCACGAAGCTGTGGGATGAGTTTGGTTACCCCAACAGTCTTGAGTTCGACCGCTACTATCGAGCCTACGAGCGGAATGCTGTGGCTTATGCTGCAGTGCACAAGTTGCTTGAATCCTGCTGGATGGATAACCCGACAATCATCGACGGCGAGGAAGCCAAAGAGGCGACCAAAACCACTGATTGGGAGAAGTCGGTAACGAAGATGCTGAAGAAGCACTGGCCGAAGATCAAGGATGCGGATCGTCGCAACCTTGTCGGCCGGTATTCGGCGCTTCTTATCCAGTTCAGGGATGGCAGAGAGTGGTTCGAACCTGTCGATCGTGTTGTTGTCGCCAGGAAGAAAGAAAAAGCCATTGTTAAGCTCATTCCTGCCTGGGAATCTCAGGTAAAGCCGGGAAACTTCGACACCGACACGCTTTCAGAAACCTACGGCCAGCCTGTTTCGTACAACTTCAACGAACAGCCGGTCGGCGATGACGGTACCTACGGCCCGGTGCGCGGAGTTACCGTTCACCCCGATCGGATCATCATCCTCTGCGAAGGATCAGAGGATGAAAATATGCTCTCAGGCGTGCCTTTCCTGCGCGCGGGTTATAACAAACTGCTCGACCTTGAGAAGGTTTCCGGCGGCAGCGCCGAGGGCTTCCTTAAGAACGCAAGTCGCCAGCTTGGTATTGCATTTGATAAAGAGACCAACATGGCAGCGCTCAAACAGGCTGCTACGGATGCTGGCTTCAAAGATTTAGGCGATGCGTTAAACGACAAAGTATCCCGGATGAATCGCGGTACCGACGCGGCGCTCGTAATGCAGGCCGGTACGCCGTCCGTCCTCTCTGTTGCCCCGGCCGACCCCAAACCAACATGGGAAGTCACCGCCAACGAATTCGCCGCATCAATCCAGTGTCCGTTCACCATTCTGTTCGGTCAGCAGACGGGGCGCCTTGCCTCCGATGAGGATAAAACAGACTGGGCTAAGCGTTGCAATGGTCGACGCTGGGGGTTCATGACGTCGGTAATCGAGACGTTGCTGGAGCGCTTCTGGATATTTGGCGTCATTGATGCTCCATCCTCCGGTGAGGTAACTCTGGCATGGTCTGATCTGCTCGCTCCGAGCGAGAAAGAGAAGGTTGCCAACATGCAGGCCATGGCTACTGTGGCTAAAGACACTCAGCAGGCATTCGGTACACCAGCTGTAGAACCCAATGAGGTGCGCGCTGTTGGTGAACTTGAGCCTCTGCCTGATGTTGAAACGCCAGACCCAAACGCAAAGGTGACTACCGTTGATCCTCTCAACCCAACAGAAGAGAATCGGGACGCCGATCGTACCGCGCAACAAGTCTGACCCCACTCAATCCGCCAGGCAGGTTAGCCGGATGTTCAGGGATATCGAAGAGCGGTATCTAACCATCAAGCGCCAGCTCAAAGAGGTATTCGATCAGCGCCTGACCGGGCGACAGCGCGAGACTAATGGCGAAAAGTCATGGATGTTGTGCAACAACGATTCCGGTGAGCCTTCTCTTTACCGTGTGAATGCCGGCACGTACATCTATGACATGACGGCGGCGCAACTCGCTGACCTTTTCCAGATAGTGCAGGCGATACTGGATGGCTCTCTGCTTGATGGCGGGAGCCAAAACCTTTGGGCGCTTGGTTATGTCACCGCAGAGTATGAGCGCGGCACGCTTAACGCCTTCACCAACCTGTCCGTGCAGTCACCGGCTTACGCCAGCCAGACGACGCTGCCTCAACTGCTGTCGAGCCCGGCCTATCAGAACCAGATCGCAGCCGCATACGTCTCTACCTACAGCGACTGGAAAGGCATAAGCGACACCGCCCGCGCCGACCTCGCTAACGTCATAGCCGACTCGATAGGTCGGGGCGTTAACCCGAGAGAAACCGCTCAGATCGTCAGCAAGCGACTCGATGTCAGCATGGCAAAGGCGAAGAACATCGCTCAGACCGAGCAAGTCGGCGCGCTGCGTGAGGCTCAGTGGAATGAGACAGAGTGGACGCAAGAACGCCTGGGGCTCAATACCGCGATATTGTGGATATCAGCTCTCAAGCCAACAACGAGAGCATCGCATGCAGCGCGGCACGGAAAAACTTTCTCGCCCCAGGAGGTGAGAGATTTTTACTCCAGAGACGGCAACAGGTATCACTGCTACTGCGGAAACATACCGTGCTTGTTGAACGATGAAGGTAGTCTATTCAATAACGGGCTGGCGGATAAGTTGGCACAGAAGAGAAGAGGCTGGGCTGGTAATAGATAAGTTAACTTAAAGAAATTGCAACTTGATACTCTAAAAGTTAAGTGGTAAGTTTTGTTAATCAGCTGATTGGTCGCGCTGGTAAAACCTATTTAACTCATTAGAGGATTAAAAAAATGCCCAGAATTCGCATCTCTCCAGAAGGCACCGCAAAGCTCATCGTTTTGAACCTTGATGAATATGCAAAAGAAAAAAATAAGGTTATTACTCGCTACAAAATCTCTAAAGAAACGATGAGGAAAATATCTAACCGATCAAACATTCATCCCGGCTTCATTCGTGAAGTAGGAAATTCACTGGGTGAAATTGGATGGGTTTTAATCGAAAGTAATGATGATCATTATTGTTTTTTAAAGCAGGACGCCATGAATAACTGGGCCAAGTTGACAGCCAAAAGGATTAAAGGACTGAGAATGCAGGGAGAGGAAGCCATCACAGACGCATACTCTAAGGCCTACCCTGGCGATGAGTTAGATATCGACTACGAAGAATGAACAAAAACCCGCTTCGGCGGGTTTTTTATTTCCTAAATCCACCAATGAGGACCCAGCATGAAACGCAACCGCGTTAACGTGCTGACCGTCGTCAACTCCGCTTCAAACATCACCACTGAAACCATCGACGGCAAGCCACATATCGTGGTTCGCGGCATCACGCCTGTCGTGGACGATATCGTGATGAACCGGAAGTTGTACCCGGCAGCCGAAATCGAAAAGGCCTACAACACGCTTGAGCGTAACCCGATGCCGCTGGGCCACCCTAAAGTGGACGGTAAGCACGTTTCGGCGCGCGATGTCCGTGCGGTGAACAACTACCACGTCGGTGCATGGCTGCAAAACGTCAGCCATGCAGACGGCAAGGTCAGTGGTGACATGTATGTTGACCGCCAGTACGCCGAATCCAGCGAGAAGGGTAAGCGCCTGATCAACCGGCTGGATGAGATGGTGGCTGGCACCAATACCGAGGCCATCCACATCTCTACCGGGCTGCTGTATTCCGGTATCGCCGCCAATGGCGAGTCGAAAGGCAAGAAGTACAACGAAATCGCCACCAACATGATGTTTGACCATGTGGCGGTGCTGCTTGATGAGCCCGGCGCCGGTACGCCGGATGAGGGCGTGGGAATCTTCGTTAATGCCGAAGGTGATGAGACTGAAATTGAGGTCTGTAACCTTCACGACGCAATTGTTAGCGACAACCGTAAAGACGGATGGCTGAACAAAATAAAGTTCTTTGTCGCTAATGACGGCGGGATGTCCTTCGACGAGATCGCCGCATCGCTGCGTGAAGCAATTCGCGCAAACATTCCTGATTCTTGGCGCTATGTCGTCAGCATTTACCCGGACTATCTGATTTTCGAAGAAGAGAAGAAGAACGATTCTGGCCGGTCCCTCTTCAAACAGAAGTACCTCATCTCTGACGGGGCAGTATCGCTCGTCGGCGAACCTGTAGAAGTCGTGCGCAAACCAACTGAGTACGAGATTAAAACTAACGGAGAGAACGATCCGATGAAAGAACTGATTATCAATGCGCTGCAAGCCGCTGGTAAGCCGACTGAAGGCAAGTCCGACGCCGAGCTGATGGACGCATACAACCAGATGAAGGCCGAAGAAGCCACCGCCAAGAAAAAAGGCGATGAAGAAATCGACCCGGAAACCGGCAAGCCAAAGAAAAAAGAGCAGGCCACCAACAGCGAGCAAGCCCCCGCGTGGTTCGCGCCATTTGCCGACAAGCTTAACGCCATCGAAAGCGGTCTTGCTGTGAACGCCGACAAAGAGAAAGGCGAAAAGCGCGCCGCAGTTAAAGCTAAGTTCCAGCTCGACGATCTGGCAGTCAACGCGCTTGATGGGGCCGCGCTCGATGGCCTGTATGCGCAGTGCCACACCTCCACCGGCCTGAATGGTGCATTCCGCCAGGCTAATAACACTCAATCTGTCAGCGAAATGCCGGAGTAAATAATGGCTAAAGATGGAAAGCATGTGATCCACGCGGGCGGCGTATTCCCTAATCCGCTGCTCAACCGTGAAGGTGGCGCTGCCGCGTCAACTCTGCCCGGCACTATCGGCTTTTTTAGTGCGACCGACAAATTTACAGCCTCTGTGGCAGGCAACGAAGCTGCCATTCTCTACGTGGCTAACAAAGACTATCTGCGCTGCCTGGGCGTTGACGACGCTATCGCTGCTAATGAGCTTGTGATCGGCATCCAGCCGCTGCCTGGAATGTTTCTGAACGTGCGTGCCGCCGCAGGCACCTACACAAAAGGCCAGGCGCTGTCTATTGCAAATGGTCGCGTCAAAGTTGCCGCTGGCGATGAGTCTGTTCGTTGCTACGTGGAAGAAGAAAAACCATACACCGCAGCTGCAGGCGACCTGCTGCGCGTTGTAATCAAGTAAGGGAAGGCTATGTTTGTATTCTCGAAGTCTATCGGCGAAAAGACCGGTAATTTTGCAATTAACCAGGCTCAGTGGCGCGCCCTGGACGCTGAGCGTAATGCCAGTTCGCAAGCTGCAGCTGATTTCCTGGCACGTACACAGTTCCGTGGCGCCGCAGAAGATACGCCGTACCTTGATGCGACTAACGCCGTTGACGATATCCGCCGCCTGTACCGTGCTTTCGATACCACCGTTCTGCAACAGTTCGAGCCTAATACCGAGTTTACACTGCTCAACGACCTGATGCCGCTGTCGCGCTCAGTTCGCATCGAGCAGTCCCGTTACGATTATGCTCGTACCGGCGGTCGCGGCTGGGCACACACATCCATGTCTGGTCAGGTCGGCGCGGCGCTTGATGCCCGCAGCTACACCTTCGACGGAACCATGGTTCCGATCCATGATTCGGGCTTCAAGTTCGAATGGCGCGACCCGATCTTCAACAGCCCCTCCGCTCTTCAGTCTCAGGCTGATGCCCAGCGCGGATCGGTTGAAGACGTGCAGCGCCGCTACGTCGACTACATCTTCAACGGCTTCCGCGATAAAGCGGGTAACTTTGCCGTGTTCGATGACCTGACCTGGAAAGGCCTGAAAGATGATGAGCGTGTGGCGCAGATTGACCTTGGCGCTTCCGGTCTGAACATCGACTTCACGTCGCCGACTGCAACCTCTCAGCAGATGCGCGCTGGCGCAATCGCGCTGCGTGACCAGATGCGACGCATCAACAGCCAGTATGCAAATCAGACCTGGTATGTGTCTGGCGAAATCATCTCTAACTGGGAGCGCTTCTTCTCCGATAACTACCAGTCCGGCACCGTGATGGATGAAATCCTGAAGCTGACCGGCGTGGAGGCGATCAAAGAAGACAGCCAGCTGTCTGGTAACGAAATCGTCATTGTGCCGCTTGGCGCAGGCGTTATCGCTCCGATCGTAGGCCAGGCTATCGGCACCGTTGCATCTCCCCGCCCGGAGTACAACAGCGACTACATCTGGCGCACCTGGGGCGCAATGGGGTTGATGGTCAAGCAGGACATCAACAACAAATATTCCGTCATTCACGCATCGAGCTAAGGATAAATCATGGCACTGGTAGAAATCGTGGCAACCAACCTGCACGCCGGTGCCGACCTCCGCAAGCTGGGGGTTGGCTCGGTAGTTGATGTTGACGACGCAACAGCAGAGCGCTGGTTACAGACCGGCAAGGCGAAGAAGACTGACCAGAAGAAAGGCGAAAAGCTTTCCTTCGAAGTGGCTACTCCGTCCGCGCAGACCGCTGATCTGTCTGGACTGCAAATGCAATACGCCGACGCGCTGGCGCAGATCGACAAGCTGACCGCTGACGCTGAAGCGAAAGGCAAAGCGCACGCCGACGCGCTGGCAGCAGAAAAGAAACGCGCTGATGATGCAGAAGCCGCGCTGGAAGAATTGAAGAAGAAGGTGAAATAACAATGGCGACCCCGGTTACGGCTGACGACGTGAAAGGCTTCCTCTCCGAAGTGGGGTTTGCCATCCCTGACGCTTTGCTTACTCCAATCCTCTGCGTGGTGAACAAAATCATTCCGTGCCTTGAAGGTGCGGGATATGACGAGTGCACCGCGCAGCTCATTCTTATCTACGCTGCGGCGCTGATGGCCACTTCATCCGGCGCGCGACGTATCAAATCGCAGTCAGCACCATCTGGTGCGTCACGCTCGTTTGAGTATGGCGACGACGGTGTTACATGGCTGCGCGACACGCTATCCCGCCTCGATACCAGCGGCTGCACCGGCGAGTTGCCGATCACTGCCGGTAATAGCGTAGGGTTTTTCGATGTTGTCGGGGGCTGCTGATGGCCTGGGTGCCTGTAGAGGTAAAACTGCCGGCGACATTCACGCGCGTATGGGTGAAGACCGACACCGGGCGGGAGACCACCGGCCACGTCAAATCGGATGGCGAGTGGTTCATCAACTGCGCGAGCATACGGGCTACTGGCGCGAAGGTGCTCAAGTGGAAGGAGTGAGAATTGGTGTATAAAAAGCCAGCAAATGGTAAAATTAACGAGCCGGGGAATGCGTCAACATTGCCACCGGCTCTAACCATCATTACCTATTGCGGAGGTAACTCATGGCTCATCAAATCTTAAGCCATCAGCACCATAATGCGCCATCTTATAATGGCGTTGCAGGCGTATATCAGATTACCAACACCATCACTGGTGAGGCATATATCGGATCCACGGTTAACATTTCAGGACGGTGGGCGAGTCATCGCTATAAGCTGCGGAAAGGCACGCATGGGAACAGAAACCTTCAGGAGTCATGGAATAAACATGGCAAAGGTGTCTTTGATTTCTCCGTTCTGGAAGTAGTGAGTAATAAGTCAGAGCTTATTGCCGCCGAGCAGCGATTCTTTCGCGAATTAAACCCGACTTTCAATATCGCGCCAAACGCTGGGAGCTGTCTCGGAGTTATTCACACCGAAGAATCAAAGGCGAATATGGCGGAAAGTCGGCGCGGAGATAAAAACTGCTGGTTCGGCAAAGTGCCGGCCTGCGCAGGTATGAGTAGCCTGCCTGAAGTCAAAGCTAAAATATCAGCCAAGAATTCAGGCGCTGGTAACCCTATGTTCGGTGTTACCCCGTCACACGCCAAGTTTACCGATGAGCAGGTGCGCGAAATTCGTCGCGCCATTTCAGATGGTGATTCTCTTACCACTATCGCCAAAAGATATGGCGTCTCAAAGGCTAACATTGCCCATATCCGGCAGGGTCGATCATATGCGAGGGTAGTCTAATGTCGGCAACAGCTTCGTGGTCTTACACCGCCACGGCGACAATCTGGCGCAATCTTGGCAAAGATCAATACGGCGACCCTCTCGGGTATTCTGCGCCTGAGCAAATCCTCTGTGACTATGAGGGTGGGCTATCAAAGCGACTGTCGAGTCTTGGTGTTGAGCTCGTCGTTAAAAACACATTCTGGACGGAGTTCGCGCTGGCAGCAGCCGGTGATTACCTGCTGATTGGCTTGTCGACAGAAGCCGACCCGGTTGTGGCTGGCGCTGATGAGGTGCGGCAGGTTATCCGCTATGCCGACACGTTCGAGCGCCTGGCAGATGATTACGCCATCCTGACTGGAGTTTAGATATGGGCGTCAAGGTTAAGGGCGTGAGTCAGGCCGTCAAAACCATTAATCGTATAGCGAACACGATAGATGGCAAGAAGGCTCTGCGTGCCGTTTATTCGGCGCTGTATATCGTAGGTGCTGAGTCCGCAACTATGGTGCCGATCGATACCAGCACGCTACTCAATTCTCAGTTCCGCGATGTTAACGTTAATGGCACCCGCATCACAGGCAAGGTTGGCTACTCAGCGAAGTATGCCGCTTCAGTTCATGAGGCACCCGGCAAACACCTCGGTAAGAAAACGCCTCGCCCGGTTGATAAAGGGCAGGCGCCCGGTTCAAGAGGGAACATATGGGACAGGACTGGCGAGCCTGAGTTCCTGAAGAAAGCTGGCGAACGCACAACAATTCAGGTCGATACCGTCGTTAAAAAGGAAATGTCGCTATGACGCCTTTAATGTTCCAACGCGTTAGTGACTTGTTTGTTGATGCCGGGCTCACCAATGGATTTAAAGTTCAGCAGTTGATGTACGACGATCCTGGTAATTTATCGACGGCTGTCATTGTTTTCCGTCCAGACGGTGGCTCTGCAATTCGCAATGAACTCGGTTCAACATATTACGTTATGGTGGACGTTGTCGGCGCGAAGGATAAGCGCAAAGAAGCCCTGAATGCTGTACAGCGCATTATTGAGTATGTTCAGGAAAATCCGATCAGCCACCCTTGCGTTGGTCACATTGAAAACATTGGCGGCATACCGCCACCGCAACTAACGGAAGAGGGGAGGATCGTTTTTCGTCTTTCCTTCGCTTGCCTCTACGGGGAGTAAGCAAAAACACCAGGCTGCCATCAGGCGGCCTTTTTTATTTATTGAGAGGAGTTTCCCCATGGCAGCAAATTGCCCTACGGACAACACAAAGCTTTTTGGCCGCGCAATTGTCCTTGAAGTGGCTGATGGTTGTGCCGACACACTTCCTTCCGAATCCGAATGGAAATCGCTGGCAGCTGGTACCAGTAAAGGTTTCGACTTTTCGCCGAACAGCGTGACATCCGATGCGGATGATACCAAGGGTTATGTCGAAAACATCGTCACCAACGCAGACTTCACCATTTCGTTTGAGGGTGAAGTGCGCCGCAATGACAAACTGGATCAGTACGGTGTAGGTCGCCTTATTAAGTACTTCAACAACGAGATACAGGCCACTCGTCAGCCGACGTTGTGGGTGCGCATGGAATTCGGCCCGGTAACTTTCATCGGCTACATGCTGATCAACGCTCTGAGCTCAGACGGGGGCACTAACGACATCGTAACGTTCAGCACCGAATTCAAGGTGGCGGATGCCGACACCATCCAGGTAATTGATACCGATGAAACGGTACCAGCCACTGGCGTAACGGTAACCCCTGCGACCACTTCCCTGGTTGTCGGTGCAACTCGCCAGCTTACTGGTGCAGTACAGCCGTCTGATGCTACGGATAAATCGGGAACCTGGACAACCTCTGATGCTACCAAGGCAACAGTGAGCTCTACAGGACTGGTCACAGCGGTAGCCGCTGGCTCCGCAACCATCACGTTTAAATCTAACGATGGCAACTTTACCGGCACCTGCGCTGTTACGGTCACAGCTTCGTAACCATTACAAAGGGCTGGCAACCAGCCCTTGATAATGCTTATGGAGGAATTATGAAATCACGGCCGCCATTGAAAGAAATAGGCGAGATTCTTATCGATGCCGAAGGAAAAGAATACTTTTTCAGACCATCACTCATAAACATGACGCGCATAGGCGATCCGTCTGAAATCGTCGCCGCGTTCTATGACCTGCATCACGACGAAGTGGCGTCGCTTATTCAGTCTGCACACCAGGCATTCGGGATGATTCCTTCGTGGCTTATTGAGCATATAAAATCCAGCAGTTATGGAAGAAAAGCTCTCATGGCAGCGATGGAAGTTATGACCGCATGTTGTGATGAGGATGTAACGCCGCTGATTGGGGAGATGCGGCAGGCCAAAGCGTCAGGCAAGGCATTTAAAATGAAGAGCGGCGCGATGGATGCATTCGAAATAATCGTCATCGCCCAGTCACTTATAAGCCACGGCGTTATCGGCAAGGCAAAGGTGAGAAAGCTCCAGCGACATGAAAATAATCAGGCCACATCTGAATTTAATGCTTTCGAGTATATCAGTGCTGCGCGCAACCACTTTAGCATGAGCCGGGCAGAGGCAGAGCAACTCACCATGACTGAGTTTCAGCTACTGATTTCAGCAAAATACCCCGATCAGAAAGGATTCACCAAAGAAGAGTATGAATCTGTCACCGATAATCATTTCGCCAAGAAAGCGCGCAGACTTGAGAGAGAAAAGCAGAATAAAAAACAAGCAGTTCCTGGCTGATAAACGGTATAATAGTGGAAATATTTTCTTGCCGAGGGCGTCATGCGCAAAGGTGCTATTTTTCTGATTATCTGCCTGCCGTTTGCCAGTATTGCTGGAGAAAACACTTCAACAAAATGGGCTCAGACGTCCGAGGCTATTTGCTACAACCATCCTGATAAGCAACTATGTCTCGATGGTATCAAAGCTTTAATGCGAAGCGTCAAAGCCGCCAGTGATGTGAATTATTCATGCCTTCAGGTGAAGAAGGCGGGCGGTGAAATGAGCGAGATATGCCAGAACGCCGAATCCTCTCTATCCACGCTTGAATAAAAAATACTAACTTCAAAAACAAACCCGCTCCGGCGGGTTTTTTATTGCCCTGAGGATGCTTAAATGGCAGGAATTCTTAACGCTGGTAAGGTAATTTATGAAGTCGATATGGACACGGCTGGCATCCTTCGAGGCAGGCGAGAAATTGAAGCCGCACTGGCTGGTCTTGGCGGCAACCTTGGAAGAATTGAATCCAGCGTAAACCGCACTGAGCGCTCAATCGCGTCTATGGAGCGTACGCTGTCGAGCCTTGGAAGCATTGCTAAAGGTGTCATCGCGGCTCTATCAATCCAGCAGGTCGCGAATTATGCCGATGCCTGGACAGAGCTGAATAACAAGGTATCAAACAGCATCCGCACCGGCGAGACGCAGGCTGAGGTGATGCAGCGCATCTTTGATATTTCTCAGGCGACTCAATCATCCCTTAATGGCACCGCCACTCTGTATGCTCGCCTGGAGCGAGGCACCCGCATCTACAATACCAGCGCCGCCGATCTTGTGCGGCTAACCACAATCATCAACCAGGGCTTCGCGGTATCTGGCGCAACTGCACAGGAAGCGGAAAACGCGATTATCCAGTTATCCCAGGGCCTTGCTGCCGGCGCGCTGCGTGGCGAGGAATACAACTCAGTTGCGGAACAGGGCAGCCGCCTGACAAACGCACTGGCTGATTCCCTCGGAGTCTCAATTGGTCAACTTCGCGCAATGGCTGCGGAAGGAAAACTGACAACCGATGTAGTTGTAAAAGGTCTGCTTTCGCAGGGCGAAGCCATTGGCAGCGAGTTCGCCAAAACAACAGTTTCTATTTCGAAAGGCCTGCAGGTTGCGGGCAATAATGTCACTAAGTTCTTTGGCGAGAATGCGACCGTCAAATCCTTCGCCGCTGGGTTCCGCGATTCTGTAATAAGCCTGAGTGAAAATCTGGAAGGCCTTGGTACCGCATTGATTGGCGCGGCTGCAATCATGGGTGGTCGTTTTGCTGGCGCTCTTGCTATGGCAACTGTTGCTCAGGCTCAGCGAGTGCAAGGTACGTTGACATCGATATCCGCGACGCGGCAGGCAGCTATTCAGGAAGCAGAGGCTGCAGCGGTAACAGTGAGAAAAACGCAGGCAGACAAAGGCGCAGCAATGTCGGCGCTAAACCTCGCGCTCGCTGAGTTTCAGGTAGCCAAAAATACAGCGGCAGAAGCATTCGCAATGGAAAACGTTGTGCGCCTGCGTAGTGCATACATTGCAACCGCTGCCGAAGCTGCCGTTGCAGAGAATGCCCTTGCCGGTGCTCAGGCGCGAGTTGCGGCCACTGGTTTCACCATGGCTAACACCATGAAGGTGATCAGCACCGTAACCGGACCTCTTGGCGGCCCTCTCGGTGTTATAGCGATTGTGGCTGCTGGCTGGTATCTGTATGCGCAGCGACAGGCTGAAGCGCGCAAAGAGGCGATCGCTTTTGCTGACACCATCCCCGACGTGATTAAGCGCCTCAATGATATGAACCTCGCGCAGGCTCAGGGGGTCAGGGCAGACACCGTTGATTCCATAAAAGCGCAGAAAGAATCTATCGCTGATCTGAAGGGTGAAATTTCAGGTCTTGAGGCTGAATATGAAAGATATTACACGCTTGCAAAACAGTATGGTGTAACGGAGGACGAGAATAACGGGTACGTAATCAAGGCGCGCGAAGCAGCTAATGAGCTCGCGAAAAAACGCCGTGATCTAGATGGTCAAACGGCAAAGCTGTCGCAGACTGAAGATGCTTATCGCTTGATGAACATTCAGGTAAATAAAGGCATCGTAGATCAAATGAAGGCGGCCAGAGATAACGCCCTTGCACTCGCTGAAGCGGAGAAAAAAGCTTCCCTCCTTGGCGGTTCACAGGCATTCCTGGCGCAGAAGCTCGGGCAGTCGACCGAAGCGTTAAAGGCCTTCAACTCGGAAACCCTCAAGATTAACTGGGGGGGGAAAGAGGGCGAAAAGCTCATCAGGCAGGCTGAACGACGCCTCGCTCTTTCAAAGGTTGAGGGGGAGGCCAGGGCTAAGCTTCAGGCAACTTATGATGCTGAAGATTCTGGTGTTGTTGATCCGCGAGCAATCCAACGCCTTCAGGAGACGTATGTTGCCACGGAGAAAGCGACTCAGGCCAAAAAAGACCAGAAGAAAGAAGACAAAGAGGCAGCGTCGGAAGCAAAAAAGGCAGCAAATCAGCAGGAATCAATCGCTCAGAAGCTGAGTAATCTTAAGCAACAATCTGAGCTTGCCGCTGACTCCACCAGAGAATTAAGCCGCGAGCAGGCCATCCTCACAGCCCAGCAGTCTCTAGGCAAAGGCGCGAATCAGGAGCAAATCGATCTGGCTGGCAAATATGCCTCAGCCAAGTGGGATGCTGCCAACGCTATCAAGGCACAGGCGGCAGCTGAGAAGCTTTTGCCAGAGGCGCGCGAGAACGCAAGTTTTAAGCAGGATGTTCAGGATCTGAACACCGCTTTATCTGCGAAGAAAATTAGCCAGGAGCAGTATAACCAGACCATTGAGCGTCTGGAGGAGCAGCATCAGGCCAACCTCGCGAAAATACGGTCCGATCAGGTGGTCAGTCCTCAGCAAGAAGCTGCTGGCGGCGTTGACCCTGTGCAGCAACTGGCGAATGAGAATGCTCGTAAACTCGCGCTAATTCAGCAGTATGAGCAGCAGGGAATTATCACCCATCAGAATGCGCTGGCTCTTCGCGCTTCAGCCGACAAGGAGTATGAGCAGGCCCGCATCGCTGCTCAATGGGAAATCTGGCGTAACCAGAGCGCCGGCAATGAGGCGCTGGCAGCCTCATTCGACGCACTGTCAGGGAGTGCCTCAAACGCTCTGACAGGCATCATCACTGGCAGTATGTCAGCGCAGGATGCAATGCGTTCCATCGGCAACACAGTGCTGAATTCACTCATCAATACGTTTGTGCAAATGGGCGTTGAATGGGTGAAGTCGGCGATCATGGGCCAGGCGGCGCAGACGGCAGCGATAGGTACCGTTACGGCGGTGCAGACGGCAGCTGTTGCAACTCAAACCGCAACCAGCACCGCGGCGGCGGCCACAACCGCAGCAGCATGGACTCCGGCAGCAATCCTTTCATCTATCGCCTCTATGGGTACTGCTGCGGCTATTGGTATCGGCGCAGTTGCTGGCATAGTTGGCATGAGCCTGCTCGGTAAAAGGAAGAATGGCGGCCCGGTAACTGCTGGCGGACTGTATCAGGTAGGCGAGGGTGGTATGCCTGAAATCTACCAGGCCAGCACTGGTAAGCAGTACATGATACCGGGTGATAATGGCAAGGTGATCAGCAATAAGGATATGGCTGCTGGCGGAGGTGGTGGGGTGACGATAAACATCCAGAACTACACCAGTTCAACCGTCGACGCGCAGGCAGGAACGGATGCAAACGGTGGAGTGACGGTGGATGTGATCGTTGCTGATATCAACAATGGCGGGCCGATCAGCCAGTCAATTTCACGTAATCACCAGGCACCACGCCGGGCGACCGGCTAAGGAAATAATATGGCTATTCCGTACCCGGACTGGTTGCCGCTTGCCCAAAAATCGAAGTCTCCAAGCACTGACACCGGCTTCCGGACTGATTTACCGGAAGTCGGTGCTCCGATATTCCAGAAGCTGACGGACGATCTCAAGACGGCTTTCTCGCTCACCTGGATTTTGACCCAGGATCAGCACCGTGCTTTCTATCAATGGTTGCGTAGCCCATCGTATCTGGATAACGGCAATCAGTGGTTTGAAATGCTTGTAGGGACGGGGACCGGCGACACAGGACTGGAAAAGCAGGAGCTTCACTTCCGCTCATTCCCGACATGGTCTCAGACCGGATCAGTATTCACCTGGACTGGCGATGTAATTTGCCGGGAGATTGTGAGTGCTGATGATGACTATGCCGACATTATCGTCGAGCTACCTCCGCCGTGGGGCTCATGGCTGGATATTGTGGTGACGGGGTATCCGGATAACCGGGACCCGGAATCGTTGCCGAGGGTTAACTGATGCCAACTTATCGCGAGTTCAAGGCGCAGCGGCCTAACCGGATCATGTACGAGACGGTAACCTTCTATCATCCTTCATTTGGATATGTGCGCCTTGTGAACAATCAGGTTTTCCCAAAGTCACTCGGCGGCGCGGTTTACGACCCGTGTCGATTTGAACTGACAGAGAGCCAGCAAAGCAGCACGCCAGTGATCGACAGTACGCTCAAGTTCAGCCAGCTCGCCAGCGACTTTAAGCAGAAGTTGAAACTCTGGTCGGGCACCTCCCGCATCCAGCCGATCACCTGCACTATCAGACGATTCGATGCGGCAGATACCGCTACACCTGTTGATTCATGGGTGCTCTACGTTGCTGACTGCAATATGGATGGAACTGACGTTAACGTCAGCCTCTCAATGACCAACCCACTCAACCGCAACATAGGCCGGATATATGACCCGGCTGAATGGCCAGGCCTCGTTAACGGATAACCCATGGATAAAAGTGAATTCATTAAACGGATCGAGCGAGTTCCGTGGGCTGACCGCGCCTGTAGCTTTTCTGCCTGCGACTGCTGGGGACTGGTAGTTCTCTATTACCGCCATGTGCTTGGCATTGAGCTGCACAATCTCCCCGGTTACGAAGCGGGGAGTGATTTTGTTACCTGTTACCGGGATGAGGTCGTTTACTGGCAGCCGAGCGCGCTGCCGGTAGAGGATGGATTGTTCGTGGCCTATGTCGGCGAGCGGGCAGAGCACGTCGGCATTATCGTCGACGGGGCCGGCTTACACAGCAGAGGAGACGGCGGCGGGGTGATGCATACGCGACTGCGCGTTATCGAAAAGTTATTTACCAGGGTGGAGTATCTGTCGCATGCCGATTATCGAAATACAGCACATGCCGGGGCGGCCCAAAGAAAGGGTTAACCTCCCCGCCGGCAGCAGCTTTTATGAGTGGCTTGTCACGCGAGATTTTTTCGCGGATGTCATCATCGTGGTGAATGGCAGGGAGCTGGATGACAGCGATGAGCTGGACTTTCCTGTTACTGAACTGCACAGCATCCAGATCTTCTCACAGCCCAAAGGAGCGATCGGCAAGGTACTGAGTCCCGTCTTCAAACTCATATCGAAGGTCTTTGCCTTCCTTGCACCGAAGCAGAGTTTCAGCGCCTCCGATTACAACTCGAAGGAGTCACCGAATAATAAACTCACCGGGCAGACAAATGTGGCGCGTACGTATCAGGCGCGACCGGACATTTACGGACAGGTGAGGGCGTACCCGGACCTGATCCAACCATCGATGTACGAATTCATCAATAACATAAAGTATGTCACCGAGTGGATGAACTTCGGGATCGGCAAATATGATATTGAAAACGTCCGCTATTCAGAATCGTCAATAGGTTCTCTTGCCGGCGCGTCCTACCAGATTTATCAGCCTGGCGAGATTATCCCTCAGTCGGTTCTCGGATTCGAGTTTGACGATGTCGACGGGCAGGAGATATCAGGCCCTAATGAAAGCAATGACGTCCCTGTTTACTCAGCGTCTGCCACCACGGTAATTTCCGGTACGTTTTCTGGTGGCCAGGCATCAGTGAAGATTGTCAGGCAGGCGGCCTTTGATTATTTCGCCGGACTCGCGCTGCCGCATTCGGTGACTTTCGTTGTCAACGTAACCTATGGCACGGCGAGCGGAAACGTAACCAAGGATATTAAAGTCTCGGCGAACCTGATCAATGTCACTCAGACAGATGACGGATCAGTTACTAATCCTGTGAAATATTACACTTTTTATTTCAACAGCCTCTCCGGTACGGATGTCAATAACACACCGGCAAACGCCACCGTTAACACCACAAAGTTCATTCTCAATGACAACCAGGCGCTTGCTGCTGGTCCCTTCTTCTCGCCGCTTGCTGGTGATCAGCTGTGGATTCATTTCATGGCTCAGCTTGGGGATGGAGAGGGGGCGGATTACAAAATAACCCTCTGGAGGGTGAATGACGATAACAGCCAGGTGCCGGGCACCACACAAACCCTGACAGGCAATCTTTTTAACAGCCGCGGCAGATCTGACGTCATTTACAAGACTGTGAAGGTGACCCCCTCTGGCGGGTTTGGCCGGTACTCTGTAACCATTGTCAAAACCAACAACTCCAGCGACAGCAACAGCCTGCAGATCGCCGAAATTCACTCTGTGCGAATTCTGCAGAACCAGCTGCATGCTGAAGATACTCTCGTCCGGGTCACGGTTCAGGCGACGGAGCAGGCCACAGGCGTTCGTGACAGGAAATATAACGCGCTGGTGAAACGCCATACCATCAGCTACGACCTGGCGACAAGGACGGTGGATTATACACTGCGGCCTTCGCGCAATTTCGCTGATGCTGTCGCGCATACATGGCTGGTCATGGGAGAACAGCCTGAGGCAACGATCGATCTGTATGAGCTCTATCGAATCGCAGGTAGCATTACCCCGGCTCAACTTGGCTACTTCGACTACACATTTGACGATGAGGATGTCTCTCTCGGCGCACGCGTGGAGATGATCTGCAACGCCGCCCGCGTCATTGCCTTCTGGGATAACGGCGTTCTGACGTTCAGTCGTGACGAGAAGCGCACCACGCCAGCAGCGCTCTTCAACCGGTCAAATAAGAAGGGAGAAGAGTTCAGGCTCACATATGACATGCGTATGCCGGGCCAGTATGACGGCGTTGAGGTGGAGTATGTCAGCCCGCTAACCAATAAAAAGACCTACCTTCGTTACCGCATTACAGCAGCTGGCATCGTTGAATCTGCAGCGCAGACGCCATTGAAGGTAACGCTGAATGGATGCCGAAATGAGCCTCAGGCGCGCGACAGGGCTCTTCTGGAGGTGAGAAAGTTGCTTTTCTCCCGCCTGCGGATGTCGGGAAAGGTGCTCGCCGACGGCGATTATGTTTACCCCGGAGACATGATCATCTTCACCGATACGTACGATATCAACCAGCAGGACGGCTACATAGTCGCCCGCGACGGTAACAACTTCGATACCAGTGAGCGGATCACCTTTGAAGGTGAGATGTGGGTGGTTATCACCGACTCGTTGGGGAACACCACTGCGCGATATCCGGCTTCTCGCCGAGATGATACCGACTTCGGTTTTTCTGCCGCCATACCAGCCATTCAGCTCAATATCTTTGATGGGTATACGGTGCAGTCTCCGTCCCGTTATGTAATAGCCACCCAGGCAGAACTCGACTCCACTCAATGGACGATAGCCGAGAAAAAACCAAACTCAGACGGAACTACCTCCCTGACGCTGACTGAATACAGCGATCTGATTTACCCGTAAGTCTTTCCTCCAACCATCCAACCCGGCCTGGCGCCGGGTTTTTTTATGGAAAAAATATGGCTACCACACCGACAAATCTGCCAGTTCCGAGTGAGGCCCCGCGGGACCTGAAATTTAACGCGGGTAAAATTGACGAGTTCGTTACTTCACTCGTTAACACCTATGTCGACCGTTTCGGTAAAGAACATTACACCATTGAAGGTTTGCGTTGGCTGGCCCAGCAGGCGATTGCCGAATTCGGATGGATTCCTGTTGGAACATTTCAGGCAGGATCGACATTAACGCTGCCTAATCAACTCCTCAAAGATACAGCTGATGGTGAGTACTACAGATGGGATGGCTCTTTTCCAAAAACCGTACCGTCAGGTTCAACGCCATCATCAAGCGGAGGTGTTGGAATCGGAGCCTGGCTGAGTGTCGGTGATGCTACCGTGCGTCAGTGGGTGAAATCTAACTACGATGAATCAACCTACCAGCAGATCCAGACAGGTAACTTTGCAACTGGAACGACCATTACCAGTTCATTTCAGGCTGTGTATTACCCCACCGACAGTCACTGGTATCGTTACCTCGGAAACATTCCCTCAGGCGGTCTGGTAGTGGCCGCAAACAGTTCACCAGACACGAACTGGGAGAACGTCGATACTCAGCAAATCATCAGCCTCCGCAAGATAAATGAGCTGTCAACATCAAGCATTGCGGGCTATATCGGCGTTAATATCGACATGCCTGTAAGCGTTAAGGACAGCGATAATCAGGGCGCGCGCGTTGGTTCTGGTGTCACACTCTGCAACGACATACCTACTCAGAACGCCGTTAAAACAACAAAAATTCAATCAGCTTTTCGTCTTGACGGCGACAACATCAGCTTAATAGGGCTTCGTGGCGTAGGAAGTGCAGCTGCTGATAACAGCGCCACATCTGAGTTTATTACCTCGCGCATGGCATGGAGCCAAGGGAAGACGATTAGAAATATCACTGTCGATAATGCGAACGCCAAAAAATTCACTACCGGGATTCATTTTATAGGGGTCGACGGAGGAGCGGCAAAAAACTGTGAGTTTTCAGAGATGCAGTATTCCCCTGTAACTCTTGGAAGCGCGGGCGGATATGGTGTCCTCACAGCGGAAGCAAAAAATATAACCATAGACGGCATTAAGTTTATTGCCACATCGTATGGTCGGCATGCAGTTTATATTAGCAACACACAACCATTCGTTTCGACAACGCAAAGTGGAAGCCACAATATTATTGTTCGCAACAGCTTATTTGATTATACCGCTGCTGACCTTTCAACGAATGATTCAGCTTTTAATCCCATTCATATACGCCCAAGTACGAATGTTTTAATTCAAAATAATGTTTCCTATGGGGCAGCATCTTTTATTGCTTTCAGCAATGATCAAGGTGCTATCTCAGGTGTGCGAATAATTGGTAATAAAGCTACAGGAATGGTTTCTGCATTAAACAGAAACTGTGCCGCTATAAACATAGGAAGATCCGATGGTGGGGCTGCGGCAATATCCAACGTTGAGGTTTCTCAAAACTTTTTTCAGATAGGTCGTGGGACATCACAGGCAGCAGGCGGAGATATAGGTATAATCGCGGTAAATGTTTCTGGACTGCAAATTATCAACAACGCAATAAAAGTTGATTCTGGCGTCGCGATATCAATTGCAAATAGTTCAAATGTATTTATTGATGATCTGTTTGATACAATAGCTGACCCTGCAGCAAATGAGAGCGGAGGCTTTAGAAAGCCTGTTATTGCATTATCTGGCTGTACTGATGTGGTGATTGGAGCGCAGATAAAGACAAATCGCGGCACTCTTGATAATGAGCGGTTTCAAAATGGTGTTAGCGCAATCATCCAAGGGTTAAATACATGCACAGATGTGACGTGTATGTTTCCGCGTTATGTATCAATTACTCTAAGTAATGGCGCTGTATCATCTAGTAATGATCCATATGGGATTATTAGCGCTGGCGGTATTTCTTTTGGAAATGGGTTTATCACAATCACGCTAAGAACGCACGTAACCCAAACTGCCACTAACGGCTGCGTAGTGTCAACCCTAACCGCAAACGGTGTTACGCCAATCATATCCTCTACAACAGGTAAAGCCCTAACGATAAACTTTCTCAAACCAGACGGAACGCCACAAGCGATGAGTGCGTATACTGGAACAATCAGGATAAACTTCACAAAGTAAAAACCAGCATAAGGCCAAGGATCGGCCTCCATTTACCAGCTTCACATTTTACTTACATAATGAGATACTAAGTTAATTTTATTCATAACTAATGGTAACCAGGCATGAAAGATAGAAAAATATCCTCAATCGAAGGAGTTAGGGGGATAGCCTGTTTTATGGTCATAATGTCACACCTTTCATTAATTTTCCTGCCATATTTACACGGAGAGAATCCAAGTTTGGCACTTGGGTGGTTTGATAAGTTAATATACAGCATTCCGGCTGGTGTTCTTTATTCAGGTACGTCAGCGGTTTATATTTTTTTGTTCTTAGTGGTTATGTTCTTTCTTATGCCTGTGTAAGTAATGGCGATATCTTAAGAAATTGCTGCAATATGGCAGCAAGGAGATATATAAGGCTTTGCATACCAACTCTTTCTTCAGTAATAATTTGTTATTTTGCATTTTCTTTGTTTAAGGATAGTACTGGCAATCTCCCATGGATTAGTAGTTATGGTAAAAACGTTGATGTTACATTGGGTGGCGCAATAAGCAATGGTCTCTTTGACTCAATATTCTTAGGGGATAATAGATACAATTGGGTTACATGGACCATGAAAATTGAGTTTTATGGTTCCCTTTTGGTGTTTGCGTCATTACCATTGATTGTTAATTTAAAGAATAAAGTCCTTGCTCCTACGGTCATTGGAATATTGTTTTGTTTGTGCTCTCCTGGTAAGGATGGATACGGATATGCTTCATTTTATTTTGGTATCAGCATATTTTTTTCAAGAGGAATTAGTTACAGGGCGGTAGCTATAGCGATATTCATTATTGGTTCTTATCTTGCCGGCTATCACTACAGGCAGCCATCTTATTCACTTGTAACTTCATATATGACATTCGACATGCCTGGAGGAAGAATCCTTCACTACTATTTTTTTAATATGCTTTCTGGAGTTTTAATAGTTTATTCATCTCTTAGATCAGATTGCCTTTCTTTTATTACATCAAATAAATTATCTGTTTGGCTTGGAAAGCTTTCTTTTTCTGCCTATCTTCTCCAAATGCCTGTTTATTACGTGGTGACAAGCAATATATACATGCTCTGTGTTCATTCCGGATTTGAATATGTCTATAGTGCGATAATCTCATCAATATTCACAATAGTAACAATTTATATTTTTTCAATCGTGTTTTTTAAATTAATCGATTTCAATAGCATAAAAATTTCTAAGTATGCTCTAAATATGGTTGAAAATAATAAATCTAAGAAGGTCAATCCTTAGCCCAAAACTATAATTTTGGAGCAGATTCTCCCAAAGTTTGAGCATATTAAGTCCGTTAGTTTGAATGGTAAGAGTCTAGCCTCGGGCGGGGCATCTATCGATGAGGCAGTGGGGAAATCTTAGAAAAATAAGCCTTTGTGTAGCAAGAGAATCCTTATAGTCAGAAAAAATTTCCATCAAAATTCCGAACATCAATAGGATTCGCCTTCTTGATATAGCCTTGGGAGTCAAATACTGTATATAAAAACAGTATTCATTGAGGGCATATCATGCCACGCAGAGACGATATTGAGACAGCATTCAGGCAGGCCATAGTGATGGAGCCGAGCGGGCGGCGCACGGTTACAACGGAGAACTTCGTGAAGACGTTGCTTAGCTTTAACTGGGATTGGTCACCACGACAGGCTAATCAGTGGATTGAGGTCCACGTCAGCACGTTCAAGGATATCTCTCAGCAAGAGGGAGAACTCCGCACGTTCATGATGTACAACCCGAACGGTGGTCTGTGATGGGCTTTCCTTCGCCAGCTGCTGATTACATGGATGAAAAGATATCCCTCGACCATGAACTGATCCGCGTACCGTCCGCAACTTACTTCCTGCGCGCGGCGACTGAGTCCCGGCGTGAGGCGATAAAGAAAGGTGCTCTGCTGATCCTGGACACTTCGGCAACGCCAGTAGATGGCTCTCTGGTTATGTGTCACCTGGATGAGAAGATTCGGATGCTGCGGCTGCGCCTTCATCCGCGCCCGAGACTGGAAGAGCTGGACCGGACCGAAATAACCTACGCAATGACGGATGAGGATTATGACGGCCGCCTGGTTTTCAAAGGTGTGATCACCTACATCATCAACGACGCGCGCACCGGCGAGTTCGATGATAATCCGGTGATGTGAAGGATGGGGCATGGATGGGGCAAAAAATTAGCACAAAACAACTCAAAACCTCTGAAGGTGTCGATTCGTCTTGCGCTAATGCATTGCTTTCAACCTGCTTTTAGCTTACTTCATCTCACATCATAAAAATGGTCCCGTATAACATCATCAAGCACTGATAAAAAAATCCCCCTTACATCACGGGAAGTAAGGGGGAAAGTCGTTGATTGCTGAAAGTTTCCTGTCTGGGCAGGTATGCCGAAAATTTTAGTTAAGTATTGTGGAGGCACAATGGAGGAAAAAAGGAGACGCAGCCGCAGATGAGCAAAGGGCAAAAAAAGCCCGCTACAGAGAGCGGGCAAAAAATACTGGAAGCAATGTGAGCAATGTCGTACTGAATAGTTGAGTGGGTTACTCAACTATTCAGTAATGAGAAAGATAATCTTTATCATTTGAACATGCAACTCCTTTTTACATTTTTCCCGCAGGCCGCGTATAACGGGCGTTTACGGCAGATTTTTCCGACCATGGTCAAAAAACAGGCAGCCAATTGTGCTATAGTGCTGATGTTTTAACCAACCAAGAGGATGTTATGTCGAACCCACTCAACCCTACCGAACTGGCCATCGAATACCTGCGTCGCGACAAAAGCGCGCTCACCCCGGCTGAATACCTGAAGAGACTGAACCTGCTAAAACTTGAGTTTGAAGATCTGCTTACGCTCTCCCATAGTGAGCTGAAAGAGGAGATCGACTTTGCCTGGCGGCTTGGCATCCACTGATTGTCGCACCACGTTTAAAACGAAAGAGGCGTTATGCTGGCTTGTTTACAAGCAGCAGCGCCTGTTTAATTTTGCTATTAAATAGATCAGCGTCTGAATTGAACATATTAATATCGGCATAAAAAACTAAATCTTTAATTATTTAGATAAGCTTTATTCTGGCTAAATTAAATATGTAGTGCGTCAAAATTATCTCGCTAATTAAACCCTTTTTATATGATATATTGTTTTGCACGCAACCTGTTTTAGTGCGTTTTATGGGTGTTTATACTGGATGTATTACTGTAAAAAGGTTAATTTACATTACTTAAGTAAAATCTAAGGCGCTTTAAGGCAAACCTGGCATTGCGCTAAATTAGCCGTGTCAAAGCGGATTGCGAGTGTTATAACGAGGCTACCGTTCTCCGGTGTTCTGGCGAGTCTCATTATGTTAAGAAATCTCAGTGTTCGTACCTTTATATTTTTTTACCTTCTGGTCTCTTTTGTTATCGTTGATGCGATAGTGATCGTGCTCTCAAAAAATATCCCATTAATTGCTGCGGTAAGTATCGTATCGATTATTTCGCTGGCATTAATATGGATATATTTAACGCAGTATCTGGTGACGCCAATTAATACGGTGAAGAGAAGTATTGAGGCGGTGACGGCAGGTAATCTGTCGATTGTTATTCCGGAGTTTGGTAATAACTGTGCTGGCCGTTTAATTCCCGGTATCAATAGCTTATCCGCCAGTATTGCCGTGCTGGTCAAAGAGATACGCCTCTCCTCTGATAATGCGCTCGGGCTTTCCGCCCAGCTCGCTTCACGCAGTGCCGATTTGTCGGTGAAAACGGAAGAGCAATCCGCAGCACTGGTGCAGACCGCCTCCAGCATGGAAGAGATGGCTTCCAGCACCAAAAACAACGCCGATAACACGCGGCTTGCCAGCACCCGCGCCAATGACGCCTCTTCCTGCGCTGAACGCGGCGGCCAGTTGATGGGGCAGGTGGCGAAGAATATGCAATCCATTACCGATTGCGCGGAGCAGATGCGCGAAATTATCTCCATTATTGATGGCATCGCTTTCCAGACCAATATTCTGGCGCTGAACGCCGCGGTGGAAGCGGCGCGCGCCGGCGATCACGGCAAAGGTTTCTCGGTGGTGGCGGGCGAAGTGCGCAGCCTTGCGCACCGTAGCGCCGAGGCGGCGAAGAACATTAAATCGCTGATTGCCGTCACGACCGATAACGTCACTCAGGGCGCGACAGTGGTGAGCGAAGCCGGGCAGAACATGCAGGAGATTGTCTCCGGTGCCAGCATTGTCAGTAAGCTGATGGATGAGATTGCCGTCTCCACGCTGCAGCAGGAGAAGGGTATTGCGCAAATCACCCTTGCGCTGGCGGAGCTGGAGCAGGTTACGCAAAGCAACGTATCGGTGGTTGATGAACTTGCCGGTTCGTCGGATCTACTGAAACATCGCGTTGAAGAGTTACAGCAGCGCACCAGTAAATTTAGCCTGGCTGATGAAAAGCCTGCGCCTGCGCGTCAACGCGATGCGCAGCCAGAGAAGCCGCGGGCTCCGCTTACGGCGGCGGTCGGTGGCGGCCAGGAGAACTACTGGCACTCGTTTTGATAGCGCCCTAGTGGATAAAAAGCCCGCATTGCGGGCTTTTTTTATGGCAATCCGTCGTAATTTGTTAGCAAATTCAGCGCCATGATTGCTTAACCTTGGCGCATGGCTAGACTGTCATCAACTAAGACTGAATGTGGAGGCGCAGTGGAAGCCATTAAAGGAGCCGACCTGCAGGTGCCGGACGCGGTTTACGCGTGGCAGCTGGACGGCAAAGGCGGCGTCAAACCGCTGGCAGCGGATGATGATATCACCGCCCAGACACCCTGCTGGGTGCACCTGAATTACACCAACCAGGAGAGCGCGCAGTGGCTTGAAACGACACCCGTCTTACCGAACAGCGTGCGTAACGCGCTGGCGGGCGAGAGTTTGCGGCCCAGAGTAAGCCGCATGGGCGAGGGGACACTGATTACGCTGCGCTGCATTAATGGCAGCACCGACGAACGCCCCGATCAGCTGGTCGCCGTGCGCGTGTATATGGACGAACGGATGATCGTCTCGACGCGCCAGCGGAAAGTGCTGGCGCTGGATGATGTCGTCAGCGAGCTGGAAGAGGGCAGCGGGCCAACGGACTGCGGCGGCTGGCTGGTGGATGTCTGCGATTCGCTCACCGACCACGCCAGCGAGTTTATCGAATCACTACACGACCGGATTATCGATCTCGAGGATGATCTGCTCGACCAGCAGGTTCCACCGCGCGGCATTCTGGCACTGCTACGTAAGCAGTTAATTGTGATGCGTCGTTATATGGCACCGCAGCGCGATGTCTTTGCGCGGCTGACCAGCGAACGTTTGCCATGGATGAGCGACGATCAGCGCCGCCGCATGCAGGATATCGCCGATCGCCTCGGACGCGGGCTGGATGAGATTGATGCCTGCATTGCGCGTACCGCCGTGATGACCGACGAGATCACCCAGGTGATGCAGGAGTCACTTGCGCGGCGCTCCTATACCATGTCGCTAATGGCGATGGTTTTTCTCCCCAGCACCTTTTTAACCGGGCTGTTTGGCGTCAACCTTGGCGGCATTCCCGGCGGCGGCTGGCACTTAAGTTTTGCCATCTTCTGCGCCGCGCTAGCGCTGCTGATCGGTGGTGTGACTTGGTGGCTGCATCGCAGTAAATGGCTGTAAAATTTAACTTTTTTAACATTAATTGAACATTAAAACGCCACTTAAGTTGAGCGAGGTCAATAAACGTCGCGGCTATTCAGGGCAATATTCACGTCGCAGGTGAATGCAACGTCAAGCGATGGGCGTTGCGCTCCATATTGTCTTACTTCCTTTTTTTGAATTACTGCATAGCACAATTGATTCGTACGATGCCGACTTAATCAGTCGGCTTTTTTTTTGCCTCTGCGCCATGAGCTTCTACCTTTAAAGTAACGACAATGCTGAAGTGGAGATCACCATGGCTACTCTGACGTTACGCAACGCGCTCTATTCACTGCCGCCCGACCCCGTGCCGAATGACCCGGTACCAATCCCGGACCCGATCCCAAAACCGCAGCCGTTGCCGGATCCGCCGCCGGATGAAGAGCCGATTAAGTTGTCGCGTTAAGCGGGCAGATCTGAGAGGATACGCGCCTGCTGAACCGAAGCCTTTTATCGCGAGACTCTATTTTGACCGCTTTTTCAACACTGAATATGCTGCCCGCCGCCCAGATCGATAACCTTAACGAACTGGGCTACCTCACCATGACCCCCGTGCAGGCTGCTGCGCTCCCCCTGATTCTGGCCGGAAAAGATGTCCGCGTGCAGGCAAAAACCGGCAGCGGTAAAACAGCGGCGTTTGGTCTTGGCGTATTGCAGCATATCGATAGCAGCCGTTTTCAGACCCAGTCGCTGATTTTATGCCCGACGCGCGAACTGGCGGATCAGGTCGCCAGTGAACTGCGCCGTCTGGCGCGCTCAATGCCGAATACCAAAATTTTGACGATCTGCGGCGGCCAGCCGTTTGGCGCACAGCGCGATTCGTTGCAGCATGCGCCGCACATCATCGTCGCCACGCCGGGCCGCCTGCTGGATCATCTGCAAAAAAGCACGGTTTCGCTGGAGAACCTGCAAACGCTGGTGATGGATGAAGCCGATCGCATGCTTGATATGGGCTTTAGCGACGCCATTGATGAGGTGATCCGCTTCGCCCCGGCGCAGCGCCAGACCTTACTCTTTTCCGCCACCTGGCCGGAGGCGATTGCTGCTATCAGCGGGCGCGTACAGCGCAACCCGGAAACGGTGGAGATCGATACCGTTGACGATCTGCCGGCTATCGAGCAGCAATTTTTTGAAGTCTCCCGCCACGGCAAAATCCCGCTGTTGCAAAAACTATTGAGCGTCCACCGCCCGGCCTCCTGTGTGGTCTTCTGTAACACTAAAAAAGATTGCCAGGAAGTGTGCGATGCGCTGAACGCCGCAGGCCAGGACGCGCTGGCGCTGCATGGCGATCTGGAGCAGCGTGACCGCGACCAGACGCTGGTGCGTTTTGCTAACGGCAGCGCCCGTGTACTGGTGGCGACCGATGTCGCCGCGCGCGGTCTGGATATCAAATCCCTTGAGCTGGTCGTCAATTATGAACTGGCATGGGATCCGGAAGTGCACGTTCACCGTATCGGGCGCACCGCGCGAGCCGGGAATCAGGGGCTGGCGATTAGCCTCTGCGCACCGGAAGAGGCGCAGCGGGCGAATATTCTCTCGGAGATGCTGCACCTGAAGCTGAACTGGCTTTCTGCGCCAGCCAATGTTGCCATTGCGCCGCTGGTGGCAGAGATGACGACGCTCTGCATTGATGGCGGTAAGAAAGCCAAAATGCGTCCGGGCGATGTGCTGGGGGCGTTAACGGGTGAGATGGGGCTGGATGGGGCCGATATCGGCAAGATCACCGTCCATCCGGCGCATGTTTATGTCGCAGTGCGACAGAGCGTGGCGCGCCAGGCGTGGAAGCAGCTACAAAACGGCAAAATCAAAGGCAAAGCCTGCCGCGTGCGCTTGTTGAAATAACGCCAGCGCCATTAAAAAAGCCTCTCAGTGAGTGACCTGAGAGGCTTTTTTTTACTTCACTTCAATCACATTCAGCCGTAGCGCATCGAACTGGGCATCATCCTCTTCCGGCTGCCAGCCAACTGGCTGCGTCGGGATCTCTTCGCGATCGAATGCCAGGTCGCCGCCGTTGACCACTTCCGAACCATGTTTGATCCCTTTGAAATCGAACAGGTTGATATCGCTCAGGTGCGACGGCACCACATTCTGCATCGCGCTGAACATGGTTTCGATACGGCCCGGATAGCGTTTATCCCAGTCGCGCAGCATATCGGCAATCACCTGGCGCTGCAGGTTAGGCTGCGAACCGCAGAGGTTGCACGGAATAATCGGGAAGCCTTTGGCTTCGGAGAAGCGCTCGATATCTTTCTCGCGGCAGTAGGCCAGCGGGCGGATAACAATGTGCTTGCCATCATCGCTCATCAGCTTCGGCGGCATGCCTTTCATCTTGCCGCCGTAAAACATATTGAGGAACAGCGTTTGCAGAATATCGTCGCGGTGGTGGCCGAGGGCAATTTTCGTCGCGCCCAGTTCGGTAGCGGTGCGGTAGAGAATGCCGCGGCGCAGGCGTGAACAGAGCGAGCAGGTGGTTTTACCTTCCGGGATCTTCTCTTTCACGATGCCGTAGGTGTTCTCTTCAACGATTTTGTACTCCACGCCCTGCGCTTCAAGGTACTCAGGCAGAATATGCTCCGGAAAACCGGGCTGTTTCTGATCGAGGTTGACCGCAATCAGCGAGAAGTTGACCGGCGCGCTCTGCTGCAGGTTGCGCAAGATCTCCAGCATGGTGTAGCTATCTTTGCCGCCGGAGAGGCAAACCATAATCCGGTCGCCTTCTTCAATCATATTGAAGTCGGCAATTGCCTCGCCGACATTGCGGCGCAGACGCTTCTGCAACTTGTTGAGGTTGTACTGTTCTTTTTTGCTAATTTCTTGATTTTGCGACATGAAAAAGGCTCAATTCGGTTTTTTTGCGCCAGCGGTCCATAAACCACAGGCAGAGATACGCGATTAGGGCGGGATTGTACCAATGATTTACGCCTAAGGCAGGTATTTATCACCTGGCAAGGGCGGCTCAGGCGATGCGCTTTTCCCTATATTTGCCTTTCACCACGCCATCATAAAAGCGGCCTTTCGACACGACGGTAAGAAAAAGGGTAAAAATGCGCTCAGGCACCTCGTGATATTGAAAGGTGCGCTTATCGTGAAAACGGATCTCCAGCGTGCGGCTTTGCGGATCATACCCCACAGAGGCAATTCGTGATGATGTAACAGGGTGATGACGCATGAAGATGTCCTTGCCGCCGGGTTGAGTGGTGATTATTAGCCAGCTTGCCGCCCGTTGTCATGCAAAACAGTGACATAAAAAAGCCGCCGGGCGTCAACCGGCGGCTTTTATATGCTTTGAGCGTTATTCAGCCGCGCTTTTTTCAGCTTTCCCGGCCAGTTGCGCAAGGAAGTCGTAGCGTTTTTGCAGATCTGCCGCTGCATCTTTCCACAACTGCTCAGCCACCTCCGGCTGCTGCGCATTCAGGCGTTTAAAGCGCTGCTCATTAAGCAACGTTTCTGCCAGCGCATCCGACGGTGGGCGGGAGTCGAGCGCCAGCGGGATTTTGCCTTCCGCTTCGCGACGCGGATCGTAGCGATAGAGCGGCCAGAAGCCGGTGGCGGTAAGCTGGCGCATCTGATCGTGGCTCAGCGCCAGATCGTAGCCATGCTCTTCGCAGGGGCTGTAGGCGATAATCAGCGACGGGCCGGGGTAAGCCTCCGCTTCCTGAATCGCTTTCACCGTCTGGTTAAGCTGCGCACCGAGGGAGATCTGCGCAACGTAAACATGACCATACATCATCATGCTGACGCCGAGATCTTTACGCGCTTTGCGCTTACCGTGCTCACCAAACTTGGTGACCGCACCGAGCGGCGTCGCCTTCGAGGCCTGCCCGCCGGTGTTGGAGTAACACTGGGTATCGAGCACCAGGATATTGACGTTCTCGGTCAGGCTCATCACATGATCCAGGCCGCCAAAGCCGATATCGTAGGCCCAGCCATCGCCGCCAATTAGCCAGATCGACTTCTCGACCAGCGCATCGGCATCGGTCAGCAGCTGTTGCGCGCCTTCCACATTGGCAAGGGCGCTACGCAGGACCGCCACCTGATCGCGGCGCACCTCCGGCGTGGCATCGGCCCGCAGGGCGGCAAGCAGATCGGCGGGCAGCGCGTCAGCAAACTGCTCTACCAGGCGCATAACGCGCTGGCGATGCTGGTCGACGCTCAGACGGAAGCCAAGCCCGAATTCGGCGTTATCTTCAAACAGCGAGTTGGCCCACGCCGGCCCGCGCCCGTTGGCATCGGTGGTATAGGGCGTTGAGGGCAGGTTGCCACCATAAATCGAGGAGCAGCCGGTGGCGTTAGCAATCATCATGCGGTCGCCATAGAGCTGGGTCAGCAGCTTGATATAGGGCGTTTCGCCACAGCCGGAGCAGGCACCCGAGTACTCAAACAGCGGCGAAATAAGCTGCGAGGTACGAATATCAATGCGCTCCAGCTGGCTGCGGTCAATCTCCGGCAGGTCGAGGAAGAAGTCATAATTGGCTTTCTCCTCTTCGACATGCTCAAGGCGCGACATCATATTGATCGCCTTAATTTCCGGGTCCTGGCGATCTTTCGCCGGGCAGACCTCAACGCAGAGGTTACAGCCGGTGCAATCTTCCGGTGCCACCTGCAGAACATATTTCTGACCGCGCATATCACGCGCTTTCACATCCAGCGAATGCAGGCTTGCCGGCGCATCCTCCATCGCCTGCGGCGGCACGACTTTGGCGCGGATCGCCGAGTGAGGGCAGGCGGCAACGCAGTGGTTACACTGGGTGCACAGCTCCTCTTTCCAGATCGGGATCGCTTCGGCAATATTGCGCTTCTCCCAGCGCGTGGTGCCGACCGGCCAGGTGCCATCCGGCGGCAGCGCAGAGACAGGCAGGGCGTCGCCAAGCCCGGCCAGCATCGCTGCCGTCACGGTTTTAACAAAGTCCGGCGCGCTGTCTGAGACCACCGGCGGGCGATGCGCGCTTTGGCTATCCACTTCCTGCAGCGGCACTTCAGCCAGCGATTCGCGCGCCAGCGCCAGTGCCTGCCAGTTGCGCTCAACCAACTCCTGGCCTTTGCTGCTGTAGCTTTTGGCAATCGCGCCCTGCAACGCCGTTAACGCACTGTCGC
Organism: Kosakonia cowanii JCM 10956 = DSM 18146; assembly: GCF_001975225.1. NCBI lineage: Bacteria > Pseudomonadati > Pseudomonadota > Gammaproteobacteria > Enterobacterales > Enterobacteriaceae > Kosakonia > Kosakonia cowanii. Next base: position 3,592,760 of record NZ_CP019445.1, on the reverse strand, counting down.
CCGGCAGGATGGCGGTGAGGTGGAAAAAGGCCATCTGCATCACGGTGTTAATGCGCGCGCCCAGCCCGCATTCGCGGGCAATTTTTGCCGCATTAACCACATAAAAACGGGCGTTTTTCTGCCTGAGCACCGCCTGCACTTCCTGCGGCAGACGCAACCACACCTCATCCGCGCTGTAAGGCGTGTTGAGCAGGAAAATACCGCCCGGTTTCAGGCGCTCTGCCATCTGATATTTGTCGATAAACTGCAACTGGTGACAGCCGACAAAATCGGCCTGCGATACCAGATAGGCCGAGTTGATCGGCCTTTCGCTGACGCGGAGATGAGAAACCGTCAGCCCGCCCGCTTTTTTGGAGTCATAGACAAAGTAGCCCTGCGCGTACCATGGCGTCGCGTTGCCAATGATCTTGATATTGTTCTTGGTCGCCGAGACGCTGCCATCGCTGCCGAGCCCATAAAAGAGCGCTTCCAGTTTGGCGTGCGTCGGCAGGGTATTTTCCGGCAGCGGCAGGGAGAGGTGAGTAACATCATCATAAATGCCGACGGTGAAGCGCGGTTTCGGTTTATCGGCACGCAGCTCATTAAAGACGGCCAGGACACACTCCGGCCCAAACTCTTTCGACGACAACCCATAGCGGCCGCCAATCACGCGCGGCAACGTTTCGCGCTCACCGCGATTAAAGGCTTCCGCAAGCGCGGTCATCACATCGAGATAGAGCGGCTCCGCCTGCGCGCCCGGCTCTTTGGTGCGATCCAGCACCGCCACACTGCGCACGCTCTGCGGCAGTACCGCCAGCAGATGCGCGGCGCTGAAGGGGCGATAGAGCCGCACTTTCAGCACGCCGACTTTCTCGCCGCGTGTCAGCAGCTCATCAATCACCTCTTCGCAGGTGCCAATCGCCGAGCCCATCAGCACGATCACCCGCTCCGCCTGCGGGTGACCATAATACTCAAAGGGTTTGTAGTGTCGACCCGTGGCGGCGGCAAAATCATCCATCGCCTGCTCAACATGGTCGTAAACGGCGTTGTACCACGGGTTTGTCGCTTCGCGGGACTGGAAATAGGTGTCCGGGTTCGCCGAGGTGCCGCGGATCACCGGGTGTTCCGGGTTGAGCGCTCGCGCACGATGCTGCTCAATCTCCTGCTCGGGCATCAGCGCGCGCAGGGTGTTGTCCGGGAGCGGCACGATCTTGTTTATCTCGTGCGAAGTGCGAAAACCATCAAAGAAGTGAATAAATGGCACACGGCTTTTCAGCGTCGCGATATGGGAGATAAGGGCAAAATCCTGCGCTTCCTGCACGCTGCTGGCGCAGAGCAGGGCGCAGCCGGTCTGGCGCACCGCCATCACATCGGAGTGGTCGCCAAAAATCGACAGCGCATGGGTGGCGACGGTTCGCGCGGCAACGTGCAGCACAAAGGGAGTTAACTGCCCGGCCAGCTTATAGAGGGTTGGGATCATCAGCAGCAAACCCTGCGATGAGGTAAACGACGTTGAGAGCGCCCCGGTCTGCAATGCCCCGTGCACGGCGGCAATCGCCCCCGCTTCTGACTGCATCTCTACCACGCGCGGCGTGTCGCCCCAGATATTTTTCAGGCCGTTGCCTGCCCAGGCATCTGCCTGTTCAGCCATCGTTGAACTGGGGGTAATCGGGTAGATGGCGATAACTTCACTGGTGCGGTACGCAACGGATGCGACTGCGCCATTACCGTCGATTGTGATCATAAGGCACCCTTACATTGCTCAAAAGAAGGGACGCGTTTTACGGCGACGAGTCCTGTAGTTGTGCTTTGATCTTAGCAAACGCCCCGCTGAACAATTTTCGCTTTTGTGTCCTGACTCATAACGTGAATCAATGAATTGAGCGGTTGCGTTGCGCATGAAGCAGGAAAAATCGCAAAAAAGTGTTTCACCGCGCCACAAAGATGAGTTTCAGCCCTCGACGTATTGCGGCAGGCTGCCTATGATGCTTGGGTTTCGCTTTTTTGATGGGGGAGAGAAAGAGATGCGTTCAGCATTATGGATCGGGTGTGCCGCACTGTTATTGTCAGCCTGCAGCAGTGAACCTGTACAGCAGGCAACCGCCGCGCACGTTGCGCCAGGGTTAAAAGCGGCGATGTCTAATAGTGGGCAGGCCAACTGTGCGATGATCGGCGGTTCAATGTCCGTCGCACGCCAGCTTGATGGGTCAATGACAGGGATGTGTGCACTGCCAAATGGCAAACGCTGCAGCGAGCAGTCGCTTGCCACCGGCAGTTGTGGAACTTACTGAGCGTTCGCGGCGCGGGTGTAAATCAGGGTCTGCGTCGCGGTGGTCAGCGTCAGCTGATTCCCCGTCAGATCAACCTGCGCGCCCTCGGCGAGCATCGCATTAATGGTGTGGTCCAGTTCGTTACGCTGCGCGTCCGGGCACATCATCATCGTCATCGCCAGATGCTTCACGGTTAAGGCACCTTCAGAGAGTTTGCCCTGACCGGTAAAACCGTTACACATTTTGCCGGATACGCGCAGATCTTTATCAAAGCGGATCTCGGGTTTCGGCTCGTCTGGCGCAATGCCTTTGCCATTAAATGTAGTCAATACAAAGCGCTGATTTTCCAGTTGTTCTGGTTTCAGCTGTACGGCGCGGGAACTGACGCAGCCAGCAAGCACTGCGCTCAACGCGACCAAAGCGATCAATTTTTTCATCTTTTCCTCTGGGTTCGTTCCATCAAAACGGTGGGAATTGTACCCGGTCGAACAGCCGTGTCACCGGGGTTACTCTTAAAACGCTCCCCGGCGATGGGGAGCGGGTCTCATGTCAGCGCGTTCGGGCAGCTTTCGCCCTCATGCAACTGACGCAAGTTTTCCAGCGTTGTTTCCGAAATACTGGTCAACGCTTCGGCGGTCAAAAAGGCCTGATGACCGGTAAACAGCACGTTGTGGCAGGCGGATAACCGGCGGAACACGTCATCCTGAATCACATCATTGGATTTATCTTCAAAGAAGAGATCGCGCTCATTCTCATACACGTCCATTCCCAGCGCGCCAATCTTCTGCGTTTTTAATGCTTCGATCGCGGCCTGGGAATCCACCAGCCCGCCGCGGCTGGTGTTAATGATCATCACACCGTTTTTCATCTGCTCAAATGCGGTCTGGTTGAGCAGGTGGAAGTTCTCCGGCGTCAGCGGGCAGTGCAGGGAGATGACGTCCGACTGCGAAAAGAGTGTTTGCAGATCGACATACTCGACGCCCATATCCAGCGCCGCTGCGCTCGGGTAGGGATCAAACGCCAGCAGACGCATACCGAAACCTTTCAGAATACGCAGCGCGGCAACGCCGATTTTCCCGGTGCCGATCACGCCCGCGGTTTTTCCGTACATAGTGAAACCGGTCAGACCCTCAAGGGAGAAGTTGGCATCGCGGGTGCGTTGATACGCACGGTGAATGCGACGGTTAAGGGTCATCATCATGCCGATAGCATGCTCGGCCACCGCTTCCGGCGAGTAGGCCGGGACGCGCACGACGCTCAGCCCCAGCTCTTTAGCCGCGTCCAGATCGACGTTGTTAAAGCCGGCGCAGCGCAGGGCGATAAACTTCACGCCGAGCTTCTTCAGCTCTTCCAGCACCGGGCGGCTGCCGTCGTCATTGACGAAAATACAGACACCTTCGCAGCCATTGGCGGTTTTGGCGGTCTTTTCCGTCAGGAGAAAGTCGAAAAATTCAAGATCGTAGCCATAGTGCTCGTTTACCTGCTGCAAATACTTTTTATCGTATTGTTTTGTGCTGTATATCGCGAGTTTCATAAGACTTTTCTCCAATGATTTTCTGCCTCTATTATCACGTTTTAAAATTATTAAGTAAATGCTCAAATATTGTTTAGAGACAGAGGCGAGGTAAATGCTTCCAGATTGAGTATATGTCTATCCCGCGAACAGAGATCGGCGGCTCATCGGTTGAACGCCCATTAGGGGTAAACGCAGCGGCCAGTCTATGATTAACGAGGCGTGTGCGTTCAATATCGCGCCGCGACGTGGCACAATAGACGCCAGTTTCGCCTCAATTAGATGCAAAATCAGGATATTAGCCGCCCATGAAGGGTAAATACAAGGCCGCCATCGCACTGGCACTACTGTTTATACTGCTGCCGCTCACGCTGCTGCTGACGCTGGCGCAGTGGGTGCCAACGCTGGTCGGCATCTGGTTGCCCGCCGGCACACGCATCGCCATGAGCGACAGCCCGCGCCTCACCTTCCGCTCCCTGCATATACCCGATTTACGCTACATCGCCGGTGACTGTACGCTCGCTGAGCTCAGCAATGCCCGGCTGACCCATCCCAGCCGCTGGCAGCTGCATATCGATACGCTGGTGATTAACACCGCCTGCCTGAATAAACTCGCCAAAAATGAGGAAGAGAGTAGCGCGCCGCGTTCGCTGGCGCAGTGGCAGTCGCTGCTGCCTTACAGCTGGGTAACCGTCGATCGCCTGACGGTGTCGCCGTGGAAAACGTGGCAGGGCAAACTTTCGCTGGCACTGACGCCGCAGGTTCAGGCGCTCACTTATCAGGGTGAACGCGTCGAACTCAATGCGCGCCTGCAGGGCCAGAAGCTGAACGTCAATCGCATGGCGCTAAAGCTGTTTAGCGATCAGCCGCCATTTACCCTTGGCGGCGACTTTACGCTGCCTAACGATCCGGCGGGCATCCCGGTGAACGGCCATATGGAGAGCACCTTAACGCTGCCGCAGCAGCCGCACACTCTCGATGTCGATCTCGACTGGCGCGATAACCAGGGGCAACTGATTGTAATGGCGCGTGGCGAAGGGGAGCCGCTGCTGGATCTCCCCTGGCAGATGAGCGAAGAGCGCTTCACCATCAGCGACGGGCGCTGGAACTGGCCCTATCAGGGCTTTCCGTTAAGCGGCCGCGTCGGCGTGAACATCGACAACTGGCAAGATGGTCTTGAAAATGCACGTATCAGCGGCCGGTTAAATGTCTTAACTCAGGGCGATGCTGGCAAAGGTAACGCCGTGCTCAACTTCGGGCCGGGACGCCTCAGCCCCGGCAACAGCGATATGCCGTTGCAGCTGACCGGTGAGGCGAAGCAGGGCGATTTGATCTTCTACGCCGTGCTCCCCGGCCGTCTCAGCGGTAGCCTTGAGGATCCGCACCTGGCCTTCAGCCCTGGCGCGCTGCTGCGCTCACGAGGGCGCATTATTGATTCGCTAAATATTGATGAGGTGCGCTGGCCGCTGGCGGGCGTTAAGCTGACGCAGCACGGTATCGACGGGCGCTTGCAGGCCATTCTGCGCGCCCATGAGAATGCGCTCGGCGACTTCACCCTCCATCTTGACGGCCGGGCGGAGGATTTCCTGCCGGATAATGGATTGTGGCGCTGGCGTTACTGGGGCGATGGTCATTTCACGCCGATGCACGCTCGCTGGGATGTTGCCGGGCGGGGAGAGTGGCGCGACGAGGCGATCACCTTAACGGAACTCTCTACCGGCTTCGATCAGCTGCAGTATGGTGCCATGCAGATGAGTAAGCCGAGGCTGGTGCTGGATAAACCGGTGCGCTGGCTGCGTAATGCGGCTAAACCGCGCTTTACCGGCGCTCTGACGTTGGATGCGGGCAAAACCACCTTCAGCAGCGGCAGCGTTTTACCGCCCTCAACCCTGCATTTCAGCGTTGACGGCCCGGAGCCGACACGCTTCCAGTTCAAAGGCGCGCTGAATGCCGAAGCGATTGGCCCGGTGCAGGTGAATGGTCGCTGGGACGGTGAGCGCCTGCGCGGCCAGGCGTGGTGGCCACAGCAATCCCTGACCGTGTTCCAGCCGCTTGTGCCGCCGGAGTGGAAAATGAATCTGCTCGATGGCTCGCTCTACGCGCAGGTCGCCTTTTCCGCCGCAGCCGATCAGGGGTTTGAAGCGGGCGGCCACGGCGTGCTGAAAAATGGCAGCGTCTGGACGCCGGATAACGAGATCCACGGTGTCGACTTTGTGCTGTCGTTCCGCTACCGCGATGCTAGCTGGCAACTGGGCACGCGCCACCCGGTGTCGCTGCGCATCGGTGAGGTGGTCAATCAGGTGACGGCAAAAAATATCACCGCCGATTTACAGGGGACGTGGCCCTACAGCGAGCAAGATCCGCTGACCCTCAGCGATGTCAGCGTCGATGTGCTGGGTGGCAAAGTGACGCTGCAACAGCTCCGCCTGCCGCAGCACGACGCGGCGCTGCTGCGCCTGAAGCATATTGAAGCGAGTGAAGTGATAAGCGCGGTGAATCCGAAGCAGTTCGCGCTCTCCGGCCCCGTTGACGGCGCGCTGCCGCTGTGGCTCGATAACCCACGCTGGATCATCAAAGATGGCTGGCTGCATAACCCGGGGCCGATGACGCTGCGGCTCGATAAAAACACCGCCGACGCTATCGTCAACGACCATATGGCGGCGGGCGCGGCGATTAACTGGCTGCGCTATATGGAAATTTCGCGCTCGTGGACGAAGATTGATGTCGATAATCTGGGGCAGTTAACCCTGCGCGCGAAACTCTCCGGCACCAGTTATGCCGAAGGGAAAAGCGGGCGTGTTAATCTCAACTACACCCATCAGGAAAATCTGTTCACGCTATGGCGCAGTCTGCGTTTTGCTGACAACTTACAGTCATGGCTTGAGCAACATGCGGCGCTGCCCGAAACGCGCTGCAAAAAGGGCACGTCGTGCGAGGAAAAGAGATGAGAACCCTGAAAATCGTGCCAGGCCTGCTGGCGGTAACGCTGCTGGCTGGCTGTACGCCGCGAATTGAAGTGGCGGCACCAAAAGAGCCGATCACCATCAACATGAACGTCAAAATTGAGCATGAGATCCATATCAAGGTCGATAAAGATGTGGAGAGCCTGCTGAAATCCCGAAGCGATCTCTTCTGAGGCGATGATGAAAAAACGAGTCATAGGAGCACTGCTCGCGCTAAGCCTGGTCAGCGGCATCGCTCAGGCGCTCACGCTGGATGAGGCGCGCAGCCAGGGCCGCGTCGGCGAAACGCTGAACGGCTATCTCGCACCGCTGCGTCAGGATCGCGAGACGCTGGCGCTGGTTGAACGCATCAATAAAGCGCGTACCGAGAGCTACCAGCAGTTGGCAGACCGCAACAATATTCCGGTGGATGATGTCGCCAATATGGCGGGGCAGAAACTGGTCGCGCGGGCAAAGCCGGGTGAGTATGTGCGCGGCATTAACGGTAAGTGGCTACGTAAACCGGGCGAACAGGGCCAGTGAAACCTCTGAAAAGCGCGCAGATGAATAGCGCTTTTCACTACCATCAAAGGGTGCTCTTACCCGGAGATGATGCCCATGTACGCTTATAAAAAACCGGCACAGCCGACGACGCCTTCCGCTCGGCAAGAGCCGGAAGAGGAGGCGCCCGCCAGAAAACACTCTGTGCTACGCCGGGCATTTGAAAGAATTATCTCTCCCTTTAGACGTCGTTCATCTCAGGCAAAGAGCGGAGCAGGATCTGACGCACATGAACGCTATCGTAAAACGGAAAACCTGATCGCCACGGGCTCCATTGGCAGCGTCTATCACTATGATGATGAGTACGTGATGAAGGATTACAGCGGTATCGTCGATCCCGATCGCAAAGGGCGTTTGCGTAGCGCAATGAACAATGCGGCGGCGTTTAATCGTCTTTACGGCGCAGGCAGTGCAAACGTAATGATGAGAAAGACGGCCAATCCTCTGCAGAAAGCGGTCTCGGTAAAACTCAGGAGAATCAGCGGAGCGTCGCTGGCGGACATTCTGGCGCAGGGGAATATCGGGCTTGCAGAAAAAGCTGTCGCCAGATATGCAAAAGGGGATGTTGCCACGCAGTTAGCGAAAAAACTTGAACTCGCCGGGGTCGATCACAATGACATTAATCTCGGCAATATTCTCTACGATCCGCAAACAGACAGCTTTAGCCTGATCGATTTTGACGACTCACATCTCAACCCGCCTGGCGTGCCGCTCAATGAGTTTATGGTGGAGGAGTTGGTACGCAAGATTAACTACTACTTCAGAACCTTTACGCGCGAAGTGAATGCGCTAAAACAGGCTTAATACCTCTCTTCCACTGGGGGAAGAGAGGTATAAGGCTTACGCGACGACGATGCTGTCGATCGCCGCTTTCGCGTCTTCCTGCGCTTTTGCCGCCACTTCCGGACCGTAGGCGATGCCTTCAGCAAACACGAAGTTAACGTCGGTGATGCCGATAAAGCCGAGGAACAGCGTCAGGTAGGGAGCAACCAGGTCAGACGGGGTATCTTTATGAATACCGCCACGGCTGGAGACGATCACCGCACGTTTGCCAGTAACCAGACCTTCCGGACCGTTTTCGGTGTAACGGAACGTCACGCCAGCACGCGCCACCAGGTCAAAGTAGTTTTTCAGCTGCGTCGGGATGTTGAAGTTGTACATCGGGGCGTTGATCACAATCACATCATGCGCCTGCAGTTCAGCAATCAGCTCGTCAGAGAGTGACAGTGCTTCCTGCTGACGCGGTGTCAGCGGCGCATCGCTCGGGCGCAGCGCGCCAACTAATTCACCGTCCAGCACCGGAATCGGGTTTGCAGCCAGATCGCGCACGGTGATCTCGTCATCAGCGTGCTTTGCGCGCCACTGTTCAACGAAGTAGTCAGAGAGCTGCGAAGATTGAGAATACCCTGCCAGAATGCTGGATTTAAGAACTAATACTTTACCCATTGGGTTGTTTCCTTTGTTGTATTTACGCTGGGTTGCCCCGTGAATTCGTCACACTCTATTCACAATCCGCAATCATGAATAGCGCAATATATCGAAGCCCATGTTCGAATTTCTTGAACAAGAAAAGGGATGTTGCGATGTGCTATTCTACGCACATTGCAAACTGATCCAGTTTCCCGGCAGTGCTCTGCCCGATAAATCTATGACTGAACAACAAAAATTGACTATTAACGATCTCTACGCGCAGCTCGACACGCTGATGCTGCGCGATAAACAGCGCTTCGCCCGCCGTCTGCAGGGCAGCAAGAAAGTTAAAAATCCTGAATCTCACCAGGCCTTGTTACAACAGATCGCCGAAGAAGCAGCACAGGCGGCAGCGAAAGTGGCGCAGCGCGAAGCGTCTCGCCCGGTTATCGACTACCCGGAAAATCTGCCGGTCAGCCAGAAGAAACAGGCGATCCTCGAAGCGGTACGCGATAACCAGGTGGTGATTGTCGCCGGTGAAACCGGCTCCGGTAAAACCACACAGCTGCCGAAAATCTGTATGGAGCTGGGGCGCGGAATCAAAGGGCTGATTGGTCATACCCAGCCGCGCCGTCTTGCTGCACGTACCGTGGCGAACCGTATTGCTGAAGAGCTGAAGACCGAGCCGGGCGGCTGCGTTGGTTATAAAGTCCGCTTTAACGATCACGTTAGCGACAACACCCTCGTTAAGCTAATGACGGACGGCATCCTGCTGGCAGAGATTCAGCAGGATCGGCTGCTGATGCAGTACGACACCATCATTATCGATGAGGCGCACGAACGCAGCCTCAACATCGATTTTCTGCTCGGCTACCTGCGCGAGCTGCTGCCGCGCCGCCCGGATCTGAAAATCATCATCACCTCGGCGACCATCGATCCTGAGCGCTTCTCGCGCCATTTCAACAATGCGCCGATTATTGAAGTCTCCGGGCGCACCTATCCGGTGGAAGTGCGCTATCGCCCGATTGTTGAAGAAGCCGATGATACCGAGCGCGACCAGCTCCAGGCGATTTTCGATGCCGTAGATGAGCTGGGCCGTGAAAGCGCCGGCGACATTCTGATCTTTATGAGTGGCGAGCGCGAAATCCGTGATACGGCAGATGCGTTAAATAAACGCGATCTGCGCCATACAGAAGTTTTGCCGCTCTATGCGCGGCTCTCTAACAGCGAGCAGAACCGCGTCTTCCAGCCGCACAGCGGGCGGCGCATTGTGCTGGCAACCAACGTGGCGGAAACCTCGCTCACCGTGCCCGGCATTAAGTATGTGATTGATCCGGGTACCGCGCGCATCAGCCGCTACAGCTACCGCACCAAAGTGCAGCGTCTGCCGATTGAGCCGGTGTCGCAGGCCTCTGCCAACCAGCGTAAAGGGCGCTGTGGCCGTGTGTCGGAAGGGATCTGTATTCGTCTCTATTCGGAAGATGATTTCCTCTCGCGCCCGGAGTTTACCGACCCGGAGATCCTGCGTACCAACCTTGCGTCGGTCATTTTGCAGATGACCGCGCTGGGGCTGGGCGATATCGCCGCTTTTCCGTTTGTTGAAGCGCCGGATAAACGCAATATTCAGGATGGCGTGCGCCTGCTGGAAGAGCTTGGCGCAATCGCCACCGATGAGCAGCAGACCGCCTATAAACTGACGCCGCTCGGCCGCCAGTTGTCGCAACTGCCTGTCGACCCGCGCCTGGCGCGTATGGTGCTGGAAGCGCAGAAACATGGCTGCGTGCGCGAAGCGATGATCATCACCTCGGCGCTGTCGATTCAGGATCCGCGCGAGCGGCCAATGGATAAGAAACAGGCCTCGGATGAAAAGCATCAGCGCTTCCACGACAAAGAGTCCGATTTCCTCGCCTTTGTGAACCTGTGGAACTACCTCGGCGAGCAGCAGAAAGCGCTCTCCTCGAACCAGTTCCGCCGCCAGTGCCGCGTCGATTACCTCAACTACCTGCGCGTGCGCGAATGGCAGGATATCTACACCCAGCTGCGCCAGGTGGTGAAAGAGCTGGGGATCCCGGTGAACAGCGAACCGGCAGAGTACCGCGAAATTCATATTGCGCTGCTTACCGGGCTGCTGTCGCATATCGGCATGAAAGATGCCGATATGCAGGAGTTTACCGGCGCGCGCAACGCCCGTTTCTCCATCTTCCCTGGCTCCGGTTTGTTCAAAAAGCCGCCGAAGTGGACGATGGTGGCTGAACTGGTAGAAACCAGCCGCCTGTGGGGGCGCATTGCTGCGCGCATCGATCCCGAGTGGGTCGAACCGGTTGCGCAGCATCTGATTAAACGCTCCTGGAGCGAACCGCACTGGGAGCGCTCGCAGGGCGCGGTGATGGCGATGGAGAAAGTGACGCTTTACGGTCTGCCGATTGTCGCCGCGCGTAAGGTCAACTACAGCCAGATCGATCCGGCGCTGTGTCGCGAACTCTTTATTCGCCACGCGCTGGTGGAAGGGGACTGGCAAACCCGCCACGCCTTCTTCCGCGACAACCTTAAGCTGCGCGCCGAAGTGGAAGAGCTGGAGCATAAATCCCGCCGTCGCGACATTCTGGTGGATGATGAGACGCTGTTTGAGTTTTACGATCAGCGCATCAGCCATGAGGTGATCTCCGCCCGCCACTTCGACAGCTGGTGGAAGAAGGCGAGCCGTGAAACGCCGGATCTGCTCAACTTTGAAAAGAGCATGCTGATCAAAGAGGGCGCGGACAATGTCAGCAAGCTTGATTACCCGAACTTCTGGCATCAGGGCAACCTCAAGCTGCGCCTGAGCTATCAGTTTGAGCCGGGCGCGGATGCCGACGGCGTGACGGTACATATTCCGCTGCCGCTGCTCAACCAGGTGGAGGAGAGCGGTTTCGAGTGGCAGATCCCCGGCCTGCGCCGCGAGCTGGTGATTGCGCTGATCAAATCGTTGCCGAAACCGACGCGCCGCAACTTCGTCCCCGCGCCGAATTATGCCGAAGCGTTTTTAGGCCGCGTAACACCGCTGGAGATACCGCTGCTCGACGCGCTGGAGCGCGAGCTGCGCCGCATGACCGGCGTAACCGTTGACCGCGACGACTGGCACTGGGATCAGGTGCCCGATCACCTGAAAATCACCTTCCGCGTGGTGGATGACAAGAATAAGAAGCTGCTCGAAGGCCGCTCCCTGAGCGAGCTGAAAGAGCAGTTGAAGGGCAAAGTGCAGGAGACGCTCTCGGCGGTGGCCGATGACGGCATCGAGCAGAGCGGGCTGCATATCTGGAGTTTTGGTCAGCTGCCGGAGAGCTACGAGCAGAAGCGCGGCAGCTACAAAGTGAAGGCCTGGCCAGCGCTGGTTGATGAGCGCGACAGCGTGGCAATTAAGCTGTTCGATAACCCGCAGGAGCAGCAGAATGCAATGTGGGCTGGTATTCGCCGCCTGCTGCTGCTCAACATTCCGTCGCCGATTAAGTATCTGCATGAGAAGCTGCCGAACAAAGCCAAGCTGGGGCTCTACTTCAACCCCTACGGAAAAGTGCTGGAGCTGATTGACGACTGCATCGCCTGCGGTATCGATAAACTGATCGATGAAGCGGGCGGCCTGGTGTGGACGGAGGAGGGTTTTGCCGCGCTGCATGAGAAAGTGCGCGCTGAACTCAACGACACGGTGGTGGAGATCGCCAAACAGGTCGAGCAGATCCTGACGGCGGTGTTCAATATCAACAAGCGTCTGAAAGGGCGGGTTGATATGACCATGGCGCTGGGGTTATCGGATATCAAAGCGCAGATGAACGGGCTGGTGTATCGCGGTTTCGTCACCGGTAACGGCTTCCGCCGCCTGGGCGATACGCTGCGTTATCTGCAGGCGATTGAAAAGCGGCTGGAGAAGCTGGCGGTCGATCCGCACCGCGATCGCGCGCAAATGCTGAAAGTGGAGCAGGTGCAGCAAGCCTGGCAGCAGTGGCTCAACAAGCTGCCGCCTGCGCGCCGTGACGATGAAGAGGTGAAGGCGGTTCGCTGGATGATCGAGGAGCTGCGCGTCAGCTTCTTCGCCCAACAGCTCGGCACGCCGTACCCCATCTCCGACAAACGCATTCTGCAGGCGATGGAGCAGATTAGCGCCTAATGCCTTTGTAGGCCGGACACGCGATGGGTTTGTAGGCCGGATAAGGCACCAGCCGCCATCCGGCAGTTAACCACGGCTTAGCAAACGGAACAGTTCGCCATCCGCGCAGGATCGCCGGATGGCGCTATGCTTATCCGGCCTACGGTATCGAATTTATCCGCACGCGATGGGTTTGTAGGCCGGATAAGGCGTCAGCCGCCATCCGGCAGTTCACCACGGCTTAGCAAACGGAACAGTTCGCCATCCGCGCAGGATCGCCGGATGGCGCTACGCTTATCCGGCCTACGGTTTAATCCAACCAACGGTTTTCGAATTCATCCGCACGCGATGGGTTTGTAGGCCGGATAAGGCGTCAGCCGCCATCCGGCAGTTCACCACGGCTTAGCAAACGGAACAGTTCGCCATCTGCGCAGGATTGCCGGATGGCGCTTCGCTTATCCGGCCTACGATTTTTACGAATTCACCCATGCCAGCGTAAAGCCATCCCATCCTTTGGTGCCGACGGTCTGCATTGCCGTCGCCGTCAGGCGCGGGTTGTCGCCAATCATCTCAATAAATTTACGCACCCCCTGTACCCGGTCATCGGTGGAGGATGGATTAGTGACTTCGCCGTCGCGCACCACGTTATCGCCAATAATCAGCGTGCCGGGACGCGAATAGTGCAGCGCCCACTTCAGGTAGTTCGGGTTATTGGGTTTATCGGCATCAATAAAGATCAGATCGAACGGCGGGCGCTCGCCGAGAGATTCCAGAGTCTCCAGCGCCGGGCCTTCTTTAACTTTCACCTGGCGGGTTAAACCGGCAAATTCGACGTTCTCACGGGCAATCGCGGCATGTAACGCATCGAACTCCAGCGTTAATAATTCGCCATCGGAGGGCAACTCTCGCGCCATCCATACCGTGCTGTACGCGCCCAGCGTGCCGATCTCAAGAATGCGTTTTGCGTGCGTCATCCGCACCAGCAGCGCCAGCAACTGCCCCTGCATTGGCGAGACATCAATTTCAGGTAAGCCGGCGCGCCGGTTATTGGCGAGGATCTGCGTCAGAACCTCATCTTCAGGGAGAAGCTGTTGTGCTAAGTACTCATCTACCGCGGACCATTTCTGCTGCATAGCATAACTCCTGGTTTCGTTGAGAATTACTGCATACCGGACCAGCCTCCACCCAGCGCTCGATAGAGATCCACCTGCGCCAGTAACAGATTATTTTTCACCTGCACGGCATTGAGCTGCGCGCTAAAGAGCGTGCGCTGCGCATCAAGCACCGTCAGGTAGGAGGAGTAGCCGTTCTGGTAACGATTTTGTGCAATGCGTAGCGTCTCTTCCGCCACCTGCTGCTGGCCTTCCAGCTCGCTCAGCTGCTCGCCGAGGCGAGTGATAGCATCGAGACTGTCATTCACCTCTCTGAACGCATTGCGCACGGTGCTTTCATAGCCATAGAGCGCCTGATTGCGCTGCGACATGGAGACATCCACCTGCGCATTCAGCGCCTGGCGGTTTAGCAGCGGCGCCAGAATGCTGCCGCCAATGTTCCACAGCCGCAGCGGGTTATCGAGCAGGCCGGGCAGGGTGTCGTCCTGCATACTGCCGCTGGCGGTCAGATTGAGCGACGGCAGCAGTTTCGCCTGCGATACCGCAAGACCCGCGTCGGCGGCAACCAGCTGGCGCTGGGCCTGCACGATATCCGGCCGCCGGTTAAGCAGCGTTGACGGTAACTGCGCAGGCAGCGACAGCGGCGTCAGCGCCGAAAAATCGCCGCGCTGGATTGCGCCCGGGTTGCTGCCAAGCAGCACGCTGAGCGCATTCTCCTGCTGGCTAATCTGGTGCACCAGCTGCGGGATCTGCGCCCGCGTTGCGCGTAGTTCCGAATCCGACTGCATCAGCTCCAGCCGCGAGGTATAGCCAGTTTCATACTGACGCCGGGCGAGCCGCCACGCATCTTCCCGCGCTTTTAGCGTCGAGCGCGTGACGCGCAACTGCTCATCCAGTGATAACAGGGTGAGATAACCGGAGGCGACATTGGTGGCGACGGTTAAATCCGCCGCCGCAGCGGCGGCTTTTTGCGCCTCCAGCGAGGCTTCTGCCGCCCGCGATGCGCTGCGGCTCGCCCCCCAGATATCGACATCGTAACTGGCAGTTAAATTGCCCTTATAGAGCGTGCTGTGCACCGGTTGACCGGTGGCGGCAGATTGCGAACGGGCGCGGGTGCCGGATAAACCGATATCCACTTCAGGAAATAGCGCGCCGTTGGCAGCATAGACGCGCGCCTGGTACTCGTTAACCCGCTCGCGAGCGACCAGCATATCGCTGTTATAGCGCAGGGCCTGATCAACATAGCGGTTGAGCTGGCTGTCGTGAAAGTTGCGCCACCAGACGCTGTCGACTTTGCCCAGCGGCCCGCTTTCGCTGCGCCACGCCGCCGGGATCTGTAACGAAGGCTGTGCGCGTTCCACATCCACCGACTGGCAGCCCGCCAGCAGCAGGCTGAGCGCGATAAGTGTCGGATAGCGCCTCATTGCTGCGCCTCCCGCGTATCAATATGCACCTGCACGGACATGCCGGGGCGCAGACGGGCGATCTCATCGGCTTTGCCCTCCACCTGAATGCGCACCGGAATACGCTGGGCGATTTTGACAAAGTTACCGGTGGCGTTGTCCGGGCTGATAGCGCTGAACTCCACGCCCGTTGCCGGGGAAATGCTCTCGACACGACCATTAAAGCTGCGGCCATCAAGGGCATCAACACTAAAGGTCACCGGCTGACCGACAACGACATCGGCCAGCTGCGTCTCTTTCAGGTTGGCAATCACCCAGCGCTGGGCAGGCACCAGCGAGGTGAGATGCGTCCCGGCAGTCACATACGCGCCGAGGCGCACGCTGATCTGCCCAAGCTGCCCGTCGCGCGGGGCGACGATGCGCGTATTTTGCAGATCGATCTGCGCCAGCTCCAGCGCTGCCTGGGCATTTTCCACATCCGCCTGAAGCGAAGCGCGATTGACGATGGTGGTTTGCAGATCCTGACGCGACATCTCAAGCGTCGCCTGCGCCTGGGCGATATTGGCGCTGTTTTGCGCGGCGGTTGCCAGCGCGGCATCGCGCTCGCGAACAGAGAGGGAACCATCCGCCGTCAGCGCTTTAACGCGTTTTAAATCCGCCTGCGCCTGCAGGTTCTGCGCTTTGGCGCTGGCGAGCGCCGCTTCATTTCGGGCGATTACCGCCTGCGCGCTTTTGCGCTGTTGCAGGTTGTTTTCCAGCGCGGCGCGCTTCATCGCCAGCGTCGCCTTCGCCTGATCGACGCGCTGACGATAGATGCGGTCGTCAATCTGCATAATCAGGTCGCCCTTTTTCACATTAACGAAATCCTGCACCGGCACTTCGGTGATATAACCATTCACCTGCGGGCTGATAAAGGTCGTCTGCCCGCGCACATAGGCGTTATCCGTCGACTGCGTATGGCGCGTAAACGGCGGCAGCTGCCAGGCGTAAAGGATCACCAGCACGCCGACGATGACGATCGCCGCGGCGGTAAAAAGGGACACCACGCGCACGTTGCTGCGGGTACTTGCCTGCTCTTTAGCGGCGTCCTGCTGGCTCATAGTAAGAACTCCAGTAATGTCATCATTATTATTTGTTACCCGTTGCCCGTTTCAGGGCCAGACGAGCGGTAATACGCAGGCGCAGCAAGCGCCATACAATCCATAATAGCGTGGCGGCAGCGACGCTCGCCGTCAGCATATAAGTGTCGTTATAAGCCAGTATCGTCGCCTGCAGCGTCGAGGCGGTCTGCAACTGTGTGACTGCCTGCACGCTGAGCAGGCTGCTGTCGCCGATCATGCTCTGGTACATCTGGCTATAGAGTTGCAGGCGCTCATTGACCAGCGGGTTAAGGGTGGTGAGCTGATCCGCCAGCATGCTCGAGTGGTACTTTTCGCGCCACGTCTGAAAGGTGCCGAGGATCGCCGAACCCATCAGCCCGCCGATATTCTGGCTCATGCCAAACAGCACCGAGAAGCTGACGAGGTTGCGCGGTTCGGCAATGACGCCGCCAATCCCGGCCAGCATCGCAGGGGCGATAAAAAAGGCGCTGGCAAAGCCGAAGAGGAACTGGCTAATCATCAGCTGATCCGGGCGCGTCAGGCTGGTTGACTGGCTATCCATCAGCGAGGCGATAATCATCAGCGCCAGCGCGGTCAGGATCGGCCAGCCGAGGCGCTGCGGTTTAATGGTCAGGCAGCTGGCGACAATCCCGCAGATAATCCCGGCCAGAATCGACCACGCCAGCCGGGTCATCTGCTCGTTTTGCAGGCCAACATACTGCAACCAGCCAAAAACCCCGGTGTTCTGCTCGGCAAGCACAATGCGGATCAGCAGCATAATCAGGCCGAGGCGCACAATACTGCCGCTGGAGAGCCAGCGGGTGTTGAGCAGCGGGTTCTTCCGGTTGTGCTCAAACACAATCGCCGAGACGATTAATACCAGCGCACCGGCCAGCGCCCAGCCAAGCCACGGCGTTTCAAACCACCAGTCGAGACGCCCGAGGGAGAGCACCGCGCAGAGCAGTGCCATGCCGGGTGCCAGCAGAAAGAAGGTGATGAAATCCTTCTTCTCAAACACCTTTTTACGGTCGCCCGGCGGCAGCTTCAGTGCTATCACGCAGCCCAGCGAGATAAGCGCCAGCCCAAGCTCGAAGAGATAGAGTCCGCGCCACTCGTCGAGTTGCAGCAGTTCGGTAGAGAAGAGGCGGGCAATCGGGATCGCCAGCGTCGAACCGGTAATGCCGATGGTCAGCGCTTTCAGCCGGTGCTTCGCCGGCCAGGCCTGAATTTGATAGTAGATCCCAAGCGAGCTGAGCGCGGCGGCCACCATGCCATGAGCACCGCGCACAAACAGCGCGGAGCTGAGGTCATTAATAAAGAGGTGGAAAAAGGTGACCAGCACATAGAGCACCAGAAACCCTTCGGTAAATGCCCGCAGGCCATACTGCTGGCGAAACTTTACCAGCAGCAGGTTGATGGAGACGTTGGTCATCACGTACACCGCCGGGAGCCAGGCGATCTCCGTTGACCAGGCGGCAAAGGTGCCCTGCAAATTTTGCAGGTTCGCCGTCACCATCGCATTACCCAGTGCGCCGGTCATGGAGACCAGCAAACCGACGATGCCATAGGCGATGCGCCGCGGCGTGCTGTGCCAGGGCGTTGAGGGTGAGCCGAGCAGCATCGGCTTTTCATGAGCGGCCCATTCACGCGGCGCGTAGGGGTCGCGTTTGGGTTCAGACATTACTTTTTGACCTCATGGGTAACGATAGACGGCACAGAAAAAGAGCGAGTGTGGTTATGCATGAAGACCTAAAGATTATCTTACTGAATAGTTAGGGGGCTAACGATTCTACGTGCGCCCATAAATGCAATGCAAGTGCATAAGAAAAATATAGATTACGCGCTGCATCGCAGCAGGGGAAGGGAGTAAAAATAGTCATTTAACGTGTGACGTTGTCACGAAAAGTGTTCTTTTTGTGCGGTGCAGAGGCGGTGAAAACGCGATTAGGAGAGATCCTCTGTTCAGCTTCCGGCGTGCGGTTAGGCTTGAGACAGCAATGTGAAGGAGGTTTCCATGCTTAAAACAAGATTTCCCGCTCTGCCTGAGCCGATGCTTGCTGCCGTTAATACGCTCGGTGAATGGCTGGCGCAAAATGACTTCACCGGCAAACCGTCGCCGGTGCGGGCAGATGTGGTGATCCTGGCAGGTAATGCCGTTATTCCGACCATTGAAGCGGCCTGCGGGCTGGCGGCGGCGCAAAAAACACCGCTGCTGATTAGCGGCGGTTTGGGCCATTCAACGACATTCCTCTATTCAGCCATTGCCCGCCATCCACGCTATAACGTGATTCGTACTACCGGGCGCGGCGAAGCGGCTATTCTCGCCGACATCGCCCGACAGTTCTGGAAGATTGATGAGAGCCAGCTACTGATTGAAGACCGCTCAACCAACAGCGGCGAGAATGCCCGTTTCAGCCTCGATATGTTGATAAGCCAGCACATCGCGCCGAAAACGGCGGTGATCGTTCAGGACCCGACCATGCAGCGGCGCACGATGGCGACCTTTGCCCGCGCCAGCCAGCAGTGTACTAACGCCCCCCACTGGTTCAGCTGGCCCGGCTTTACGCCACGGTTGATCAATACGCCGGATGGGCTGGCTTTCCAGCCTCGCGTACGCGGGTTATGGCCCGTTGAGCGTTATCTTTCGCTGGTGATGGGAGAAGTGCCGCGCCTGCGGGATGACGCGAACGGTTATGGCCCTAACGGGCGCGATTACCTGGCGCATATCGAGTTCCCGCCGGAGATTGAGCAGGCCTGGCAAACCCTACAGGCTGATTCTCAGCTCACCCACGCCTTATCCCAGCGCGCGCTGTAGACCAATGCCCGTTTGCGTCAGCTGTGTCGCAAACGGGCAGCGCCATCCTTTAAACGCATAATTTTTTGTTCGCTTTTCCCGCCGCTTTTTTGCGTTCCCTCACAAAAGTTGCTCCTGAGCCTCGGCATCGCCCGCTGCGGCGATAGATTTTTAACAACACGTTAGCTTTTTAAAAACAATGCCATTACAGGAGCAGATCATGACAGCACCCGTACAACACCCGATGTTTATTGATGGGCAATTTGTCAGCTGGCAGGGCGAAGGCTGGCTTGATGTGATCAACCCGGCAACGGAAGAGGTTCTCGCGCGTATTCCCGACGGACGCGCCGAAGATGCACGTAAAGCCATCGAGGCCGCCGAGCGGGCACAGCCCGGCTGGGAAGCGCTGCCCGCCATTGAGCGTGCCGGCTGGCTGCGTAAAATCGCCGCTGGCATTCGTGATAAAGCCAGCGAGATCAGCGCACTGATTGTCGCCGAAGGGGGCAAAATCCAGCAGCTCGCCGATGTCGAAGTCTCTTTCACCGCCGATTACATCGACTATATGGCCGAGTGGGCGCGCCGTTACGAAGGCGAAATCCTGCAGAGCGATCGCCCGAATGAGAATATCTTTGTCTTCAAGCGCGCGCTGGGCGTGACCACCGGTATTCTGCCGTGGAACTTCCCGTTCTTCCTTATCGCCCGCAAAATGGCCCCCGCGCTTATCACCGGCAACACCATTGTCATCAAACCCAGCGAATTTACTCCGAGTAACGCTATTGCATTTGCCAAAATCGTTGAGCAGGTTGGCTTACCGAAAGGGGTCTTCAACCTGGTGCTCGGGCGCGGCGAAACCGTCGGTCAGGAGCTTGCGGGTAACCCAAAGGTGGCGATGGTCAGCATGACCGGCAGCGTCGGCGCGGGGGAGAAGATCATGGTGGCGGCGGCGAAAAATATTACCAAAGTGTGCCTGGAGCTGGGCGGTAAAGCGCCAGCGATTGTGCTCGACGATGCCGACCTTGAGCTGGCGGTGAAAGCAATTGTTGATTCAAGAGTGATCAATACCGGGCAGGTGTGTAACTGTGCCGAGCGTGTCTATGTGCAGAAGGGGATTTACGACCGTTTCGTCAACCGCCTCGGCGAAGCGATGAAAGCGGTGCAGTTTGGCGACCCGGCGCAACGCAGCGATATCGCCATGGGGCCGCTTATCAATGCTGCGGCTTTGCAGCGGGTGGAGGAGAAGGTGGCGCGCGCCGTCGCGGAAGGGGCGCGGGTTGCCCTTGGCGGTGAAAAAGTTGAAGGAAAAGGGTACTTCTATCCGCCGACGCTGCTGCTGGATGTGCAGCAAGAGATGGCGATTATGCACGAGGAGACCTTTGGCCCGGTGCTGCCGGTAGTCGCATTCGACACGCTTGATGAAGCGCTGGCGATGGCCAATGACAGCGACTATGGCCTCACTTCTTCGATCTACACCCGCGATCTCAACCAGGCGATGAAAGCGGTGCGCGGGCTGAAGTTTGGCGAAACCTACATCAACCGCGAGAACTTTGAAGCGATGCAGGGTTTCCACGCCGGCTGGCGCAAATCCGGCATTGGCGGCGCGGATGGCCGCCACGGCCTGAATGAATATCTGCAAACCCAGGTGGTTTACCTGCAATCCTGATAAGCCTGCCCCCGCAGTCGCGGGGGCGTTTTCACACCTTGGTTTCGATCCACGCCATCATCAACTCCGGCCAGACGGCAACCGGCAAGCCCAGCGCATCGCGAATACCAAACCCGTGTTTTCCCTGCTCAAACAGATGCATCTCCACCGGCACGCCGAGGCGGCGCAGTGCGGAGAACATCACCACGCTGTTTTCCACTTTTACCGCCGGGTCGTCGACCGCATGCAGCAAAAAGGTCGGCGGCGTCTGGCTGTTGACCTGCTCCTCGGCGGAGTAGCGGCGGATCTGCGCCTCATCGGGCGTATCGCCAATCAGCTGCTGGCGCGACATCGGATGATCAATATCGGCATGCATAGTGATCACCGGGTAGACCAGTGCCATAAACGCTGGGCGGGCGCTCTGCTCATCAATAGCATCCAGCGGCGTATAGACTGAATCACTGTAACGTGTGCCGAGACTCGCCGCCGCATGGCCGCCAGCGGAAAAGCCCATCACGCCAAGTTTGTCGCCGTCAAGCTGCCAGCGATCCGCCTGGGCGCGGATAAGGCGCATTGCCCGCTGCACATCTGCCAGCGGCGCGTCTGCTCCCTCGGCATGGCCATCGCCAGGGAAGCGGTAGGTCATCACAAACAGAGTATAACCGCGTGCATTAAAGAAAGGGGCGAGGGCGCTGCCCTCTTTATCCAGCACCACGCGGCGATAAGAGCCGCCGGGCGTGACCAGAATGCCAATGCCGTTAGGGTGCTGTGGCGCATAAACGGTGATTTCCGGTGCCCGCACGCCCGTCACCGAGCGATCGAACGGCGAGGGGCCGGTATGCTCTGTTTCCAGCTGAAATTGGACCGGGCTGACCTTCGCACCGGGCGCTTCGCCCTGCGGCCAGACGGGAAACGTGATGGCGCGCGCGACGGCGCCCTCCATCAAACTCAGTAGTGTTTGCGGCGTCAGATTATCCACACAGGCTCCTTATGTTTTGTACTTATTCACTATTCGTTGTCGGGTTTTACTGCGCAAACCACACGCGCTGCGTAAGCGCTAAGTGGCTGAAAAGTGATACAGAAAAGTTAATGAATTTTTAAGGAAACCCCGTTATGTTGAAGGCCGGTTCGTTCTTTCAGGGGTTTCTTATGCGTAGCAACTATTCCGGCCCGCAGATCGCCATCCACTGGTTGGTGGTGCTGCTGGTCGTCGGCGCATACTGCGCCATGGAGTTTCGCGGATTTGCGCCGCGTAGCTACCGGCCTTATTTCAATATCGTCCATGTCTCATGCGGTATCTCTGTTCTCGTACTGATGGTTGCGCGGCTGCTGGTAAGACTAAAACATCCGGCACCGCCTATTACGCCCAAACCCTCCGCAATGATGACCGGGCTGGCGCACCTCGGGCATCTGGCGATTTATCTGCTGTTTATCGCCTTGCCGCTGCTGGGCCTGCTGATGATGTACAACCGCGGCGGCCCGTGGATCGCCTTCGGCCTGCCGATGCCCCACGCCGCCGAGGCTAATTTCGATCTGGTCGACACGCTCAAGGAGTACCATGAGCTTCTCGCCACGCTCGGTTACTTTATTGTTGGCCTGCATGCCGCTGCCGCACTGCTGCACCATTACTTTTTCAAGGACAATACGCTGCTGCGTATGATGCCGAAAAAGCGCGAACGATAACGCCTTCTGCCCGGTGACATCCGTGACCGGGCTGCACATCCTGCGAGATTCCTTACCCGTTTTTGCGTAACTTGCCCCAGAATGCTGTGATCCCGCCTGATTTTTGTAAGAAAAAGCTGGGGAGAAATCACATTTTCTATCATCGCCTGTGGGCGAAATTCGAACAAGCAGTGTAGATAGTATATCTATTATAGAAACACTATCGAGAGCGGGAGAGGCAAATGACACAGCCAGTACAGGAATCACTCGACCGGGTGGCTGCCGATGCGCAGGCCGGCGGATCGCGCAAATTACGTAAAGTTCTGCTTGCCACCGGCATCGGGCATTTTGTGGAGTGGTTCGATTTCGGTCTTTACGGCACGCTGGCGGCAATTATCGGTCTGCAATTTTTTCAATCCTCCAGCCCCAGCGTTGCGCTGCTCTCATCTTTCGCGGTGTTTGGCGCCGGGTTTATCATGCGCCCGCTCGGTGGGCTATTCTTCGGCTCGCTGGGCGATCGCAAAGGGCGGCAGAAGGTGCTGGCGACGGTGATTTTGCTCACCTCGGGGGCAACTTTTGTGATGGGATTGCTGCCGACCTATCACCAGATTGGGATCACCGCCACGGTACTGCTGGTCATTACCCGCCTGGTGCAGGGCTTTGCCGCAGGCGGTGAAAGCTCGGGCGCCACAACGTATCTGGCAGAGTACGCCCCGACCGCCAGACGCGGCTATTTCACCTGCTGGATCGACAACTTTGGTTTTATGGCATTCGTCGTCGGCTCCGGGCTGGTGTTTCTGCTCACCGCGGCGCTCGGCGAGAGCACCATGAACGACTGGGGCTGGCGCATCCCTTTCCTGATCGCCGGGCCGCTCGGCTGGGTCGGTCTCTATCTGCGCAGGCATCTGGAAGATTCGCCGGAATTTCTTGAGGCGATGAAAAGCGGGCAGATTGAGACCGCGCCGCTGCGCAAAGCGGTAACCACCGCCTGGCGCGCGCTGCTCTTCTGTGTCGGGTTTGTGGTGATCAAAGCGGTGGGGCACTGGACGCTACAAACGTTTATGCCGAGCTATCTCGCCACGGAGCTTCATTTCAGTAAATTAAACGCTTACGCCATCACCACCATTGGCCTCTTCTCCGTTGCGGTGCTGGTGCCGTTTATGGGTTATCTCTCTGACAAGTACGGCCGTAAGCCGTTGATGCTGGCGGGTTGTGCGGGGTTTATTCTGCTGAGCTACCCGGCGATGATGATCATGGCCAATGGCGATGTCCTCTCAGCGGTGCTGGCGATGGTGATGCTCGGCGCGTTTATCGCGGCCTTTGACGGCGCATGCACGGCGGCGATGGCGGAGCTTTTTCCAACCAACGTGCGCTACGGCGGCCTGTCGATTGCCTATAACTTTGCCGTCGCCTTCTTTGGCGGCATCACGCCGTGGTTCTCCGCGTGGCTTATCACGTCGACAGGCGATAAGTTTTCGCCTGCCTTCTACGTCATGGGGGCTGCGTTAATCACCTTCATCACAGTGATGCGCGCCCGTGAAACGGCCGGACAACCTTTAAAACGTTAAAATAATGCCCGGTGGGGATTATCTCGCCGGGTTATAAAATGATCGATATATTCTCGCTGTGAAATATAATATATCCGCTGCGAAAGCGCCTAGGTGGAAAGTTTTATCCCATAGGGGCACAGCGGAAATAAGCATTCGTTTTGTTTATCACATTCGCGTAAAGAAATATTATCACTCCCTGGACATGAGCAACTATTTTTTAAAGTTTTCCAGATGGTTGGGAAATAGGGCATGGTATGGATAACTTTGAATTCATGCATTCTGCCGTCTATGATAATCCCTTTTGAATCAGTAACTAATATATTTCCCGGGCGCAGGAAATAGTGGCCCCGGTACCAGACGATCACCGCTTTGTCCTGCTGTGTCCTGGCTAAAGCAAATGCCGTACCTGTGGCAGGGGAAACTAACATATCCGTAATATTCCAGCGCATACATCTTCCTTACATAATATCTACTCATTCGCCAGGAAGAATCTTAGCAAACAATATAGAAAGAACCTAAGCGAAACGTTAATTTAAGTTCAATATGCTAAACGAGAATAATATTTAAAAATTTTTACGCTAATTTGTGCGCTGAAACATGCTAACGGGAACAGTGTTCTGTGAAATTAATAACCTGAGTTAATATATGGTTATTTTTACTGGCAGGCGAAAAGTCACTTTTAACTATTATCTTTTGTGATGCTAGCGAGGTATCAATTCATAATTAATCCCTCAGTGCATCCACCGACGAGCAGGATAATTAACACCATTTACCGCTCTGGCGCTTTTACAGCCATACTCGTTTTCTCGCCTTAAACGTTCGTTTGCATGACCATCGCCACTACGTTACCATACCCCCCTATAGTATCCAGGAGGTTCTATGCCCCATTCACCTGAAGATAAAAAACGCGTGCTGACGCGGGTGCGGCGTATTCGCGGCCAGGTTGACGCGCTGGAGCGGGCGCTGGAAAACGGCGAACCCTGCATCGCAATTTTGCAACAAATCGCCGCCGTGCGCGGCGCAGCCAATGGGCTGATGGGCGAAATGGTTGAAATTCACCTGAAAGATGAGCTGGTCGCTGGTGAGACTACCGCCGACCAACGTGCAGTGCGGATGGCAGAAGTCGGCCATCTTCTGCGCTCTTATCTAAAATAAGCAACACCGTATATATAAAAAGGAAAGCGAGATGAAATCACGTGCAGCTGTAGCCTTCGGGCCAGGCCAACCCCTCAAGATTGTCGAAATCGACGTTGCGCCACCCAAAAAAGGGGAAGTGCTGGTACGCATTACTCACACCGGTGTTTGCCATACCGATGCCTTTACCCTCTCAGGTGACGATCCGGAAGGCGTTTTCCCGGCGGTGCTCGGCCATGAAGGCGGCGGTATCGTTGTGGAAGTGGGCGAGGGCGTCACCAGCCTGAAACCGGGCGACCATGTTATTCCGCTGTACACCGCCGAGTGCGGCGAGTGCAAATTCTGTAAATCGGGCAAAACCAACCTTTGCCAGGCCGTGCGCGCCACGCAGGGTAAAGGTCTAATGCCGGACGGCACCACCCGTTTCTCCTATAACGGTGAGCCGATTTATCACTACATGGGTACCAGCACCTTCAGCGAATATACCGTCTGTGCAGAGATCTCTCTGGCGAAGGTCAATGAAGAAGCGCCATTGGATAAGGTCTGCCTGCTGGGTTGCGGCGTCACCACCGGTATTGGCGCGGTGCACAATACGGCGAAAGTGAAAGAGGGCGATACGGTTGCCATCTTTGGTCTCGGCGGTATCGGGCTTGCGGCCATTCAGGGCGCGGTACAGGCAAAAGCGGGCCGCATCCTGGCAATTGATACCAACCCGGATAAATTCGCGCTGGCGAAAGAGATGGGCGCGACCGACTTTATCAACCCGAAAGATCACGATCGCCCGATTCAGGAAGTGATTGTGGAAATGACCGATGGCGGCGTTGACTACAGCTTTGAATGTATCGGCAACGTCAACGTTATGCGCGCAGCGCTTGAGTGCTGCCATAAAGGCTGGGGCGAAAGCGTCATTATCGGTGTGGCGGGCGCAGGTCAGGAGATCAGCACCCGTCCGTTCCAGCTGGTCACCGGTCGCGTATGGCGCGGTTCCGCATTTGGCGGCGTTAAAGGCCGCAGCCAGCTGCCGGGCATGGTGGAAGATGCAATGGCGGGCAAAATCCGTCTCGACCCATTCATCACTCATCGTCTGCCGCTGGACAAAATTAACGAAGCCTTCGATCTGATGCATGAAGGCAAATCGATCCGCACCGTGATCCATTTCGGCGAAAAGTAATCTCCCTTCGCGCCAGCGGGCCCTCCGCTGGCGCAACCAAACTCCAAATCTGTGACCGCCGTTGCGCTTTTCACCATAAGAAAAATCCAATTATTGCCGATGCCTATATATCATTCCTTTGTACTTAGCAGACTAATACGAGAGTCGACGCCATGGATAACAAAGCAGCAATGCAACAAACACAAGGCATTGGTTTTATGCACAATATTCGCCTGGTTCCCCTATTTTCCTTTATCCTCTCCGGCATTTTGGTGCTATTTGCCTTAAGTTCCGGTTTAGCGGGTTACTTCCTGATGCAAGCCGACCGCGACCAGCAGGATGTGACGCAGGAAATCCAGGTGCGCATGGGATTATCTAACAGCTCCAACAACCTTCGCGTCGCCCGAATTAAATTGATTCACGCAGGTGCTGCAAGCCGTATCGCCGAAATGGAGGATGTGAAAACCAATATCGCCGAAGCGGAAAAACGCATTAAACAGTCGCAGGAAAACTTTAAACAATATATGGATCGCCCGGTGAAAACCGAGGCCGACCTGACGCTGGATAACGATCTCACTGCCCGTTTTGACGCCTACACCGCCGGGCTGCAGCCGATGCTGAAATATGCCAAAAACGGCATGTTTGAAGCGATTATCAACCATGAAAGCGAGCAGGCGCGCCAGCTGGATGATGCCTACAACGCCGTATTGTTGAAAGCGATTGAGATCCGCACCGAACGCGCGCAGCACCTGAAAGAGGAAGCCCACAGCCGCACGCAGCTTGGCCTGATCTTTATGGCCGCCGCGTTTGCTTTTGCGCTGGTGCTGACCATCATCACCTTTACCGTACTGCGTCGTGTGGTCATTAATCCGTTGCAGCGCGCCGCCCAGCGTATTTCACGTATCGCCTCCGGCGATCTGACGCTGCCGGACGAACCGACAGGCCGCAGCGAGATTGGGCGTCTGAGCCACGATCTTCAGGCGATGCAGCACTCTCTGGTTACTACCGTCGCCACCGTGCGCCAGGGTGCTGAAGAGATCTACCGCGGGACCAGCGAAATCTCTGCCGGTAACACCGATCTCTCTTCGCGTACCGAGCAGCAAGCGGCAGCGATTGAAGAGACCGCCGCCAGCATGGAGCAGCTCACCGCGACCGTGAAACAGAATGCGGATAACGCACATCACGCCAGCGGTCTGGCGCGCGACGCGTCGGGCAAAGCGACGAAAGGTGGCCAGATTGTCTCCGGGGTCGTGCAGACCATGGGCAATATCACCACCAGTTCGCGCAAAATCTCAGAAATTACCGCCGTGATTAACAGCATCGCCTTCCAGACCAATATTCTGGCGCTCAACGCCGCAGTGGAAGCTGCGCGTGCCGGTGAGCAGGGTCGCGGCTTTGCCGTCGTTGCCAGCGAAGTGCGTACTTTGGCAAGCCGCAGTGCTCAGGCGGCGAAAGAGATCGAAGCGTTGATCAGCGAGTCCGTAAGCCTGATTGAGCAGGGCTCCGGCGAAGTGGTTTCCGCCGGGGAAACGATGGATGAGATCGTGACCGCCGTTAAACGCGTCACCGATATCATGCTGGAGATTGCCGCCGCATCGGATGAGCAGAGCAAAGGCATCACGCAGGTAAGCCAGGCGATCACCGAAATGGATAATGTGACGCAACAGAACGCCTCGCTGGTTGAAGAAGCTACCGCCGCAGCCACCTCGCTGGAAGAGCAGGCGGCACGTCTGACCCAGGCGGTCGGGGCATTCCGGCTGAACGGCGTCGAGGCGCAGCGCCAGAGTAGCGCCACGCCGACGGCAAAACCTTTTACCCCGCAGCGCCCGGCACTGGCGAGCGGCGATAACTGGGAAACTTTCTGACGTTGAGATAGACGTTGAGATAAAAAAAGAGGCCGGATAATCCGGCCTCTTTTATTTTGTCGTTAAGGCACGCAGTAACTTAGCAGGTGCCGATATTGATCGCGTTGATGACGTTGTTGTAATGCTGCATCAGATCGCGAACATCATTTCCCTGTGTAGATTGCATCATGTGGAACTGCTTCGGCTCATTCGCCTCTTTTTCGTAGGTGCCATCTTCGGTATGACTAATGACATCACGACCAGTAGAGAGATAGGAGTTAGCGGTGAAGATCAGGCTTGAACACCCTTTTTTATTGCTCTCACGCATTTTGGCATCATACGCAGTCAGCGCGTCGTTGAACTGATCGAGGGATTTCTTAAAGGCGTCTTTCTTATCGCCTAAACCTTCGCCATTGATAAAGCCACTGGCGGCATCCATGCTCTCTTTCAGGTAGTAGATAGAGCCGATGCGGTAGTAAGCAGCGGTATCTTTCGGTGTTTTCTCGTATTCGGCCTTAATACGCTCGCGGTCTTTTTATCAATGGCATTTAGGAAATCTGCCTGCGCAACAACCAGCTTCTCCATGGCGCTAATAAACTTCGGCTGCAGCTCGCGGCCTTTGTCACCGTTGTCGCTTTTATAGGTTTTGGAGTTGATGTAGTTGTAGAGTTCGCGGTTAACCGGTTCAGCCTGCCCCAGCGCTTCGCTGTAGCGAGTGGCCGAGTCATCAAGATCTTTCATCGCTGGCTCCATCGCGTGGGCTTTATCTAACAGGTCCTTGACGCGAGGGATGGTGGTGTCAGAACCGGGGAAGAAGAGATCGCTCCGCGACTTTTCACCGGAGAAGGCAGGAGCAATGTATTTTTTATACTGCTCCAGCTGCTCACCAAATGAGGAGGAGGACATATTAGCCGCCTCAATATAAGAGTTATATTTTGTGATCTCAGCTTGTTCTGCCGAGCTTTGCGAGGCTTGTTGAGGCTCATCTGCTTTTTTATCGTCACACGCCGACAGCGCAAACAAGCAGGCGGCAACCGCCAGCGATCGAGCAATTGTTTTTGCGAACATTCCCTTCTCCATATTCAGCATATGATGGTGTTTTTTTGAACCCACATGGTGCGAGTGCTGCGTAGCGTAGCATCAATATATGATGCAATTTGCGCAGACTACCGGATCTGGTAGGGAGAGGGAATGTTCGCTCGCGGTGCTTAAGATTCAGTTTTAATCGAGGATCGACCCGCGATCTTGCGACCAACTTTTATCACGATGTTATAAGCAATGATGGCTGATATTAATGACAAACCGACATCGGTAAAAAACCATAAATCATCATAATTTTCCTGACTCGCGCTTCCATGAAGCCAGGCAGCAAAAGCATTAGCAGTATCGAGGCTGATAAATGCAGATGAATTAATCAACCGCGCAAAAACACAAAACAGCACAATAAAAAAGACCGTTTTAGCGGCCCGTCGGACAAACTTCGTTATAACCATTACTTTTAACCTCAATTGAGCCGCGGGCTTTAAGATATCTCATGCAGGGAACGTCCATCAACGGAGTCTCAAGCAACCTTTTGCGGAGCGTTGCAAAATCACTGCTGTTTTTCAACGTAATACAACCTTCTGAGATAACGCCTGGATGCAGGCGAAAATTTCCACGCTGAACACCTTTAACCCACGTCCAGTCATCAATTCCGATATCGTCATAATAGAGCGCAAACCAATCGGAATGACCAAACTCAGCGCCGCGAAACATTTTGTTATAGAGATCTTTCGAGGCAGCCAAGCTTCTTGAAAAAATTCCTCCCTGCTCACGATCAACGATCCAATATTTACCGACAGGCAGAGGTCCTACTGTAGGAACATTTGTGCAGCCAGCCTGGTTACGGTTAGAACCGCTTCCAGAAAAGGCCATAAACGTACCAATGCCAGAGAAAGTAAGCGGAGCATAGTCCGCTCCATTAAGAACAAATGTCCCGTGTAATGCCATGTTATCCCTTACAAATTACTCATAAATGACAGGTATGTTAGCGAAGCGCATTATCTTGACCAAACAGATATTTCCGCTTTTTACCATTCAGGTGACATGTAAACAGCACAAAACCAAACACCGCCAACATTGTCCAGGAGCGATTATAAACTCGTTATATTCAATGCATGAATCCCCTAAAAAGGCGGTTTTTCAGGATTGTTACATCGTGCCGCTTATCAACGATCGTGATGTGGCGCAGCGAAAAATCGCTGTAGAAGATGATTATTTGAGGGCAGCGCCAGAAATCTAAGAGCCGGATAACGCGGTGCTATCCGGCTCAGGAAGTGATTTAAGGGTTAAATAAAACTGTCGTCATCGTTACTGAAATCGTCACTGCCGAAATCATCATTTTGATAATCGCTAACGCTGTCAGACTGGTAAGGATCGCTGTTGTCGAGAAAATGCGTGTCGGAAGCGTTGTTAAATGCATCGGAATTAAAGGCATCGTTTTGCGTGGCGTCGCCTGCGGCAGCCGCGGGCTCCTCGATGATATTCACGATCTCTTGCGGCTGGGAGTGGTGAAACATACTGGTCAGCATATCGGCGATCACCACACCGCCCGCCACGCCCGCGGCGGTTTGCAGTGCACCCGCCATAAACCCGCTGCCGCGCGACGCGGTGGGTGCCGGGGAGGCATACTGCTGCGGTTGCTGCTGGACCGGGGGCGCGCCCCAGTTTTGCGCGGGCTGAACAGGCTGGTTTTTATTACCGCCAAACAGACCGCTGAGGAAGCTCCCGCCGCCAGATGGCTGCTGGCTCTGCTGCTGCTGTGCCAGTTGGTTTTCCAGCTCCTGCACGCGCGCCTGCATGCGTTTTAATGCCGCTTCCTGGATCAGCATCGATTGCGCCATATAGTAGGGCGCAGCCGGCTGCTGTTTGACCAGTTCGGCGATCTGGCGCTCAGCTTGCGCATCGCGCTGGCCGTTTTGTTGTTCAGCCTGTTTCAGGCGCTGAAAAAGCCCATTGATAAGCTGCTGTTCATCATATTGCATAACAATGATCTTCCTCTTGCTGTCGTGAGTACCTTTGAGTCTATCAGCGCCTTTCGCTGGCGTCCTCGTGCTGAAATGTTTGTTTAAGATTGGTTTCAGGTAAAGGTAAACAAGGCTGTCACACAGCAGATTCGAAACAGTGAAGCATCAATCGGGCAGCGTTTTACGGATATAGCTGATTAAGGTGAGCACCGCCGGAGAGAGCGGGGCGTCGACGCGGGTGATAATACCAATCGGATCGCCGATGCCCAGCGGCGGAATAGGCAGCGCAACGAGGGAGCCGAGGCGCAGATCGTCTTTCACCGCCCCGGATGGAACAAACCAGACATAGTCATACTCGACGGTCAGCTGTCGCGAAAGAGAGGCTGAAAGGGTTTCAATACAGCCGGTCGGCAACGTGCAGTTCTGGCTGGCGAGCAGTTCTTCGGCGTTCTGTCGCGGCACCGTGCCCTGCGGCAGCACGACTACTGGCCACTCCAGAACCCGGCTCAGGGTGACGGTGCTCTGCAACAGCGGGTGACGCGGGCGCACCACCAGTTTAAGCGACTCCAGGAACAGCAGCTCATAGTGTAAGCCGCACATCAGGTCCGGATCGGACATGCGCCCGATACCGACATCCAGCTCGCCGGTCTTCAACCCGGCAAGCAGCATCGGGTTATTGGCGGTCGCCACCTGAATAGTGATATCCGGCTGCTGCTTGTGCAGCTGGCCAATCACCGCCGGTAAAATACCCAGCGCCGCTGTCGGCAGCGCGCCGACGCGAATCAACTCACAATTTTTCTCTTCCTGATCGCTTAACGACTGCCCGGCAATATTGACCGCGTCCAGCACCCGCACCGCATGGCTTAAAAACTGCTCACCAACGTGGGTAAGCTGCGCGCCCATGCGTCCACGCTCAAACAGCCGTTTGCCGGTAAGCTGTTCAAGTTCATTTAAGGTCTTTGAGAGAGCAGGCTGGCTCAGGTTAAGGGTTTCGGCAGCGCGACCCAATGTTCCTTGTTGCGCGACCGCGACGAAAGTATGCAGGTGGCGCAGTCGGATGCGCTGTGAAAAGAGAGCGTTTTTTTCCATAAGATAATGTTAAAACCGAGTGGCGATGGTGGCTCGCAGGTTTGTTTAATTTTGATAACTAGTTTGCAAAATATTATTAACATCCAATCCTTTTGAGTTACAAACACATTCTGCCCGCAATGTGACGAAACCAGCATGTTTCCAGGGATTAGTCGGCGCTGCGTTCCATAATCTTTCGTTATGTTCGATTACGAGCGGAACAGGCGCGTTTTTTGCCACGATCACACTTTGTAAATTTCCCCGCACGGGCGCGGGCAGCCTTCTCTACACTCCAGAGATAACAGCGTGGAGAGAGAAGACTATGACGTACAGCATCACGGCAGATGAGATCAGGGAACAATTTTCGCAGGCGATGTCGGCCATGTACCAGCAGGAAGTCCCGCAGTATGGCACCTTGCTGGAGCTTGTGGCTGATGTGAACCTGGCTGTACTGGAACACAATCCACGTCTTCACGAACAGCTGGTGAATGCCGATGAGCTTGCCAGGCTGAACGTTGAACGCCACGGCGCGATCCGCGTCGGTAGCGCGGAGGAGCTCTCAACCCTGCGGCGCATGTTTGCCATTATGGGGATGTTCCCGGTCAGCTATTACGACCTCTCCCAGGCCGGCGTGCCTGTTCACTCCACCGCCTTTCGCCCAATCGATGATGAAGCGCTATCACGCAATCCGTTTCGCATCTTCACCTCACTGTTACGCCTGGAGTTGATTGAAAACCAGACGTTACGCGACCGGGCGGCAGCGATTCTGGCGAAGCGCGATATCTTCACGCCAGCCTGTCGGCAACTTATTGAAGTGCATGAGCTGAACGGTGGCTTTACCGCCCAGCAGGCTGAGCTGTTTGTCAAAGAGGCGCTGGAGACGTTTCGCTGGCACCGCCATGCCACCGTCGATGAAAAAACCTATCAGGCGCTGCATGACGAACATCGCTTAATTGCCGATGTGGTCTGTTTCCCTGGCTGCCATATCAACCACTTAACCCCGCGCACGCTCGATATCGACCGGGTGCAGGCGCTGATGCCGGAGTATGGCATTGAGCCAAAAATCCTGATTGAAGGGCCGCCGCGCCGCGAAGTGCCGATTCTGCTGCGCCAGACCAGTTTTAAAGCCCTTGATGAGCCGGTGCTGTTCAGCGGCGAGCATCACGGCACCCACACGGCGCGCTTTGGCGAGATTGAACAGCGCGGCGTCGCGCTGACACCGAAAGGGCGTGAACTGTACGACCGGCTGCTGAACAGTGCAGGGACAGGCAAAGATAACCTCACGCATCAGCTCCATTTGCAGGAGGTGTTTAAAGCGTTTCCTGACAGCGAGATGCTGCTGCGCAAGCAGGGGCTGGCGTGGTTCCGCTACCGCCTGACGCCGACCGGGGAGGCGCACCGCCAGGCAATTCGCCCCGGTGACGATCCGCAGCCGCTGATTGAGCGCGGTTGGGTCGTCGCGCAGCCCATCATCTATGAAGATTTCCTTCCCGTCAGCGCCGCCGGGATTTTTCAGTCCAATCTCGGGAATGCCACCCAGGCGCGCAGCCACGGCAATGCCAGCCAGCAGCAGTTTGAAGCCGCACTCGGCTGCCCGGTGCTCGATGAGTTTGCCCTCTATCAACAGGCTGAAGAGCGCAGCAAACGCCGTTGCGGTCTGCTGTAACAAGGCAAAGTCAGATTTTACGCTTTCTTTTGCATAAAAATGCATGCGCATACAGCTACGCTGTCAGGCTCTTTTCACGCCTAATAATCTTTCACAAAAGGCCGCCAGCCGGGCGGCTTTAACCTCTGATTCATATTGCCCTGGCCGGTAACTGCCCCCGTTTTAACGCTCAGTACAAAAGGGCGCAGAAAGCACCCGGCGCGGAAATCCTCTTTTAGGAAGTCTAATCGGCGATAGCCATCGCTAAGCCTTGTACATCACAAGCGTTCACGCTTTCCCTCTTCAGTGCCAAAAAACACTATGCTTAAAAATCAACCTTCTTCCATTTATGCGGAGTAACCTATGTTTGCGTACATGGCAAAAAGAAATCTGCACGCGCAGCGTTCAGAGGATGTTAATGAAGATCAAGGGGATAGTCACCTGACCGCTGGCAGGCATACAACCTTAACCGATTTACTCTACGCCGATGCGTTTAAGCGTGTGGCGATGAAATACAATGTGGTGCTCGGGATCAGAATGCCCAATCCGTTGGGTAGGACGCTATTAAGTGAAGGTTATCCATCAAAAAATTTTCATATGAAAGCGAAGTCAAGTCAGACTGGACCGACAGCAGGATTTATTGCGGAAAAGCCAATTTATTCCAAAATATCGCCGTCTTCTTACCATAAACAGAGTGATTATATCGCCTCTGCGGTTAAAAAAGGCGCTATAGCCATTGATTTAAAAATCAGCAAATACCGTATAAATGAGCTCATCAGCACCGGAAACTTAACGGAGATGGGTAATGGTCGTTATTACGCTGAATATCCCAGTGGACGCCAGGAGTTTATTATCAACAGCGATGGACAGGTGTTTGATGATAAATCCAATCCTGTGCGGGTTATGACCAACCCACCTGAATCTGGTAGTGATTATGCTGACTCCAGGCCCATCACCGCAGATTATGATTTATTTTCTATCATTCCAAATCTTAACCAATCGGTTAATGTCCGGCCATTAACATCATCACCAAAAGCCCTGCGGGGGAATTTCAAACAGGATTTTCTCAAACCAAAAGCCTTACCCGGCCAGGATGAGGATGCCAACATGGGCAACTTGCATTTTTTTGGTATGACTATTGTTCAGGCATTAAACAGAGAAATAGCGAATGAGGGATATAAGGGGGGAAAACTCGTTTGGCACAATGATGAAACGGGTAATCCTTTCAGCCCTGGTTTTGACATTGCTGATAAACCCATATTTATTCATCCTGCCGGATATGTTATTCAGATTAACTCGAAAGCCGAGTTGCTGGATTTCTATGCGCAACTCAGAAGAGAAAAATATGCGCCTGAATACAGTCCGATTTTTGGCTTTTAACTCTCTCGCCTCCGGTATGGCGTAACGACACTGTTGCGCCTAATTACCCTGAAGATATTGCAATAAAATGGGAAGTTGCATCCTGTCACGAGTAGCTGTGCCAGGGATGAGAACACCCAAGGGGAGTGTTTAGTTTTAGTGACGGACAAATCTTTACATAGTTTTCAGGCTGCTCCTAAAGCCTGGGAAAATTTCACGATTTGCTCAGATAATCAACGGCCAACAATTGGATTCTCAATGAATTTTGTCTAGAGTGGTGCCTTCATCAGTCATACGCTTTTGCCGC
Organism: Kosakonia cowanii JCM 10956 = DSM 18146; assembly: GCF_001975225.1. NCBI lineage: Bacteria > Pseudomonadati > Pseudomonadota > Gammaproteobacteria > Enterobacterales > Enterobacteriaceae > Kosakonia > Kosakonia cowanii. The sequence goes on along the minus strand of NZ_CP019445.1, from coordinate 3,557,193 downwards.
TGTTTCGCGATATCGCGAAATGCCATTTTACGACCAGAAGGACGTGTTACCAGGCATGAACCGCAGACGATTTATTCAAGCATCCATGGCCCTCGCGGCAACTTACGGCACCACTGGCGTTGCCTCGCTCTTTTCGCGAGCGGCATCTGCAGCGCAGACCGATATTGCCGATGGTCAAAGCCGCCGTTTCGACTTCTCCGTGCTGCAATCCATGGCGCACGATCTGGCCGAACAGCCATGGGGAGGCGCGCCGAAAGCGCTGCCGCCGACGCTGGCTAACCTGACGCCGCAAGCCTATAACAGTATTCAGTATGATGCGCAGCACTCGTTATGGAATAACGTTGAAGGCCGCCAGCTGGATGTACAGTTCTTCCATGTCGGCATGGGTTTTCGCCGCCGCGTACGCATGTTCTCGCTGGATCAGGGGACTCATCAGGCGCGTGAAATTCACTTCCGCCCGGAGTTGTTCAACTACCACGACGCCGGCGTTGACACCAAACAGCTTGAAGGGCAGAGCGATCTCGGCTTTGCCGGTTTCCGTGCCTTTAAAGCCCCGGAACTGGCACGCCGCGACGTTGTCTCGTTCCTCGGCGCGAGCTATTTCCGCGCGGTAGATGACACCTTCCAGTACGGCCTCTCCGCGCGCGGCGTGGCGATTGATACCTTTACCGATACGCCGGAAGAGTTCCCGGACTTCACCTCCTTCTGGTTCGAAACGGCAAAGCCGGGCGACACCACCTTTACCGTCTATGCGCTGCTCGACAGCGCCAGCCTGACCGGCGCGTATAAGTTCGTCATCCACTGCGAGAAGAGCCAGGTGATCATGGAGGTGGACAACCGCCTCTATGCCCGTAAGGCGATCAAGCAGCTGGGCATCGCGCCGATGACCAGCATGTTCAGCTGCGGCAATAACGAGCGCCGCGTCTGCGACACCATCCATCCGCAGATCCACGACTCCGACCGCCTGGCGATGTGGCGCGGCAACGGCGAGTGGATCTGCCGCCCGCTGAATAACCCGCAGAAGCTGCAATTCAATGCTTTCCAGGATGAGAACCCGAAAGGCTTCGGCCTGCTGCAGCTCGACCGGGATTTCAGCCATTATCAGGATGTGATGGGCTGGTACAACAAACGGCCGAGCCTGTGGGTGGAGCCGCGCAATAAGTGGGGCAAAGGCGCGGTCAGCCTGATGGAGATCCCGACCACCGGCGAAACGCTGGATAACGTGGTCTGCTTCTGGCAGCCGGAAAAACCGATCAAAGCCGGAGACGAGCTTGCCTTTGAGTATCGCCTCTACTGGAGCGCGCAGCCGCCGGTACGCTCACCTCTGGCAAACGTCTATGCGACGCGGACCGGCATGGGCGGTTTCCCGGAAGGTTGGGCGCCGGGCGAGCACTATCCGGAGAAGTGGGCGCGTCGTTTCGCCATCGATTTTGTCGGCGGCGATCTGAAAGCCGCCGCGCCGAAAGGGATTGAGCCGGTGATTACGCTCTCAAACGGGGAAGCGAAACAGGTGGAGATCCTCTACGTCGAGCCGTTTGACGGTTATCGCATTCAGTTCGACTGGTATCCAACCAATGCGTCGACCGACCCGGTAGAGATGCGCATGTTCCTGCGCTGCCAGGGCGAGGCGATCAGCGAAACCTGGCTCTATCAATACTTCCCACCCGCGCCGGAGAAGCGGAACTACGTAGATGACCGCATCATGCGCTAAGCTTTTTAATCGCCCCCGAATGGGGGCGATGTTTTTCAGGAGGAACGATGTTACAGGAACCGACTTGCCCGGATACGGTGATTAAGGTTGACGAGCAACTCACGCTCGAAATGATTGATGAGTGCTTTGTTCACGATCTTCACCAGTTGATTGTCAAAAACCGCGACAGCTTACAGCGCTATCTCGACTGGCCGCAGTATGTCACATCCATTGAGACCACCCGTAAAACCGCCCAGAGCAACCGGCTGTTACATCAGCGCGGCTACGCGAAGATGTTCCTGATCCTGCGCGATCACGTGCTGGTCGGCGTGCTCTCTCTCAACGCTATCGAGCCGACCAACAAAGCGGCCTACATCGGCTACTGGCTGGATGAAGCGGCGCAGGGGCAGGGTATCTTGTCCCGCGCGATGCAGGCGATGATGCGCTTTTACGCCGAACGCGGCGATATCCGCCGCTTTGTTATCAAATGCCGGGTCGACAACGAGGCCAGTAACCGCGTCGCGGAGCGTAACGGCTTCACCCTCGAAGGCTGCCAGAGAGAGGCGGAGTTCCTCAATGGCCGCTTCGACGATCAGAATATCTGGGGCAAAATCGTCACGCTCAATGATGAATAAGCCTTAGCTGTTCGCCTGCGAAACCGCTTTTCTAAGCCCGTTGACCGCCGGGGAGTTCAGCGGCGTAACCAGCGCATAGTTATAGTGGTCGTCGCTCCAGTACTGCGTCATCACATCTTCGGCCTTACGCTCGCCGTGGGGTAATTTCCCCGGGCTTAAGGGGCGGATATACCAGCCAACCCGCGTGCCGCGCGGATCCTGATACATAATCAGCGCCGCCGGGCCTTGCGCCGTGGCAACAAGCCGTGCGCCGACCAGCGTAAAGCCATACTGCTCCAGATTTGGCGGCTGGTTGCCGTTGATAAAGTAGCGCCCGACCCAGTGAGTCAGCTCCGTTTGCTGCGTCGTCGCCACATCCATCGGGGTGATAGCGGTGTTATCAAACAGTTTGTAGGCCTGCACCGCGTCCTCCATCGGCGCGTGGGTCAGCACCATCTGAGACTCTTTCAGCTGCCAGCCGGTAAAACCGCCAACACCGAGCGCCATTACCAGCGCGAAGGCCGTTGCCAGTTTCCATTGCCGCAATTGGCGCTGCTGGCGCCGCAGCGCGCGGGGTTCCGGCATCTCAAGCGTAGCGGTATGGCGATCCATTGCCTGGCGCAGGCGCTGCGCATCCTGCCGCCAGCCTGCAACCTCGCGGGCGGCCTGCGGGTTTTGCGCCAGATAGTGTTCAATGCGCGCTGAGGTCGCCTCATCGGTCTCGCCATCAAGCCAGGCGTGCAGATCGTGTTCATCTGGTGGCAACGTCATTTCAATCTCCTTAACGCTAACGGCGTTGGCTGGCCTTCCAGTTTTTCATGCAGCATTTTGCGCGCCCGTGACAGGCGTGACATCACCGTGCCGGGCGGAATGTCGAGGGTGTGCGCCACCTCTTTATAACTCAGCCCTTCAACGCTCACCAGCAGCAGCACGGCGCGATACTCCGTCGGCAGCGTGGCAAAGAGGGCAAGCGTATCATCGGCGATAGCCAGCGACTCGGCGGTAAAACCGCCAGGCTCTTCGCCGGTGAAAAAGGCGAGCACTTTCAGGTAGCGTTTGCGCCGCCGCTCACCATCGACAAACTGACGATAGAGAATGGTGAAGAGCCAGGCGCGCAGGCTCTGCTCGCTATCACGCTGCCGCGTCAGGGCTTTCGCCAGGCAGCTTTGCACCAGATCCTCCGCGGTGTGCGGGTTACGCGCCAGCCACAGGGCAAAGCGGTAGAGATGCGGCATCACCTCGCGGATTTCATCATCGTTCATCGTCTGCGGCTTCCCGACATGCTCTCAAACACCCCATCGCGCAGCACCAGTGCATGCAGCAGTGCGGCGGCGAGGTGCGCCATTACGGTGACAAACAGCGCCAGCGCCACCACAGAATGCAACGGACGCAGCAGCGCATACCAGTCATTATTCACCGGGACTATCGGTGGCAGCACGAATCCACCGCCGAGCGTCACCGGATAACCGGCCGCCGAGAGCATCGCCCAGCCAATTAACGGTTGTGCCAGCATCATCGCATAGAGCGCCCAGTGCGAAAGATGCGCCATCGCGCGTTGCCAGACCGGCAGGGAGGCAGGCAACGGTGGCGTGGCGGTATAGAAGCGTAACCACAAACGCACCAGCGCCAGCACAAGGATCATCAAACCCAGCGGTTTATGGATCGTCACCAGCAGGCTGTGCAGGGAGGAGACGGTGGAAACCATCACGACGCCGATAAACAGCATTGCAATAATGGCGGCGGCCATCAGCCAGTGAACCGCGCGCAGCAGCGGGTGGAAATAAGCGACCTGTTTCATCAGTGGGCTCCGGCTTGTTCGCGGGTGCGAAGGTTGTAGGATTTGGCATACGCGGATGAACGGGCATTCAGCAGCGGGTCGTTCGAGGCGGCAATACCGTCCGGCAGGATCAGCGGATCGTAATTGATGTCATTGCAGTCACCCTGCGCCTGCTCAACGGCGCGGTTCAGCACCAGCGTACCGGCATTGATCGTTTGCCGCCCGGCAGGCCAGGCCCGCGAGGCATCGCTGCCGTCATCCTGCGCGCTGGCGACGGTAATGACCAAATCCCACTTCAGCGGGGCCTGATCGAGGCGCTGGCGCAGATCGTACTGTAAAAAGTTTTTATCCTGCTTCTGCTCTGCGCTGATGGGTTGATAAGGCGTCTGCGGCACCATGCTCCAGCGCACCAGCTGCTCGTTGCCAGTTTTGTCGATCATGCGAAAGGAATTTAGGCTGTTAAAGCGGTCGCTGGCCCAGCTGCTGGAGGGCACGTTCGCTTTTGCCCATGCGAGAAAAGGCGCGGCTTCCGGGTGCTTCTCAAGAAACGCTTTTACCTTTGCCGGGTCCGGTTTGCCGGTGGCGGGATCGGGACGCGTTGCCAGCTGCATATCATAAAAACCGTCGACGCCGCGCACCGGGAAAAAGGGCATCGCGTTCATGCCGGTGCGCCACTGCTCGCCGTCCGGGAGTTCAAAGGCCAGCGCCAGGCTACGTACCGGCACGGCGTAATCTGGCGCGGCGGGGTTGCCGCCCGCAATGGCAAAACGACCAATCACCGGCGTGCTTCCCGGCGCAAACAGCGCGGCGCGCGAAAGCGTGCTGGCCTTGCCGCTGGAGATAAACTCGCCGCTGACGCAGATCCCTTTGGCGTGGTTGCGGCGAAAACCGGGATGCTCACCGCCGGACTGCTGTAGCACGTTAACGAGTTTGTCTGAGGTGAGCCGCTCGGGCGTCAGCCAGCCGCCGCCCCAAAGAAACAGCAGCATAACCAGAAGCGGCAGCAGGCCAACCAGCGCGAGGCGCACCGTTAGCTGCGTGGAGGTTAAAGGAGTGTTGTTCATCATTCGCTCATCCTGCTGATAGTGAGCAGATAAGACGAAGAGCGCGGCGCTTTATTCCCGGCGGATGAAAATAAATTTATGGATGCCCGTCAGAGCGAGCCGACCAGCGGCGTGCGGGTGATGTGTTGATCGCCGTTGACCACTTTCGGGCCGCGCAGCAGCAGGCTGCCACTCTCAGCGGCGATGATCACAGCATTGTCGGCAATCTCCACCTCGTGGGCGATAAGCACATTCCCTTCAATACGCGCATTGCCCTGAATCACCACCTTTTCATCGAGCTGTAGTGGCCCGCCGCGCAGTTGCGCATTGCCGCCAACTAATACGTGATGTTTCAACACACAATTGCCTTCGACGCGGGCATTTTCCGCCACCTGGGCGCTGTAGCGAAGGGTGGGGATCTCATCCTCTTGTCGTCCGGCAATCACCCGGGCGTGACCGTAGACTTTGGCGCAGTCGCACACCCAGACATCATTAATTTCATTCCCGTCGAGGAGGGCAAAATCGAACACCTCGGCGCGGTGCTCAATAAAGGCGTAACTGACGGTCGCATCGCCATAGATTTGCGCCTGATGAACCACCCGCGAGTGGCTGACCGTCGCGCGATCGTAAATCTGCAGCACCTGTTCGCGCTCCTGGGTTAATCCGCGCGCGGCGATGATATCGCAACCGCTTAGAATGCGCGCCTCACCGCGTAGCTGGCAGACGCCGCGCACGGTGGAGGATTGCACCGTGACGTTGTCACGTAAAATCGCGCCATGGCTTAGCTCGCAGCCATCTACCCAGGCGTTATCACTGATTTCTACATTCAGGCAGATGACGCACGATCCCGTAATACGCGCGTTACCGCGGATGCGGCAACCATCGAACACCATGCTGTTTTCGTCGTATATCCAGCAATTCCCTGCCTGATCGAGCACCTGTTCATCATCAACCCAGCCGCCCGCGCTGCCGGCGGTGACATCATTAAAATCGCGCAGGGCGATTATCTGGCGCAGCGCGACGCTCTTTTTCTCGCCGCCGAGCGGGTAACTGAAGAGGCGCGTCTCATCACTGAGGCGGTATTTGCTCATGCTTATCTTCTCCGGATGTTCTTACTTAACCGTAGCAAATATTTGGACGCTGGCTATCAACGGGTGAAATTCATAAAATGCATGCAAAATACCCATTAAAGGCTGTGAATAATGACTATGCGTGATGAGAACTATTTTACTGAAAAATATGGGATGACCCCGACACACTCGGAAGTGCTGAACGCGATGAACTACATCACGCCTGGCAAGGTGCTCGATCTCGGCTGTGGTAACGGACGCAACAGCCTCTACCTGGCGAATAAAGGCTTTGATGTCACGGCCTGGGATAAAAACCCCAACAGCCTGAGCAATGTGCAGCGCATTCGTGACGCGGAAGGGCTTAATAACCTGCATATCGACAGCGTTGATTTAAACAGCCTGAGCTTTGAGGGCGAATATGATTTTATTCTCTCCACCGTGGTGATGATGTTCCTCGAGGCGAAAACCATTCCGGGGCTGATAGCCAATATGCAGCGCTGCACCAAACCGGGCGGCCACAATCTGATTGTCGCGGCAATGGATACCGCCGATTACCCGTGCAACGTCGGCTTTCCGTTTGCCTTCGAAGAGGGTGAGCTGCGTAACTACTACGCGGGCTGGGAGCTGCTGAAATATAACGAAGAGGTGGGGGAACTGCACCGCACCGATGAGCAGGGCAACCGCATCAAACTGCGCTTCGCCACGCTGCTGGCGCATAAACCGGCGTGATAAAAAAAGCAGCCCGTTGCCGGGCTGCATTATCTTAACGGGCCGCCAGCAGGCAGAGCTGCAACGCCACGTTGTAGGAGGCTTCAAACGCGCGCAGGGGTAAAAACTCAAAGCGCGAGTGGAAGTTGTGCGCGCCGGTAAAGAAGTTTGGCGTTAACAAACCCTTAGCCGAGAGCGCCGCACCGTCCGTACCGCCGCGCATCGGCGTCGGTTTCGGCGTAATGCCGAGCGTCTCCATCGCCTCGAACATCAGATCGATGGCGCGGCGGTCTTCACCAATCGCATTACTGATATTGCTGTAGATATCGCTAACGCTGTACTCTACTTTTGCCGTCGGGTATTGCGCGGCAATCATCTCAGCGACGTCGCCAATCTGCGCTTTGCGGCGGGCGAAACTCTCTTTATCGAAATCACGAATGCTGGCGCTCAGACTGGCATGTCCCTGTACGGCTTCCATGCCGTTAAACCAGATATAGCCTTCACGGCCTTCGGTATTTTCCGGCGTCTGTTGGCGGTCAAAATGGCTGATGTAATCCATCGCCATCAGCAGCGGGTTAACCAGCACGCCTTTGGCCGACATCGGGTGCGCGGTGACCCCGGTAAAGTGGATCTGCGCGCTGGCGCCATTGAAGTTCTCGTAAACAATCTCGCCCAGCTCGCAACAGTCGATAGTCCACGCGAAATCGACGTCAAAACGCGCCAGATCCAGCGCTTTCGCGCCGCGCAATCCAACCTCTTCATCGGGAACAAAGGCCACCACAATATCGCCGTGGCGCTGTTCGGTCGTCAGGTTCTCCAGCAGCGTCACCACCACCGTTACTGCGGCTTTGTTATCCGCGCCGAGCACGCTGGTGCCGTCACTAAAAATAATCTCTTCGCCGGGATAGGCGAGGATCTCCGGGTGCTCCTGCACGCGCAGCCAGATATCTTCTTTGGCATTCAGGCAGAGATCTTCACCCTCAAAACGCAGGATTTGCGGATGAATATGCGGCGACAAACCAACATCAACGGTATCGATATGGGTGATAAAACCGATGCGCGGCGCGCCGTCAACGTTGCCTTTTTTCACCGCCGTAACCGTGGCGCGATCGTCGATAACAATCTCCTCAAGACCGAGGGATTTCAACTCGTTGGCCAGCTCGCGGGCCATATCAAACTGGCCGGGCGTGGTGGGAAGGGTGGTGGCATTTGCGTCGCTTTGACTGGTGATACTCAGGTAGCGAAAGAAGCGCTGCGTTAATTGACTGGCTAGCGGCGAGGGCATAGTGATTCCTTCTTTATTCGTATTATCAGGTGTTTGCAATTTCACTTTAATGTTATTTATGAGCAGGCAAACAACAAGCATTAAAAATAAAACAACAGGAAACACTATGATTAGCAAACCGACAACACTTGCTCTGGCGTTGACCACGTTGATAGGCACTTCTTCTGTGGCGGCGAAAACACTGGTTTATTGCTCTGAAGGCTCACCGGAAAACTTTAACCCGCAGCTTTACACCTCCGGCACCAGTGTGGATGCCAGCGCGGTTCCGGTCTATAACCGGCTGGTCGATTTCAAAGCTGGCACTACCGAGTTACAGCCGAGCCTGGCTGAGCGCTGGGACGTTAGCGAAGATGGCAAGGTCTACACCTTTCATCTGCGAAAAGATGTGAAGTTTCAGAGCAATAAATACTTCAAGCCGACGCGGGACTTTAATGCTGATGATGTGATTTTCTCGTTTATGCGGCAAAAAGATCCGAAAAACCCCTACCACAACGTCTCTAACGGTACCTACTCCAACTTTGAAAGCCTCGAATTTGGCTCACTGATTACCGCCATCGATAAAGTGGACGAGCACACAGTGCGCTTTACGCTGGCGCACCCTGAAGCGCCATTTGTCGCCGATCTGGCGTGGTATTTCGCCTCGATTCTCTCCGCCGAATATGCCGATGCGATGTTAAAAGCCGGTACGCCGCAGCGCGTCGACAGCGACCCGGTCGGTACCGGGCCGTTCCGTCTGGCGCAGTACCAGAAAGATTCCCGCATTCTCTTTACTGCCTTCGATGATTACTGGCAGGGGCGTTCGAAAATCGACCGGCTGGTGTTCAGCATCACGCCGGATGCCTCGGTGCGCGTAGCGAAGCTGGAGAAAAATGAGTGCCAGGTGATGCCGTTCCCGAACCCGGCGGATCTGCCGCGCCTGAAAGAGAACAAAGAAATTACGTTGATGAGCAAAGCGGGGCTGAACACCGGCTTCCTCGCCTTCAATACGCAGAAAGCACCGCTGGATAATGTGAAAGTGCGCCAAGCGTTGGCGATGGCGATTAACAAACCGGCGATCATCAAAGCGGTCTTTCAGGGCACCGGCACGGCGGCGAAAAATCTGCTGCCGCCGGGCGTCTGGAGCGCGGACAGCGAGCTGAAAGATTACGACTACGATCCGGAAAAAGCGAAGGCGCTGCTGAAAGAGGCCGGGCTGCCGCCGGGCACCACCATCGATCTCTGGGCGATGCCGGTTCAGCGCCCCTATAACCCGAACGCCAAGCGCATGGCGGAGATGATCCAGGCGGACTGGGCAAAAGTGGGCGTGCAGGCGAAAGTGGTGACCTATGAGTGGGGCGAATACCTGAAACGGGTGAAGAGCGGCGAACACCAGGCGGCATTAATGGGCTGGACCACTGCCACCGGCGACCCGGATAACTTCTTCGGCCCGCTTTTCACCTGTACCGCGGCTAACGGTGGCTCTAACTCGGCGAAGTGGTGTTACAAACCGTTCGATCAGCTGATTGCCGAGGCGAAGGCGACCACCGATCACGACAAACGCGTCGCGCTCTACAAACAGGCGCAGCAGATGATGCACGACCAGATGCCGGCGGTGATGATTGCTCACTCGACGATTTTCGAGCCGGTGCGCAAAGAGGTGCAGGGCTATGAGGTCGACCCGTTTGGCAAACACCTCTTCTGGCAGGTGGATCTGAAAAAGTAAACGTTTTGCCGCCTGTTCCGCAGGCGGCATTCGCTTAACAGAGTGACGGTTTGCGCCGCACAAACCACGTCTCCGGGCGGGTAAACATCACCAGGTTGCCCGTCAGGATCAGCCCCAGCCCCAGCACGCCCTGCGCATGCCACTGATAGCCTTCATAAAAGGTTGAAACGGTCAGCGCCACCAGGGGAAAGAGCAGGGTGCTGTATGCCGCTTTGCCGGGGCCGATGCGCCCAACCAGCGTAAAGTAGGCACCGAAGCCAATCACCGAGCCAAACAGGGCAAGATAGACCAGCGCGCCAAGATAGCTGACGCTCCACAGCGGCGTGAAATCCTCTCCGCGCAGCAGCGCAACCGCCCCCATAATCAGCGTGCCGTAGAGCATCGCCCAGCTATTGGTGGTGGCGATCTCAAGCCCGTTACGCTGATGGCGCAGGCTGATCATATTGCCAAACGAGAAGCCGAGCGTGCCGAGCGCCGACAGCGCAATGCCCAGTAATACACTGCTGCTCCAGCCGCTGGCCACCAGATCCTGCCAGAAGAGGGTGACGATCCCGGCCAGCCCCATTAGCGCGGCGGCAAAAAAGCGCGCGGGCGGTTTCTGCCCGAAGAAAAGGAAGCTGTTAACGGCGTTGAACAGCACCGCCATCGAAAAGATCACCGACTCCAGCCCGGTGTTAATCCACGCCGCAGCGGTATAAAAGCACCAGAAGTTGAAGCCAAAGACGCACGCGCCCTGTAACAGGCAGAAGAGGTGGTCGCGCCGCGACAGCGCGCGCAGTTTGCGCCGTGCCAGCAGCACCAGCATCATCACCGTGGTCGCCAGCGCGAAGCGCCAGAAGATCGACACCGGCGCCGCCACCGGCCCCTGCTGCAGAAAAATGGCAATCCACGTTGTGCCCCAAATCACCACCACCAGACTATAAAGTAATGCGTTCATATCGCTTCCCGTTCCCTTTCATGAACGCCCATTGTCATCTGGCGCGGCAAGGCTGGCTTGCACCTGCTTGCGGACAACTTGCATATTCTTGCGCTTTTCTTTACACAACGCTGGCTTCTGCGATTCGCTCTTCATAGACTGGGGATCTGATTGAGAAAGGATAAGTACCGCGAATGTCTGATAGCTATGACGCCTTTGAAAACCTGCGCAAACACAACGCCGTGTTGCATAACTCGGTGGCGCTGCACGACGGGATTCAGCTGGCGGCGTGGTCCAACAAACGCGATACCATCACCCAGTATTGCAACCACCATACCCTCAGCCTTTATATTGCCGACGGTTATGAGAGCTACCACAAAACCGCCTCCGGCTGGAAAAACGGCGGCGGGCCGGATCGCTTCTGTTTGATGCCAAAAGAGAGCGAATCGGTGTGGGATATTCGCGATAATCTCGCCTTTGTGCACCTCTACTGCACCGATGAGCATCTGCGTGAGGTGGGGGAGAAAGTGTGGGATCGCAGCCCGGCAAACTTCACCCTCGATGAAAAGACCTTCTCCCAGGATGCGAGCATCACCGCGCTCTACCGCCAGTTTCTGCTCGGCTGCGACTGGCAGCAAAACGCCAACCAGCTGACGCTCAGCACCGCCTCGACGCTGTTGCTGACGCACCTCGTTCAGCACTACAGCAATGTGCAGTGGCAACTGCCGACGATTACCGGCGGACTGGCGCCCGTCGCGCAGCGCAATGTGCTGGAGTATATCGAGGCGCATCTTGGCGAGCCGCTGCTGCTCTGCGATCTCGCCGCGCAGGTTTCGCTCAGCGAGTACCACTTCGCGCGGATGTTTCGCCAGTCAATGGGCGTGGCACCGCACCAGTTTGTGATGCAGCGCCGCATGGCCCGCGCGAAAGCGCTGCTGCTGAGCAGCAACCGGTCGCTGACTGATATCGCGCTGGCCTGCGGTTTCAACTCCGCCAGCCACTTCAGCAACCGCTTTAAAGCGGCGAAGGGCATCACCCCCTCGCAGCTTCGCGCGACGCAAAAACGTTAATTCGCCGCCTGCGCCGCAGGCGTTAACCCGCGCCCCGGCAGCGTGCGGCAGGCCCCACCTTGCGCCGAGGGTGCCGCATCCGGATAGATCTCATCCGGTGTGATATAGACCTGGCTTGTCGCCACAAATCCATCGCTGAAGGTCGCTTCCACAAATGTCGCCTGCCAGCCATTTTCCGGTGGCGTCAGCGCCACGCTGAGGGTATTGCCTGACATCGCGGGCGGCGGCGAGGCTTCATATCTCACGCCGCAGGCATAACGGAAATCCCGTGCCAGCGGGTTGCTCGCGCGCCAGACCACCACTTTTTCCGGCTGCGCGGAGAAATGGAGCACCAGGTTATTTGCACCCTGGCGACGCTCGGCGATGGCGGGCAGGGCTTTACGCGCCTGGAAACGGTTAACGAAGGCAATCAACGATGGCTCAGCGACGGAAAGCACCGCCTCATGGGATGCGTTCGCCACGACCCGTAGCGACTTCTCGCCCGGCAAGCGCGGGTAGTAGAAGCGGCTGTTGTCCGGCGTGTAAAAATCATCTCCGCTGGCATTAATCACATACTTCTTTATTTTCAGCCGCTCGCCCGCTTTGCTGCGCAAATAGGCCATCGGATCCAGCACGCGCATCAGCCGGGCAAAATTATCGGTGGCGATCTGCTGGTCGATCTGCTGGCGATAGTAGGGGTAAAAGGCGACAGGCCAGTTGTTGCCATAAGAGCGATACATATGATCCAGCGCGGCGCGGGTGCTGAGCAGATCCACCGCAAACGGCACCACGGCGACGACGTCCGGGTCGGCTATCGCCGCAAGCCACGCAGCCCAGCCGCGCTTTGACGCGCCGGTGACGATAAACTTTGCGATTTTCTGTTGCGAAAGCTCCCGTTTCACCAGCCGGAACGCCTGCGATACCGACGCAGCCATCGGGAGCTGCAATGGCGCATCGCCACTCTCCAGAAACCGTTTCCAGCTGTAGGCAACGCTGTCATCTTCCGTCAGCGGCGTTGAATTGCCCTGATAGTGCAGCGGCTGGTTCGGCACATTGCTGATCGAGACCACTACGGTGTGGGTGGCAAGCGCAATGCGCGCCAGCGATGCTTCATTGAAACTGGTCGCTCTGCCAGCATCATTATTCACCACCATCAGCGCAACGGTCGGTTTGGCGGCATCAGGAAGATAGATATCCACCTGGTGCTCCCAGCGTATCGGGCGCACCGCATCTTGCGGTGACCAATTTTGCGAATGGAGCACATAACGCTGCACCTTGGTGCCGGGCAGTTCGCGGGTGTCCAGCCGCACATAATTGACCGGGTGCGACGCAAGTGACTGACGATACTCAGCAAGGGTGTCGGCGAGCGACGAGGGAAGTGGCGCCGTAAGCGCGATCATAAAAAACAGGTAGGTGGCACTTTTCACCGGAAGACTCCTTTCATTAATTCATTACAGATCCGCTGTAGGGTGAGGTCATCCCATAACTAAACGGAATGCCTCTGTACGAATTATGATCAGGAGTGACGAAAAAGTCACCTGTTTCATTGCTCAGATTTTACGCGCACGGCTGAAGGTGAAATAGCAGAGACCGCCGATAACCAGCCCCCAGAAAGCCGATCCCAGCCCGAGCAAGGTAATGCCGCTGGCAGTGACTAAAAAGGTGACAATCGCCGCATCGCGTTCGCGCGGAGCGTTCAGCGCCTGGTGCAAACTGCCGCTGATGGTGCCGAGCAGCGCAAGGCCCGCCAGCATCTGCAACCAGCTTGCGGGCAACGCCGCCAGCAGCCCGGTGATCGAGCCGCCAAATACTCCGGCCAGCAGATAGAACACACCGGCAGCCGCGGCGGCTAACCAGCGCTTGCTGGCATCGGGATGCGCATCCGGGCTTTGGCAGATCGCCGCGGTAATGGCGGCAATCGACACCGAAAAGACGCCAAACGGCGAGAGCAGCAGAGCCAGCACGCCGATAAAGATCATCAACGGCGACACCGAGGGCCTGAAGCCTGCGGCCTGCATCGTGGCGAAACCGGGTGCATTTTGCGAGGCCATGGTGACCAGAAAGAGGGGTAGGCCAATACTGACCAGCGACGCCCAGTGAAACACCGGCGCGGTAAACTGTGGCGCAACGGGAGCAAGGCTGATGGCCTGCGGCATCACGTCCCCGCTTAGCCAGGCAACCAGTGCGCCAATCAGCAGCGTGGCGACAATCGCGTAGCGCGGCGCAATGGCTTTGGCGATAAGCCACGCCAGCAGCATCGATCCGCCAAGCACAATATCTCCCTGAAGGTGAGAAAATGCCTGCAAACCAAAACGTAGCAGGATGCCCGCCAGCATGGCGGCGGCAAGCGTCGGCGGAATGATTTTCATCAGGCGGGCGAACAGGCCAGTCACGCCACACAGCACAATCAGCCCATTGGCGAAGATAAAGGTGCCAACTGCCTCATTAAGTGAAACGCCCTGCAAACTGGTTGCCAGCAGCGCTGCGCCCGGCGTCGACCATGCGGTTAATACCGGCATGCGATACCAGACGCTCAGCGCCAGTGTGCTGACGCCCATTGCCACGCCGAGGGCGGTCATCCAACCAGCGATCTGCTCAGGCGTTGCCCCGGCAGCGGAGGCCGCCTGCCAGATGATCGCTGCCGAGCTGGCATAACCGACCAGCACGGCGACAAATCCCGCCAGTACCGTGTTAAAGGGAAGAGAGGAGGAGAGTGAGAGTGTGGCCGGGCGCATTTGGGTGCCTTGTGCGTTATAACATCCGCACAAGGTAGCACCGTGCGCTATAGCGCACAAGATGGTGGGCAGGATTTTGTCTATGCGCCAGAGGTAAAAATGTGAGCCATCTCCGCTCCTGATGGCGATAGCAGATTTCTCAATGTTGCTAGCAGCTAATTTCATCCGGCCCGGAATTTTCTGCGTTATGTTTCCGGTAACAATGAGGAGAAGCTGATGGATAAATTACTGTTTGGTGCCGCCTATTACCGCGAATATTTGCCGATGGAACGCCTGCACGAAGATATTAAATTGATGAAAGAGGCGGGTATTAATTATGTGCGCATCGCCGAGAGCACCTGGAGCACGTTTGAGCCGCAGGAAGGGGAATTTGATTTCAGTTCGGTGCTTACGGTACTGGATGAAATGTATAAAAACGGTATTGCCGTGATTATCGGCACGCCAACCTATGCGTTACCGGCGTGGCTGGCAAAAAAATATCCGGATGTGATGGCCACCACCAGTAGCGGGAAAAATGTCTACGGTCACCGGCAAAAGATGGATATTACCCATCCCGCTTTTTTATGGTACGCCGAGCGCATTATTCGCGCCTTATTGGCGGCAACGGCCAGCCATCCGGCAGTCATTGGTTTTCAAATCGACAACGAAACGAAATATTACGACACCTGCTCAGCCGGGGCGCAAATCGAGTTTGTGAAATACCTCAAAAAAGAGTTCAACAACAGTACGCAGAAGATGAATCACGCCTTTGGGCTGGATTACTGGAGTAACCGCATTGATGCCTGGGAAGATTTCCCGCCGATTGAAGGGACAATTAATGCCAGCCTCGGCTGCGCCTTTAAACAATTTCAGCGTTCGCTGGTGACGCGTTTTCTCGGCTGGCAGGCAGAGATTGTGAAAGGCTATAAAAACGATACGCAGTTTATTACTCATAACTTTGATTTTGACTGGCGCAACTGGTCGTATGGTATTCGCGCCGAGGTCGACCATTTTAAAACCGCCAGCGTGCTGGATATTACCGGCGTCGATATCTACCACCCGAGCCAGTTTCAGCTCACCGGCGCGGAAATTTCTTTTACCGGCGATCTTGCGAGAGTGACAAAAGATCAGCCCTATTTTGTGCTGGAAACCCAGGCGCAGGCCTTTAAAGAGTGGACGCCTTTCCCGGGGCAGCTGCGCCAGCAGGCCTGGAGCCATGTTGCCAGCGGCGCAAGACTGCTGGGTTACTGGCACTGGCACTCGATTCACAACTCGTACGAAACGTACTGGAAAGGGTTGCTCAGCCACGATCTGCAACCCAATCCGGTCTACCATGAGGCTTGCACGATTGGCGCCGAATTCAACCAGCACGCGGCAACCGTAACGCGTTTCTCACGCCGCAGCCGGGTGGCGCTGGTGATCAGTAACGACTGTTTAACCGCTATCGACTGGCACCCATACCACGGCCATCAGTTTAGCCGCGATGCGCTGCACCAATATAATGACCTGTTCCGCGACTATTACGACACGCTCTATAAGATGAATATCGAAGTGGATATTATCGCCGTCGACGATCCGCGCCTGTTCCGTTATGAAATGCTGATCTTCCCGCTGCTCTATAGCGTCAGCGACGAGCGCTTACAGGAGATTAATCGTTATATTGCGCAGGGCGGCCATGCCATTTTCTCCTTTAAATCTGCTTTTGCCGACGAGCATATGAAAGTGCGCACCTGCGCACAGCCGGGAATTATCAGCGAAGCGATCGGCGCCCACTATCAACTCTTTGTTGATCCGGACCGCACCTTATTGCATTCAGAATCCCTCGACCTTTCTGCCGACGAGGTGCAAATCAGCAACTGGATGGAATTAATCATCCCTGATGAAAACACCGAGGTGCTGGCGCGTTACGACCATCGTTACTGGCAACAGTATGCGGCAATCACACACAACCGCTACGGGCAGGGAACCGCCAGCTATATTGGCTGCCATATCACCCCCGCAGCACTGGAAAAAGTGTATCGCCATCTCCTGCGCAATACCCTCTATCAACACGACACGATGCCGACAGAAACCTTCCCGGTGATTATTAAGCGCGGCGTTGATAAAGATGAAAATATCCTCCTCTACTACTTCAACTACAGTAGTGAGCCGCAAACCGTCACGTTTACTGAGCCCGGCGGGCGACTGCTGTTTAGCGGTAAAACCCTCAGGCAGAGTGAGGTAATAACGCTCAAGGATTGGGATGTGCAAATTATTCTCGTGGAGAGTACAAAATGAGTGCATTAACGATTGAAGAGCAGCAAAGCAAAACCAGCACGCCCGGTTTTCGCGAGCGTTTTGCCTTTGGCCTGGGTGATTACGGTACGAATTTAACCTATACCCTGATGGTGACGTTTCTGGCCTATTTTTATACCGACGTGGTCGGTATTTCAGCGGTGCTGGTCGGGTCGCTGATGTTTTTCGCCCGCGTTATCGATGGCGTTATTTGTGTCTTTGTCGGGATCCGCATCGATAAAACCGATACCCGGCTGGGTAAAGCGCGCCCGTGGGTGTTGTGGACCGCCGTACCATTTGGGTTGTCAGCATTTTTAATGGCGACGGTGCCCGGCATTAGCGATAGCGGCAAGATTATCTATGTTTGCGTCACCTATTTACTGGCAAACATCTTTTTCACCGCCAACAATATTGCCTATGGCTCACTGCTGGCGCTGATAACGCGCGATACCTATCAGCGCGGTATTTTGAGCGTCTTCCGTAAAGGCTTATCAACCTGCGGTTCCCTGACGGTAGGCGCATTTACGCTGCCGCTGGTCGCCGCCTTTGGAAATAGCCACACCTCATGGGTAATTGTGTTCGCTATTTTTGGTTTCTTTACTGCGTTGTGCCTGTTATTAACCGCCGCCTGGACACGGGAGCGCATCAAACCGGTCAATAAGGAGAATCGCAACAATATCCGTGCGGGGGTCGTCGCCGCCTCGATGCTGAAAAACCGCTACTGGCTGATGATCTTCTTTTATCTGCTCATCACCTTTACCAGCTTAACGGCGCTCTCGACCACCAGCGTCTACTACTCGCGCTATATTTTGCAGGATGTCTCAATGATGTCGTGGATTAGCGTGGCGCAATATCTGCCGGGGTTGATCACGCTATTAGTTATTCCTTATCTCATCAAGCGGCTGGGTAAACGCAATTTAGCGCTGCTCGGGCTGACCATTTGCAGCATTGCCTATTTACTGCCGTTAATTGATAAAACCAGCTCGCTGTTTGTCATTCTTGCCACCGTGGTGCGCAGTATCGGTTTTTGCGGCATCGGTGCCACGATGTTCGCCTTTCTTGCTGACACCATTGATTACGGCGAGTGGAAAACCGGGCTGCGCATCGAGGGGATCTTATTCAGCGCCGGAACGTTAGGCCAGACGCTCGGCATGGGCCTGGGCAGTGCAAGCGTAGGCTGGATCCTTGGCGCGGCCGGTTTTGTCAGCGGCGGCAACGCCCAGCAGTCAAAGCATGTGCTTGATATGATTGAGTTCTTGTTTATTTTCTTCCCGTTTATCCTCGCCATGCTGAATATGGTGCTGATCTGGTTTTATAAACTGGATGGTTTTTATGACCGCGTGGCGGCCGATCTCTCGCGTGGTGTATTCGCCAAATAAATGACTCGCCGCAGGCGGCTGCGGCTTTTCCTCTTTGCCTGTGCTAGCGTAAGGACGCTCAATAATGTGGCCGCAAACACTTCCCATGAATGACGTCGATGATGAATTGCTGATCTACTCGCCTTTAATGCGCAGCTTTACCTTTAACGCCTATCTGGTGGCGGGTTATACGCCTATCGTCAAAGGCAATAAGCTGGACTTTTTTATTAACCGCCAGCAGGGGATGAAAGGCTATATTTTAAATATTACCCTGCGTGGCGCAGGGGTAATTCACCGTAATAACGAGACGTTTATCTGCCGGGAGAACGATATTTTGCTTTTCCCTCCCGGTTGCCCGCATCACTATGGCCGTGAAGCGCAAAGTACTTACTGGGATCATTTGTGGATCTATTTTATTCCACGACATTACTGGATTGATTGGCTGAAATGGGATCGTAACTGGCATCAGATTGGCCTGACGCAAAGCGCCGATGTGGTTTTCGTCGAGCAGCTAAAAACAGCGGTGAAAGAGGTGATTCGGCTTAATTCCTCGCCAGACCGCGTGGATAAGATCCTCGCCATGAATAGCCTGGAGAAAGCGCTGCTTTACTGTTTCAAACAGCAACCGGCGAGTAATCGCGCCTCGGTCGACCCGCGCATCAACGCTATTTGCCAATATCTTGATGAGAATCTGGCGGCTAAACTGACGATTAGCGAGCTTGCGGCGAAAGCCTATCTTTCATCCTCGCGGCTGGCGCATCTTTTTCGTCAGGAAATTGGCATGACGATTTGGGGCTGGCGAGAAAAGCAGCGCATGAGCCGGGCAGCGATGTTATTACAGCATACGCAGCTGACTATTTCGCAAATCGCCCAGGTCGTGGGCTATGACGACGCGCTCTATTTTTCGCGTCTCTTTCATCAGCAATACCATGTCGGGCCGCGGGAATACCGCAAACGGTATGAGCAGTTACATTCGCTTTAGTTTCGCTCTCTAAAATAGAAACGCTGCGCTATACTCGCTGCGTTTTAATTTCCCGGAGACGGTATGAATATCGCGGATTATCTGGCAAAAACCCTGAAAATGCTGCGTCAGGCGCGGGGCTGGAGCCTTTCAAAACTCGCAGAAGAGACCGGCGTATCAAAAGCGATGCTCGGGCAGATCGAACGCAACGAGTCGAGCCCGACGGTGGCGACGCTGTGGAAAATCGCCACCGGCTTGAATGTCCCGTTCTCAACCTTTATTGCGCCGCCGCAGAGCGACACGCCGCACGCTTACGATCCCGATCGGCAGGCGATGGTGATCACACCGCTTTTCCCGTGGGATGAACAGCTCCATTTTGATCTCTTCTCCATCACCCTCGCGCCGGGCGCGCTGAGTGAATCAACGCCTCACGAAAAAGGGGTGATTGAACATGTGGTGGTTATCAATGGGGTGCTGGATATGCAGCTTAACGGTGAGTGGCAGACGCTGGAGGCGGGGAGTGGGGTGCGTTTCGCGGCCGACCGGGCGCATGCCTATCGCAACAGCACCGCGCAGACCGTACATTTCCACTCGTTAATCCACTATCCAAAAGAAAAAGCCGCGAGCGAACCCGCGGCAAAAAACGACGACGATTAATACCCCATAACATCCACAACGTGACGATTTCTATTCCTGTCACCACACTATCGCGCCAGCGCCGCCGGGGGAAATAGCGATTTCGGCATAGCATTGTCGCCTGGCGCAAATTCCCGGCACGACAGGTGGTGTAACGCCCCGGTTCTGACTACAATAGCCGCCATTTTGCACATAATGGATAACGACGATTGTATGCGCCTGCACCCTCATCATCTTGAACTGCTCAGTCCGGCACGCGACACCGCCATCGCCCGTGAAGCGATCCTTCACGGCGCGGACGCGGTCTATATTGGTGGCCCCGGCTTCGGCGCCCGCCATAACGCCGGCAACAGCCTGCGCGATATTGCCGAACTGGTGCCGTTCGCCCATCGCTATGGCGCGAAGGTGTTTATCACCCTCAATACCATTCTTCATGATGATGAACTGGAACCGGCGCAGAAACTGATCGGCGATCTCTACCAGGCCGGTGTTGATGCACTGATTGTGCAGGATATGGGCGTGCTGGAGATGGATATCCCACCGATTGAGCTGCATGCCAGTACCCAGTGCGATATCCGCAGCGTTGAAAAAGCCAAATTCCTCTCCGACGTCGGCTTCAGCCAGATTGTGCTGGCCCGCGAGCTGAATCTGGAGCAGATCCGCGCCATTCACCAGGCGACGGACGCGACCATTGAGTTCTTTATTCACGGCGCGCTATGCGTGGCCTACTCCGGGCAGTGCAACATCTCCCATGCACAAACCGGGCGCAGCGCCAACCGTGGCGACTGCTCGCAGGCCTGCCGTCTGCCTTACACTCTGAAAGACGATCAGGGCCGCGTCGTGGCCTATGAAAAGCACTTGCTGTCGATGAAAGATAACGATCAGACCGCTAACCTGGCAGCGCTGATCGATGCGGGCGTGCGCTCCTTCAAAATTGAGGGGCGTTACAAAGATATGAGCTACGTGAAAAACATCACCGCTCACTATCGCCAGATGCTCGATGCGATTATCGACGATCGCCCGGAGCTGGCGCGCGCTTCCGCCGGACGCACCGAACACTTCTTTATTCCCTCAACGGATAAAACCTTCCATCGCGGCAGCACCGACTACTTTGTTAACGCGCGCAAAATCGATATCGGCGCGTTTGACTCACCAAAATTTGTCGGCCTGCCGGTGGGTGAAGTGCTGAAAGTGGGCAAGGATCATCTCGACGTGGAAGTGACCGAACCGCTGGCCAACGGCGACGGGCTGAACGTGCTGGTGAAGCGCGAAGTGGTTGGTTTCCGTGTTAACGTCGCGGAGAAAACCGCCGAAAACCGTTACCGCGTCTTCCCGAACGAGATGCCGGATGCGCTGAAAACCCTGCGTCCGCACCATGCGCTCAACCGCAACCTCGATCACAACTGGCAGCAGGCGCTGCTGAAAACCTCCAGCGAGCGGCGCATCGGCGTTGATATTGAGCTGGGCGGCTGGCAGGAGCAACTGGTGCTGACGCTGACCAGCGAAGATGGCGTCAGCGTGACTCATACGCTGGATGGCCAGTTTGATGAAGCCAATAACGCGGAAAAAGCGCTCGATAACCTGAAAGATGGCCTGGCGAAGCTGGGCACACCCGTTACTACGCGCAGAAGGTCGACATCAACCTGCCGGGGGCGCTGTTTGTGCCGAACAGCCTGCTAAACCAGCTGCGCCGCGAAACGGTGGAGATGCTGGAAGAGGCGCGTCTGGCGAGCTATCAGCGCGGCAGCCGTAAAGCGGTGGCGACGCCTGCGCCGGTCTACCCGGAAACCCATCTCTCGTTCCTCGCCAACGTTTACAACCATAAAGCGCGTGAATTCTATCACCGCTACGGCGTGCAGCTGATTGACGCGGCGTATGAAGCCCACGAAGAGAAGGGCGAAGTACCGGTGATGATCACCAAACACTGCCTGCGCTTTGCCTTTAACCTCTGCCCAAAACAGGCGAAGGGCAATATCAAAAGCTGGCGCGCGACGCCGATGCAACTGGTACACGGCGATGAGGTGTTAACCCTGCGCTTCGATTGCCGCCCGTGTGAAATGCACGTGATCGGCAAAATGAAAAATCACATCCTCAAGATGCCGCTGCCGGGCAGCGTGGTGGCCTCAATCAGCCCCGATGATTTGCTGAAAACCCTACCGAAAAACAGATAACCCGCAGGGTGGCGCAATGCCACCCTGTTTTGTTTATGGCGTTGCGGTGTAGCGCCAGTAGGGCGGCGAGCCGAAACTCGCCAGCAGAAAGTCGATCACCGTGCGTGTATTCAGCGACGGGTATTTCCCGCCCGGATAGAGCATCCACAGCGACTGTTCGCCCGGCGAATAGGAGGCGGTGAACTCCGGCAGCAGGGCAACCAGCTCGCCTCGATTAAGCAACTCGCCCACCTGCCAGTCCGGAAAGAGCAGCATCCCCGCGTCGTTGCGCGCTGCCTGCAACAGCAGCTCCGCATTATCCGAGAGAATTTTCGCCTGCGGCGAGAAGGCGTAATCATGCTCGCCGCGCTGAAAGCGCCAGCGCTGCAAGCCTGTTTTCCCGCGATAGGCCAGCAGGCGGTGGGTCAGCAGATCTTCGGGCGAGGTGGGCGCGCCGTAGCGGCGGATATAGTTGGGCGTTGCCACCAGGTGGCAAGTCTGCTTTGCAATCAGCCGCCCGTGCAGCTCCGAGTTTTTCAGCGAGGCGATACGCACCAGCAGATCGGTGCCGTCGGCAAAGGGGTCAATATAGTCATCGTTAAGATTGAGCTCAATCTGCAGGGCGGCGTAGCGCTCACTCAGTTCGCTGATGCGTGGCCCGATATGGTTCAGACCAAAGGAGATGGGGGCATTAATGCGGATACGCCCGCCCGGTTCGCCGCGCCGCTCGCCGACCTGCGTCTGCGCATCGCTTAGCTGCTGTAACATCGTGCGGAAGGTCTGGGCATAAATATGCCCGGCATCGGTGGCGATTACCGCGCGAGTGTTGCGATAGAGCAGTTGGGTTTCCAGCGCCTGCTCAAGTTGCTGCACCACGCGCGATAAGGACGAGGCGGCAAGCCCCTCGTTGCGGGCCACTTCCGAGAGATTGCCTTCGCGTACGATGGCAAGAAAGAGGTGCATCGATCGGGCGCTAATCTGGCTGAGGTTTTTCATCTGTGCGTAATCCGCAAAGGTCCATGGCGCATTGTAGTGTTTTTACGCACGAAGTTCATCGTTAAGATACGCCGACACTCAGCACGGAGACTATTTATGAGTACGCCTGTTTTAGCTTTCGATGAAACCGTCCGCCAGCGCACCTCGGTACGCGCCTTTTTGCCCACGCCGTTGACGGATGAGCAGATCCACGCCGTTCTGCAGGATGCGCAATACGCGCCCTCCAACTGCAACACCCAGCCCTGGCATGTGCACGTGGTTTCCGGCGAAACCAAGGATCGCCTTGCGCAGCTGATGATCGAGAATGATATTGCCGGCAAACAGACGCCGGACTTCACCTTCGCCTATGAGGATTTCCACGGCGACTATTTTGACCGCAGCCAGCAGCAGGCGAAGCTCTATTACGAAGCGCTGGGCATTGCGCGGGATGATAAAGAGAAGCGCCGTGAATACTACCTGCGCAACTACCGCTTTTTCGATGCGCCACACGCGGCGTTTCTGTTTATGCCGAGCTTTGGCGATAACGTTCGCGTGGCGTCGGATATGGGCATGTACGGGCAGACCTTTTTGCTCTCCTTAGCCGCCCGCGGCTTTG
Organism: Kosakonia cowanii JCM 10956 = DSM 18146; assembly: GCF_001975225.1. Lineage (NCBI taxonomy): Bacteria > Pseudomonadati > Pseudomonadota > Gammaproteobacteria > Enterobacterales > Enterobacteriaceae > Kosakonia > Kosakonia cowanii. The sequence goes on along the minus strand of NZ_CP019445.1, from coordinate 3,533,655 downwards.
CCGGTATTCCGCAGACGCTGCTCGGTTTTCATGCCGATTTGGTGCGTGAAGCGCTGGGGGTATCAGATGAGTACCGTCTGCTGTTTGGTATCTCGTTTGGTTACGCCGACACCAGCAATATCGCCGCGACGCTGCGCATGCCGCGCATTCCGGTGGAAAGCAGTGTGGTGATGCACAAATAGCGGTTATTTGCCGGATGGCGCTTGCGCTTATCCGGCCTACAACATCGCTCGGTCTGCGTATGCCGGAATAGGTAGAGCCGCCATCCGGCAAAAAACCATAAAAATGGCCGGAAACAATCTGCCGGATGGCGCTTGCGCTTATCCGGCCTACAACACCGCTCGGTCTGCGTAGGCCGGATAAGGCGGAGCCGCTGTCCGGAAAAAAACATAAAAAAGGCCGGAAACAATCTGTCGGATGGCGCTTGCGCTTATCTGGCCTACAACATCTCTCGGTCCGCGTAGGCCGGATAAGGCGGAGCCGCCATCAGGCAAAAAAACCATAAAAAAGGCCGGAAACATTAACGTGTTTCCGGCCTTTGATCTTAATGGGATTTAAACCCGGCGGCTGACATCAACAGCCGGAACACCATGCTGACGGCAGCCAGCGCCAGTACGCTTCCGCCCCAGATGACGACCAGCCACATCAGCCGTTTCCATAGCGGTTGTTTCATCAATGATACCCCTCGCCATGCTGGATTTTGCCGCGGAACACGTAGTAGCTCCAGAAGGTGTAAACCAGAATGATGGGGATTATCAGCAGCGCGCCGACCAGCATAAAGCCCTGGCTTTGCGGCGGTGCAGCCGCCTGCCAGAAGCTGATATCCGGCGGGATAATGTTGGGCCAGATACTGATCCCAAGGCCGCTAAAGCCGAGGAAAATTAACCCCAGCGTCAGCAGGAAGGGGCGTCTGTGTACCTCTTCATTGCCGAGGCAACGCCAGAGCCAGATGCTGAGCGCAATCACCAGCAGCGGCACCGGCGAGAAGAAGAGCAGGTTCGGCATGCTGAACCAGCGATCGGCAATCGCACCGTGGGAGAGCGGCGTCCACAGGCTGATAACGCCCATCACCACCAGTAACGCCAGCAGCAGTTTTTTCGCCGCCGCACGCATTTTGCCCTGCAACGGTTCGCCGCTCTTCATCACCAGCCAGCTTGCACCCAGCAACGCATAAGCGATCACCAGACCAAGGCCGCAGAAGAGGTTAAACGGCGTCAGCCAGTCGAGCGCGCCGCCGCTGAAAGTGCGTCCAGTCACTTTAAAGCCATTGATAAACGCGCCAACCACCACGCCCTGCGAGAAGGTCGCCAGCAGCGAGCCGGACAAAAAGGCTTTATCCCAGAAGGGACGGTGCGCTTCAGTCGCTTTAAAGCGAAACTCAAAGGCCACGCCGCGGAAGATCAGGCCAATCAGCATCAGCGTCAGCGGAATGGTCAGCGCGTCGGTAATTACCGCATAGGCCAGCGGAAAAGCGCCAAACAGCCCCGCACCGCCCAGCACTAACCACGTTTCGTTCCCATCCCACACCGGCGCGACGCTGTTGACCATCACATCGCGATCGTGGCCGTCGCGCGTCACCGGAAAGAGGATGCCGATGCCCAGGTCAAAACCATCCATCACGATATACATCAGGGTCGCGAAGACGATAATGACAAACCAAATTAACGGAAGATCGATACCCATTATTTATCCTCATCAGCCGGAAGATGTTCACCTGCCGCTGAAAGCGGACGTGCCGGAGTGCCCTGCGTGGTGTTTTCATCGTGCGGCTGCGGCCCTTTGGTGATCAAACGCACCATATAGAGATAGCCGACGCCAAACACCGAGCAGTAGACGATAAAGAAGGCCAGCAGGCTGAGGCTCATCTGCAAATCGCCGTGACCGGAAACCGCATCGGCAGTACGCAGCAGGCCATAAACCACCCACGGCTGGCGGCCCACTTCGGTGGTCACCCACCCGGCGAGAATGGCGATCAGCCCCGCAGGCCCCATCCAGAGGGCAAAGTGCAGGAACGGCCGCGACTCATACAGCCGCTTGCGATAACGCAGCCACAGCGCCATCACGCCAAGACCAATCATCAGCATGCCCAGCGCTACCATAATGCGGAATGACCAGAAGACGATCGGCGAGTAGGGGCGCTCATCTTTGGGGAACTCTTTCAGCGCCGGGACCTGCTTATCGAGGCTGTGGGTGAGAATCAGGCTGCCGAGCGCCGGGATCTCTACCGCGTAGCGGGTGCGCTCCTGCTCCATATCCGGCAGGCCAAACAGCAGCAGCGGCGTTGCTTCACCCGGCGGGTTCTCCCAGTGGCCTTCAATGGCGGCAATCTTCGCTGGCTGATGCTCAAGCGTATTCAGGCCGTGCATATCACCGACCATCGCCTGAATGGGTGCCACAACCAGCGCCATCCACATTGCCATGGAGAACATTTTGCGGATCGCCGGCGTATTGTTGCCGCGCAGCAGGTGCCAGGCCGCAGAAGCACCGACAAACAGCGCGCTACTGAGGAAGGCGGCAATCGACATATGGAACAGGCGATACGGGAAGGAGGGGTTAAAGACTACCTTAAACCAGTCCACCGGGATCACCTGGCCATTTTCAATGGCAAAGCCCTGCGGGGTATGCATCCAGCTGTTGGACGCGAGGATCCAGAAGGTCGACATCAGCGTGCCGAGCGCCACCATGCAGGTGGAGAAAAAGTGCAGCCCTGGGCCGACTTTATTCCAGCCAAACAGCATTACGCCAAGGAAGCCTGCTTCAAGGAAGAAGGCGGTTAACACCTCATAGGTGAGCAGCGGGCCGGTAATGCTGCCCGCAAATTGCGAAAATCCGCTCCAGTTGGTGCCGAACTGATAGGCCATCACCAGACCAGAAACTACCCCCATGCCGAAGTTAACGGCAAAGATCTTCGACCAGAAGTGGTAAAGGGTTTTCCAGTCCGGGTTCCGGGTTTTCAGCCACAGACCTTCCAGCACCGCGAGATAACTGGCAAGGCCAATGGTTATCGCCGGAAAGATGATGTGGAACGAAACGGTGAAGGCGAACTGTATCCTCGCCAGGTAAAACGCATCTAAACCAAACATGCACATCCTCAGAATCAATGGTGTGGCGTCAATGTTAATGACTACGCCCGCCGACTTGCAGAGACAGTTGACAGCAATTTACATATAACAGTCCTTTACAAGGGTACGGCAGGTTGCAGGATAGTCCAGGCGAAACGGGAAATATTCACCAGAAAGTCATGGTTGTAACTGTCTATAACAGTTCGGCGCATTGCGCACTTTTTCTAAACTGATATAGCGAGATCGCCATTAGCGTGCCATCATGACGTACTCTTCGGTCACGTGAACAACCATGAAAAAATATCAGCGCCTGGCGCAGCAAATCGTTGAACAAATTGAACTTGGCGTCTGGCGACCGGGTGAAAAGCTGCCGTCGCTGCGCGAACAGGTGGCGAGCAGCGGGCTGAGTTTTATGACCGTCGGGCATGCGTATCAGCTGCTGGAGAGCCAGGGGCGGGTGATTGCGCGCCCGCAGTCGGGCTATTTTGTCGCACCGACGCCGGGGTTGACGCGCGCACCTGCGCCGCAGGTGATGCGTGACGAAGCGGTTGATATCAACACCTATATATTTGATGTATTGCAGGCAAGCTGTGACGCCTCGGTATTGCCGTTTGGCTCCGCGTTCCCCGATCCGAAACTCTTTCCGATGCCGCAGCTTAACCGCTCGCTGGCAAAGGTAAGCAAGAGTGCAGGGGCGATGAGCGTGATTGAGAACCTGCCGCCGGGCAACAGCCAGTTACGCCATGCTATCGCCCGGCGTTACGCCCGCCAGGGAATGAATATCTCGCCGGACGAGATTGTGATTACCGCCGGTGCCCTCGAGGCACTGAACCTCAGCCTGCAGGCCGTTACCGAGCCGGGCGACTGGGTGATCATTGAAAGCCCCTGTTTTTATGGCGCGCTACAGGCGCTGGAGCGGCTGAAACTGAAAGCGCTCTCGGTACCGACGGATGTGAAAGCCGGCATCGATCTCGACGCGCTTGAGCAGGCGCTGACCGAATACCCGGTGAAAGCCTGCTGGCTGATGACCAACAGCCAGAACCCGCTCGGCTTTACCCTCAGCCCGGAGAAAAAGGCGCGACTGGTCGAGTTGCTGACCGCGCACAATGTCACGCTGATTGAAGATGATGTCTACAGCGAGCTCTATTATGGCCGCGAACAGCCGCTGCCCGCCAAAGCCTGGGATAAAGAGGATATGACCCTGCACTGTTCCTCCTTTTCAAAATGCCTTGTCGCCGGCTTTCGCGTCGGCTGGGTAGCGGCTGGGCGTCACGCGCGGCGCATTCAGCAGCTGCAATTAATGAGCACCTTATCCACCAGTTCGCCGCTACAGCTGGCGCTGGTTGATTATCTCTCCACCCATCACTACGACGCACACCTGCGCCGCTTGCGCCGCCAGCTGGCGGAGCGCAAGCATCTCGCCTGGCAGGCGTTACTGCGCCATCTGCCACCGGAGGTGAAAATCTACCGCAACGAGAGCGGCTATTTTTTATGGCTTGAGTTGCCGAACGGCCTGGATGCGGGCGTGCTCAGCCAGCAGGCGCTGGCGCACCACATCAGCATTGCGCCGGGCAAGATGTTTTCCACCTCCGATAACTGGATCTCCTTCTTTCGCTTTAACTGCGCCTGGGCGTGGGGCGAGAAAGAGGAGCGGGCGGCGATGCGCCTCGGCGAGCTGATCCGCCAGATGATGCAATAACCTTTTGCCGCTGCGCTGACCGCTATTCATAGGAAATGTGAATAGCAACACAGTTCAGCACTGGCTGCCCACCCGTTCTCTCTGCGCGCCGTCTATTTTTAATAGAGTGGGGGCCTTGCGGCTAATCCGTAAACAGACTTATTGACCGGGCAGAGGGAGCGCGATGCAACATCAACTGTTTATTAATGGCGAACTGGTTAACGGCGAAGGTGAAGAGCAGGCGGTCTACAATCCCGCCACCGGCGAGGTGCTGCTGTCGATCGCCGAAGCGTCACATGCGCAGGTCGACGCGGCCGTCGAGGCAGCAGACCGGGCCTTTGTCGAGTGGGGCAGACTACGCCGAAAGCGCGCGCCGACGCGCTGCTGCAACTGGCGCAGGTGATTGAGGATAATGCGGAGATGTTTGCGCGCCTCGAGTCGCTCAACTGCGGCAAGCCGCTGCACTGCGTATTAAATGATGAACTTCCGGCGGTGGTGGATGTTTTCCGCTTCTTCGCCGGTGCCGCGCGCTGCCTGAACGGGCTGGCGGCGGGCGAATATCTGGAGGGGCACACCTCAATGATTCGCCGCGATCCATTAGGCGTGGTGGCCTCTATTGCGCCGTGGAACTACCCGCTAATGATGGCGGCATGGAAACTCGCCCCGGCGCTGGCGGCGGGAAACTGCGTGGTGATCAAACCCTCCGAAATTACACCGCTGACCCTGCTGAAGCTGGCGGAGTTAGCGCAAGGCATCTTCCCGCCGGGCGTGCTGAATGTGCTGTTTGGTCGCGGGCAGAGCGTCGGCGATCGTTTAACCGGCCATCAAAAGGTGCGCATGGTTTCGCTGACCGGATCGATTGCCACCGGTGAGCACATCATTTCCCATACCGCTTCCTCTATTAAGCGCACCCATATGGAACTCGGCGGCAAAGCGCCGGTGATTGTGTTTGATGATGCCGATCTCGACGCGGTGGTCGAAGGGGTGCGCACCTTTGGTTTCTACAATGCCGGGCAGGATTGCACCGCTGCTTGCCGCATCTATGCGCAAAAGGGCATCTATGATGCGCTGGTTGAGAAGCTCGGCGCCGCCGTCGCCAGCCTGAAGATGGGCGAGCCAAACGATGAGTCCACCGAGCTTGGGCCGCTCAGCTCCCAAGCGCACCTTGATCGCGTAGCGCGCGCCGTCGACGAGGCGAAGGCGCTCGGGCATATCAGGGTGGTGACCGGCGGCAATAAACAGCCGGGCGCAGGTTATTACTACCAGCCAACCTTGCTGGCAGGCGCAAAGCAGGAAGACGCGATCGTGCAGCGCGAAGTGTTTGGCCCGGTGGTCAGCGTTACAGAGTTTGATGACGAAGCGCAGGTGCTCGGCTGGGCCAACGATTCGAACTATGGCCTCGCCTCATCGGTATGGACCAAAGATGTCGGACGCGCGCACCGCATCAGCGCACGGCTGCAGTATGGCTGCACCTGGGTCAACACCCACTTTATGCTGGTCAGCGAAATGCCGCACGGCGGACAAAAACACTCCGGCTACGGCAAAGATATGTCGATTTACGGGCTGGAGGATTACACGGTAGTTCGGCATGTGATGATAAAACACTGAGGAAGCTTTAAGTGGCTGTAATACAAGGTTATTGTGTTGCAGCCACTATCTTCTGGGGCACGGGTGGGGCAGTGAAGTCAAGATTACTGTTGGGATAGGGAAAGGTGGCAGCGGCCGGGTTAGACAAAAAATCGGGCATGAAAATGCCGTAGCCGATGCGCTTGTTTCAGGCTCCCATAAAACGTTTCAAAGTGTCTCCGTGTCACAAAAGCGTCAATTTACAGGACTAGCGTCATGCGCAGGCAAGGTTATTGTTTGAATAAAAGGATAAAAAATGAAAGCCCGTATGACGCTGTTCACCGCTTCCCTGCTGCTTGCTCATCAGGCGATGGCGAAAGATCTCCCTTTGACTGCTGCACGCGACATCGCAAATACCACTACCCCGGCGTCGGTAAGCCAGGCATTTGATGGCCTGGAAAGCCAGTCTCTGTCCGCGCTGCGTGACGCGCTGAAAGGCGACAGTGCAAAAGTGGAGCGCGGACAACTGGAGAAAGCGGCGCAAAGCGCAAAACAGGCCGATACCGCCTGGCTGAAAGCCAGCGGCTATGACTTCAAAGTGAAAGACAACCAAAAAGCGGGCATTGAGCTGCTCTCCGCGTTCAGCAAGCTTCCTGCACCGGTGCTGGACCAGAACCTGAAAACCGTTGAGACGATTAACCTCGATGCCACCCAAGGGCTGCGCCATCAGGCGCTGGCGGATGCAGAAGGTATCAGCTACCTCTATTTTCTCTCTGACGCGCTCGGTCCTCGTCTGGGTAAAGCGTTTATCGCCGCCTATGATAAAGGCGAATTAAGCAAAGCCGCCGCGCTGATCAAAACCAGCGAAGTCAGCACCGGCGCGGCGAAGAAGCACTTTGACTACAAACGTCCGTTTCTGATTCAGGGCAATACCATTCACCAGGTCCCGGATGATGTGGTAGTGAAAGATAACAAACCATACTCGGCCGACGGCGGCTCCTTCCCGAGCGGCCATACCAATACCGGTTACACTGATTCTCTGCTGATGGCGGAGATGATCCCGGAACGCTTTGACTCACTAGTGGAGCGCGGTGCGCGCTATGGCTATTCACGCATCGTACTGGGCGTGCACTATCCGCTGGATGTGATGGGTTCAAGAATGGTGGCCCAGCGTAACGTGGCGCATTACCTCAATGATCCGGCTTATCGTAAGCTGTTTAACGAAGCGCGCGATCAACTGCGTACGGCACTGGAAAAAGAGTGCGGCACCTCCCTTGCAGAGTGCGCGAGAACGGCTGGCAAAGACGATCCATATCGTAACCCGGCGATGAAAGAGTTTTACCGCTTCACCATGACCTACGACCTTCCGCAGCAAAAAGGCAACGTGCAGCCGGTGAAAGTACCGGAAGGGGCGGAAGTGCTGCTGGAGGCGGCGTTACCGAATCTGTCGGCGTCCGCACGCCGTGATTTGATGGTGAAAACGGCACTGCCGGGTGGTTATCCGCTGTCTGGCGAAACCGCCGATCAGAACTTCTGGCAACGTCTGAACCTGCCAGAAGCTTATGCGATGGCGCATAAAGCGAAGTAAGTTTTCACAACGGTTCGGGCACGGCCAGCACAGTATTTGTTGTCAGAAGCTAAACGCGTCTGATAATCAAAAATTAATATTTAGCGTCACCAGGGACGGCAGGAAATTACTTACAAATAATGTCATTACCCCGTCACAAAAAGCGGTAATAATAGCTAGCTTTTGAATAATCAGGCAGGGGAATTAAATCATAATGAGTAAAATCGTAGTCGTACTGATTCCCGGGCGTGCTGCCGAGTTTTTGACAGTGGATGACGGCGACACAACTATCTCTTCAACACTCTCATATGGCGCAATGCCGATTGAAAGTTACTGGTGTGAAGGAGAGGAGTTTTATTTTGCCCGTGCGCCGCTCGCGCTAACAATGGAGTGTAGCGTAGCGGCACAGTAATAAAAAAAGGGGCTCAGTTGAGCCCCTTTTTTATCACACAGCTTAACGGCGCAGGAACACCTCGTTTTCGCGCGGTGCCCAATCTTTCTCTGAGAAATCGTAGGTGGGCAGCGCCTCATCTTTAATGCCCTGCGAGCGCAGTACGGCGCGGACTTCTGTCGGTAAGTTTTCGTCGCGGAACAGCTCGGCCAGCACAAACAGCGTGTCGATAAAAGAGAGCTGTTTCACTTCAAACGGCTTCCAGCCGGTACGTTTGAAGATGAGATGGTAGAGCGCCTCCTCACCGGCGAGGGGAACAAAGTTACTGGCATACTTTTCACGATGGCGCGCCAGCAGGACTTCGAGGATAAATATTTGCGCAATGCGCTGCCTCGCAGCATGGCCCCGCACGCTATCCGTGGTCCAATCGTTAAGCGTGATGTCATTATTTTCACGCACCCGAACTTCAATGGCTTGCCACAGATCGTCATATTTCTGCATAAACTTACCTTGTTTCACCTTTTCTTTGCCTGATAAAAACAATAACAGAGAAGATTCTGGCTCGCCAAATATAGCAGCACTTAATTACTGGCTTTCGCTATTAATAATCAGACTTAAGTTAAATCTCATACAGAAATGCATCTAAATAAGCTGAGTTGTTTTTAATCAATATTGAGCAGGAATAATAAGAATAGTTTTATGATTCATACCTTCACGGGATAAAAAAATGAAAATAGCGACATGGTTAGCAGGCGTTATTGTGGCTGCCAGTGTGATGGTGGCACCGCAAGGGGTGGCAAAAGGGCAGGCGCTGAGTGATGCGCAGGTCAAACAGGCAATTATTGAAGAGTCAATTGCCGAGTATCCGGGCACCTGTGCTTGCCCGTTTAATCGCGCGCGGAACGGCAGTTCGTGCGGGCGCCGTAGCGCCTGGAGCAAAGCAGGGGGTTATGCACCCATCTGTTATGCCAATGAAGTGACAAAGGAGATGATTAACGCGTGGCGCGAGCGCCAACAATAATCAGAAAAGAGACGTCCGCTGACGCTGTGTTTACCCTCCCCATCAAGGATTACTCCCGGCGGACGTTTATGAATAGATTCAGCTCGTTAGATCAAAATTGCGGCATACGGCCTGTTTTGAGAAACTATTTAAACTTGATAAAGGTCAATTAAAAGAGCATATTGCGCACGTTTTGTTACTTCTGGGTTAATGCTTGTTATGTCGTTATACCAAAAAATGTTGGTGTTCTATTGTGTCATGGCGTTGATCTGCGCCTTTATCACCTGGTTTCTGTCGCACGATCGTAAACGCATCCGCCTGCTGAGTGCTTTTCTGGTCGGTTCCACCTGGCCGATGAGCTTTCCGGTCGCGCTGCTGTTCTCCATTTTCTGATCTCTGCCTGGCTGCTAAGCAAAGCGTGACCGCCCCGACAGCATGCGGGCAAGAAAGAGAGCAGCATAGGCACTGCACGTTGGCCTATGGACAGGAGAAAGCGGATGGATCTCTACACAAAACTGCTGATTTTTTACGGGGTAATGGCGACGATTTGCGCGCTTGTCACCTGGTTTCTCACCAAAGAGAGGCGCACCATGCGCTTATTGAGTGCACTATTAGTCGGTGCAACATGGCCGATCAGCTTCCCGGTGGCGCTCCTTATTTCACTCTTTTGAAATCGCTCGCAATCTTGCGCTGAAATGCTGTATAAAATACCAGTATCACGCAAGAGGGAGAGCAAATGGACGAACTCAATTCACACCACGCGCAGTGCCGCGTTCGCTGGCACGCCTTACCGGGCGAAGGCGACCCAGTGGTCTTTATTCACGGCCTGGGCTGCGCATCATCCTTTGAATATCCGCGCATTATTACCGACCCGGCACTCGCCGGACGACGCGCCATACTTATCGATCTGCCCGGCAGTGGCTACAGTGAACGACCCGCCAGCTACGCCTATCGCACCACCGATCAGGCAAACGTCGTAGTGGAAGTGCTCGATCATCTTGGCCTGGATGCCTTCTGGCTCTACGGTCACAGCATGGGCGGCAGCATTGCCATTGAGGTCGCCTCACAAGTTAATTCACGTCTTAATGGTCTTGCCGTTTCCGAGCCTAATTTTTACCCCGGCGGTGGGCAGTTCAGCCGCGAGGTGGCGAGCATGGACGAAGGGGATTTTGTCACCTGCGGCTATGCGGCGATGCTGGCGCGGGAGACCTCGCCGTGGGCGGGCAGTTTGCAGAGCACGGCGCCCTGGGCGATGTGGCGGGAAGCGAAAAGCCTGGTTGAGGGCATCACGCCCGGCTGGATGAACCTGTTTGTCGACCTGCCGCGCCCGAAGACGCTGATTTTCGGCGCGCACTCGCTGCCGGACAGTGACGCCGATGAGGTCCGCCAGCAGGGGATCGATCTGCGCATTATCGCCGACGCCGGTCACTCCATGTCATGGGAGCAGCCATCGGCACTGGCGCAGGCGATCGGGTCGTTTATCGCGCAGCACGAATAAAAAACCCGGCGAGAGTGCCGGGTTGCGGGTTAAGGCAGCAGCGCTTTTAGCGCCGCGCGCGCCTCAGGGCTGACATCGAGCGGGTGGCGGTAGCCGATATTCTCAATCGCCCGGTTGTAGAGCGCGACCAGCCAGTCGTAGACGTAGCGGGTTGCGGCGTGTACCGGCTGCTCCCCGAGACGCGTTAACCGCTCGCCGCCCACGTCAATCACCGCGGTAGCAAAAATGGTGCTGCCTTTCTGCACGCGGCTGGCCGGGCGGCTCTCCGGCGGGAGATCGGCATAGCCGAGCCAGGCGACAAAGTTGCCGATGGCGGCATGAAGCTGCGCTGCGCAGGCGGTATCGCGCTGCATAATCTTCTGCAGGGTTTCCGGCAGACGCAGGCGGTAGCTGCTGATAATCACAATCTCGGCCATCTGGCGCAGCGTCGCCGGGCTGACGCCGAGGCGCACAGCATTGTCATCATTGCGGCTCCACTGGCGCACGTGGTTGACCCACAGAGCATGCGCCTGCTGACCGACATCTTTCGCCATTGCCTGCGGCTCGGCGCTCTCAGCCGATTCAGCAAACAGGTCGATTGACTCGTTAAACAGGCCGCTCACTTTCTCTTCACGCGGCTGCTGTACCTTCCAGAGCGTATCGAACTGCTGCATATCCGGCATCAATCCTTCCAGCAGTTCACCGTGGCGTGAAGCCTGAACCTGCAGTTCGCGCACCACGGACTCCGCCCGTTTACGCTGCTCATCCGCATCCTGTTCCGGGCTGACGACCCATGCCTGCAACAAATCACGCAGGGCGCGCTGCTGGCGGTCGCTCAGCGCTTTCAGCCGCTGCTGGCGCAGGGCGGGCGCGGTGGCTTGCGCCAGCCACTCAAGCAGACGCTGCAAACTGCTGGCATCCAGCGCCTGCAATGTGCCCCAGTGCTGGCCCGGTTTGCCAATCAGCTGCTGGACGGTTTCATCCAGATTTTGCGCCAGCGTAAAACGCGCATCCTGCGGCGTGATCGCCCAGACCAGCCCCGGTAGCGCCGACTCCTGGCCCGACTGCGTCTCTTTCACCCAGTTCAGCAGCGCGCGTGCGGTGGTGGCGGTTTCCGCGCGATCGAGCGTGGCGTTGCAGATCATCAACACATCCGGTTGCAGGCGCTGGCGGTAGTTCTCCAGCAGCCAGCGGCATTTACTGCGCCACAGCGGCTGGCCTTCACGCGGGCCGGGGGCGGGAATATCCAGAATATCGACGCCCGGTAGCAGGCTGTTTTCCACCGGCAGCACCAGCTCGCGGGTGATCAGCGCCAGCGTTGCCAGCGGAATGCTGACCGCATTTTGCAACTGCTCGTTGGCCCACGGGTGCACCACCACTTCATCCTGGATCGCCTCCTCCTGCTCAACCGCCGGGGTTAAAAAACCGTCGGTCGGCAGCGCGAAGGTATCCACCAGAATGCTCAGCGGTGCTGCGATCTCGGTGGCGTTACCGGTCTGATGCAGGGTGTGCGCAAGGGCAAACCACTGCTGGGTCAACTCTTGCTGTTCGCCCCACAGTAGCGACCAGGCGCTGGCGCGTGCGCTCAGATCAAGGGAGGGCAGTAGGGTGGCGAACTGATACCAGAGCGCATCATCCATCTGCTGCTGCGCGGCGGGCACGACAGCGCGCCAGAAGCGGGCAATAGCGCCAATCTCCTCGGCGGTGATCCCCGGCACAGCGTTAGGCTGGCGCAGCGCGCGCCATTTCGCGACCCGATCTTCAATTACCGCTTTATCAACCGCGCGCAGGTCTGGCTGCTGATGCGCATGGGCGATAAACAGCTGGACCAGCTCCGCTTCACTGAGAATGCGCAGGCAGAGCGGGAAACCCTCATCCATAAACGGCAGGCGCTGGCTAAAACGCAGCGCCATGCTGGTGAGGGCGTGACCGGGGTTGATGTGGCTGAAGTAATCCAGCGTCTTTTCGCCGGGGCGCACATGCATGCGGCCATTGCCGCTGCCGCACAGGGCGGCGAGCAGATGCGCTTTTGCCGCCTGCGAGCGACCATACAGCCCGACGGTGCAGGGAGCGTCAGCCACCTCCGCCAGCGCCTGTTCATCGGCCGCGGCAGCGGTAACGCGCGCCAGCAGGGCATCGGCGTCATCATCGAGCAGCGGTGAGTGCTGACGGTTGTTAGTGATCCATGCAGTTAAGGCTTGGGTGGTTTTTACGCTCGCACTCATTTCAGGTACACACTCCCGCTGTCGATCCAGTAATGGCTTCCGCTGTGTCGGCGGTCGGCCAGCGTATTCAATTTAAACGTTAACGCATCGGCAGGAACCGGGGTGCCATCCTGCAACCAGGCTTCACTCAGGGTAAACGCCTCCGGGCCGTGGTGTTTATTGCCGCCGCTAAACTGTAGCCGCACATTCAACACCCCGTCACCGGCGATGGTTTTCGCCAGCTCCTGCGAGTTAATACTCAGCGTGTAGAGCGGCGTGGCCGGCCAGCGGGCATTTGCCAGCTGACGGAAACCGAGCGTCACATTGCCGCGCAGCGGGAAGTGCAGCCGCGCATCCAGCTTGGCACCGGGTTTATCCAGATCGATATCGTGATACCAGATGTTCTCATCACGCAGGGTATTAACCACGTTATCCAGTACGCCGAGGTAGCGCACCGTCGAGTAGGCGCCTATATCCGCCGCTTTAAAGTTAAAGCGCGGCAGGCGCAGATCGAGCGCCAGGCTGCACAGCATCGCGCCAACGGCGGCAGTCGATTTCGGGTTACCGATTTTGCCCTGTTGGCTGAAGGGGTACCACTCATGCACGCGGTACTTATCCAGCCACACCATGCGGTTGACCGGCACCGGTTGCAGGTGGCGAATCAGCGCCTGCACGCCCGGCAGACAGCCCGGACGACCGGTAATCAGCAGTACGTCGCAGCTGTAGTGGCTGATCGCTTCACACACCGCGTGCAGCGGGGCGGTGAGGGTAAACTGCCCGGCCAGCATCGCCTCTTGCAGATCACGGAAGGTGATTTGCAGCGGTACCGACAGCACATCAAACTCCGCCGAACCGGCAGGCAGGGCGTGGTCGATCGCCTGCTTCAGGTAGTTCATCACGTTGCGCGTCGGCGTCTGCTTCAGCAGTTCGCCAAAGGTCGCATAAAGGCCAGCCAGCGGATCGTTAATGTCGCTCTCTTCCCAGGCCGCCAGAATCGCATGGCCAACCGGCATAAAGAGTTGCAGGGTGGTTTGCTGGCGCAGCACCGCCTGGGTGTCGATACGCCCGGAGTCGCCAAACAGCGTTGCCATGATCGCCGCCGCGTCGGTAATGCCCGCTTTCTGCATATGTGTTTGCAGCGCAGGCAGCACGCAGCGCTGGATCACATCTAACAGAATGTCATCGCCCGCCACTTTAAACCCTTCACGGAAGAGCAGTTGTGGGGTGATTTTGACATTACTGCCGGTGCCATCATCCAGCTGATAATGGGTGATCGCCATATCGGTGGTGCCGCCGCCGATATCGACGGAGGCCACGCGCAGCGAGCGCCCCGGCACCGCGCCCGGCGCTTCGGTGCGATCCGGGCGGGCGAGGGAGGCAAAAAAGGTTTCGGTCTGCCCGGCAAAGCGGGAGATCGCTTCGTTATAGAGCCATACCAGCTGGCCGCAGCTTGCTTCGTCCCACTCCATCTGGATATAGGGCACCGGCACCACGCTCTTTTCCTGCTGCTTACGCTGGGCAAAATCCTCATCCTGCGGATGCCAGCCCATCGCTTTCCACACCAGGGCAATTGCTTCAAACATGCGGCGGCGGAAGATCTCGCGCTCCTGCTTCGGCATCGCCGACGGCAGGGTCAGAATAATGGTGCGCAGCTGGCGCGGCGAGGCCGGGAAGCCAAGGCGCAGGCGGGTCGCAACGCTGTTGATCTGCCCGAGCGCCTGCGAAAGCAGCTCGCACAGCATATGGGTCATCAGCGTGCTGCGGCTATACTGCGGCGAGAAGACTGGCAGACGCTCATCCAGCGGCAGGCTGTAGAGCGGCTGGCCTTCGTCATTCATCAGGTTCATCAACGGGAAGGCGGTCGCCAGCGGTTCACGCTGCGTTTTGCTGTTCATCTGGCTGAAACGCCAGTCCTGCAATACCGGGGTTTCATCCCACAGATAGCGACGCGGGCTGGAGATACCGCTGTTTCCTTCGGTACCGATACGCTGCATCGCCAGCTTGCGTGCTTCATCGCCGACGCGGACGATCGACGGCCAGATAAAGGCATCTTCACGCCCGCTCTCGACCGAAAAATGCTGCTTGCCGAAGCGCGCTTCAGAAAACTCAAGCCGGCTGGTAAACAGCGGCTCGTTAAGAAATTGTGGCTCGCTGAGCGAGCGCACCTGCAACTCAGCGGTCTGGCGCAGGCCATCGTTGGCGTCGCCATGATCTTCAATAATCACGCCGCAGGTGTGCGTATTGCCGACATCAAGGATCAGATCGACCGGAATAGCAGGGGTGCTGAGCGTATGGGTGACGATTTTTACTTCCGGCACCTGAATCTGCATGCCGAGCAGCGACATCACGTTCAGCCAGTGCGCCTGGTACTCAAAACCGCGCAGGGCCTGATGAATTTCGCGCTCGCTGCGGCTTTCATGCTGGGTAATAAAGTGCAAAAACGCTTCGCGCAGCCAGCCATCAACCCACGTCTGGTCGAGAAAATCGGCCACTTCATCATCGCGCCAGGCGAGCGAAAAGCGGGTGCCGTTGAGAATGTCATTCTCCTGCGGCGCAAGGGCGGCAGGCGAGTTGCCGTTGATCTGGCTGTCGAGGGCCAGCGCCACGCGGTGCGTGTTTCCGGCGCTGTCCGGCTCGGGAAGTTTGCGGATCTGCACGCGCGCCCAGTTATCCGGGCCTTCAACGAAGGTGCGCGGCGGGTTAAAGCGCAGAAACGGGATCGGCAACCAGACGCCGTCGAGGATCGACAGGGAGTATTGCAGCGGGTGAGTGCTCTCGGGTTTGACCACTTCCGGCTGACCGCCGTCGCGGTTGGGCAGGGTATAACGCTCATTCACCACGTCGAAATCGAGGCGCAGCAGCGGCCCGTTCGCGGTTTTACGCACAAAACGGCCGCTGTTCGCCGAGTCCTGCGGCGTCAGACCGAAATCGAGAAACTGCACGCCGCTATTGGCGATCAGCGTGACGCTCTGTTTGTAGTCGCAAAGATTAACCAACATAAATCAATCACCTGTGTTTCTGAACGTCACCGGAACGGTGGTTTTTGCGTCAAAACGCGCGCTGCACTCCGCCACGTCGTTGGTGCCTGCTTTACAGGAAATATCCGGCATCGGGTAGCGCGTCCCGTCGCTGCAACGCGCATTACCGCGGCTCTTGATCAGCAACTCGCCCGTCTGATGCAGGCCGGAGAAGAGATCGGCGCGACAGGTGACGTTCTTGCCCATCACAATGCGGGCGCTGCCTTTATTATTCTGAATCTGATAACGCACGTTCGGCGCTTTGCCAGTGACCGGATCTTTAATATCCATCGCCAGTCGCCAGGTGCCGTTGAGGAATTTGGTCGAGCCCATTTTGACCTGCTGGGCATCCATTACCATTGCCCCTTTCGGGATTGGCATAATCACCACCGGCTCGTTTTCCGCCGGTTTCTCTGCCGGGGCTTTCTCTTCAGCCGGTAATACCGCGGCCTGGTGCAGCGGCAGATTGGCTGACAGGGCCGGGATCGGTTCCGCCTCAATCGGCTTCGGTGCAATGGCGACCGGTTTTGTCGGCTCGGCAACCGGCGCAGAAGCGGTTTCTACTTTCTGCTGCTGTTGTTTGAGCACAACCGGCACGGCAACGGCGGCGGCAACAGCGGCGGCTAACGGCAGCAGCCACAGCGCGGTGCGGCGACGTTTTTTCGTTTTCGGTGCGGGCGCGGCGGCGGCGGGCTCTTTCGCCGGAGCAGGCTC
This sequence comes from Kosakonia cowanii JCM 10956 = DSM 18146, assembly GCF_001975225.1. Lineage (NCBI taxonomy): Bacteria > Pseudomonadati > Pseudomonadota > Gammaproteobacteria > Enterobacterales > Enterobacteriaceae > Kosakonia > Kosakonia cowanii. The sequence goes on along the minus strand of NZ_CP019445.1, from coordinate 3,516,979 downwards.
CTGATCGGCATCCTGCACCGCCTGATAGATCGGCGCGACATTCATCGGCTGCGGTTTAACCGGCGGCGGGGTAGTTAAGAGCGGGGCATCGGCCTGGCTGAAGCTCGCTTCCGCTGCAGGTTCACTCTGCGCTTCTTTTTCCGGCTCTGGCTCAGGTTGCGGCTCGGGCTCCGGTTCCGGCTCGATCACAATCTCCGGCACTTCCGGCTCAGGCTCGTAGAGACACTCAAGCACATTTTCGCGCGCGCTTTCATTAAGGTTAACGAAGCCCCAGAAGGTGATGACCGGTTTGCCATCAACGAGGAAAACATGGTTTTCGCCGGGGAATTGCAGCGCTTTTTCCAGCAGCGAACCGAAGAGTTGCTGTGCGGTTTTTGGCGACTGCATACATTTACGGCTCAGGGCGGCCGCGCTATCAAGCGTGCTTTCGAGGAAGCGCAATGCGCGGGCGCGGGCCTCCGGCTCAGCCGCTTTCCACGAGCGGGATTGACCGTCGATGGGCGAGTACCAGTCGACACGATCGCCTTCATCATTAACCTGCGGTATTGCCAGGCAATCCACTAACGCCTGCTGTTTACGCAGACGCAGCGCTTCCCGAATTTGTAGTGCCGAATCGAATACGGCCTGACCGCCGCCGCCAACGGCCTGGAAATCATCCAGATCGCCGCTGCGCAAGAGTGTTTTTGCCACGTTTTCATCCCATAGACTTCTTCACGCGTCTACTATACGCGTTCCCGTCGCCAGTAAAAGGCAGAGGAAAGCGCAAAACCATTGAATTCTCGACGCATTGAGCGCATCGAGACCTTATGACGGTCAAAATACGCCCTACAGTAAATTTTCTTATTAAGCATGGTGGATATTTCAGCAAAAACAACCGCTTTAGCATAACTTGATAGAGATTGGTTATTTGCCAGTTCGCCCGGCCTGTGCTGAGATTAGAACTCCATATAAAAAAAGAAGGCTCCTGCACATGACCACAGGGAAAACACTGCTCGCGCTGGCGTTGAGCACACTCTTACCGGCAAGCGCCGCATTTGCGGCTTCCAACGACACACTGATCTACTGCTCCGAAGCCTCGCCGGAGTCTTTCAACCCGCAAATTGCCAGCTCCGGCCCGTCGTTTGTCGCCAGCTCGCAGGTGCTTTACAACCGCCTTGTCACCTTCGATCCGGTGAAAAATACCCCGGTGCCGTCGCTGGCGACGGAGTGGAAAGTCTCCGACGATGGCAAAACCTGGACCTTTACGCTGCGCCAGGGCGTTAAATTCAACAGCAACAAATATTTCAAACCGACGCGCGACTTTAATGCCGATGACGTGATCTTCTCCGTTATGCGCCAGATGGATGCCAAGCATCCGTACCACAACGTCTCAAAAGGCAATTACGAATACTTCACCGATGTCGGGCTGGATAAGCTGATTAAAGAGGTGAAGAAGGTCGATGATTACCACGTTCAGTTTGTGCTCAATGAACCGAACGCCGCTTTCCTTGCCGACTGGGGCATGGATTTTGCCTCGATTCTTTCGGCCGAGTATGCCGACGCGATGCTGAAAAAAGGCACGCCGGAGAATGTTGATAACTGGCCAATCGGAACCGGCCCCTACGCGTTACAGCAGTACAAAACCGATGCGCTGATCCGCTATATCGCTAACCCGAACTACTGGGATGGCCCGGTGCCGACTAAGCACCTGATCTTCTCCATCACCCCGGATGTGCAGACGCGTCTGGCAAAATTGCAAACCAATGAGTGCCAGATTATTCCTGCCCCGGCACCGGTGCAGTTTGAGCAGATCAAAAAGAATAAAGAGTTAACTCTTCACACGGTTGAAGCGCTGAACGTCGGCTATCTGGCGTTTAACACCGAGAAAAAACCGTTTGATAACGTGCTGGTGCGCCAGGCGCTGAACTACGCCACCGATAAAAAAGCGATTGTGAATGCGGTGTTCCTGGGCTCCGCCAGCGTGGCGAAATCGCCGCTGCCGCCAAATATGCTCGGCTACAACAAAGATCTGCCGGAGTACAGCTACGATCCGGAGAAAGCGAAAGCGCTGCTGAAACAGGCGGGGCTGGAGAAGGGCTTTGAAGCGACGCTCTGGTCAATGCCGGTGCAGCGCCCCTATAACCCGAACTCGCGCCGTATCGCCGAGATGATCCAGAGCGACTGGGCGAAAGTGGGCGTGAAAGCGAAGATTGTCTCCTACGAGTGGGGCGAGTACCTTTCCGGCATGCGTAAAGGCGAGCACGACACCGCGCTGTTTGGCTGGATGTCCGATAACGGCGATCCGGATAACTTCGCCGATACGCTGCTCGGCTGCGACAGCGTGAAGACCGGCGCCAACGCCGCGCGCTGGTGTGATAAGCCTTACGACGAGCTGGTGAAAAAAGCGAAGCTGGTGAGCGATCCGGCCGAGCGTGCGAAACTCTACGGCCAGGCGCAGGATATTTTCTATAAGCAGGCACCGTGGATCCCGCTGGCAAACGGCAAAACCTTCTACGCGACGCGCAGCAAAGTCACCGGCTACAGCGTCAGCCTGATGGGCAGTGATTTTTCCAAAGCGAAGCTGAATTAAGGAGAGGGTATGTCACATCTTGATGAGGTTACCGCCCGCGTCGACGCCGCCATTGCCGACGGGGCAATTATCGGCATGAACGAACTGCTGGTTATCCTGAGCGATGATGGCGAACTGAGCCGCGAAGCGCGTTACGAGCAGCAGCAGCGCCTGCGTAACGCCATCGCCCATCATGGACGCCAGCATAAAGAGGATGCGGAAGCGCGACGCGAGCAGCTCACCAAAGGTGGCGAGATTCTCTGATAGTGCACTGACAAAACGGGCCAAGTGGCCCGTTTTTTTATTCCTCAAAACTGTCGCCGGGCGACCAGCCAGGCCCCGATCACCAGTAACACCGCGCCGCATACCGGGCCAACCAGTGCCCGCAGCGCCACGCCTTCGCTCTTCACCACATCCATCACCAGTCCGCCAATAAGCTGGCTGGCGATCAGCACGGCGATAGTGGTTGCCGCACCGACATTTTGATAGCCGCTGATGCTAGCGAAAACAAAAAAGGAGCCGAGCAGGCCGGGGATCAGCGTCCACCATTTGACGCTGCCAACCAACTCCTGAAAGCCGCCGACGCCCTGTTTGATCAAAAGAATAGAGACAAACAGCACAATGCCGACCAGCGAGTTGAGCAGCATGGCGATCAGAATGGTAGAGGAGGCCTGGGTAATGCGCACCATCAGCGTGTTCTGGATAACCAGCCCGATACCGGCGGCAACCAGAAAAGCGAGGGTCAGGGACTGGTTCATGCCGGCGCGTCCGGATCGCTGCGGTTATCGAGCTGAAGCTGCATAAAGGTGAGATCCAGCCAGCGGCCAAACTTGGTGCCGACCTGCGGCATCTGCCCGGTAATGGTAAAGCCGAGCTTCTGGTGCAGATGAATCGACCCCTGATTTTGCGCTTCGATACCGGCGACCATCACATGTTTGCCGATGCGCTTCGCTTCCTCAATCAGCCGCACCATCAGCGCCAGGCCAAGGCCTTTGCCCTGGTGTTTCGGATGGACATAGACCGAGTGTTCAACCGTGTGGCGAAAGCCGTCGAACGCGCGCCAGTCGCCGAAAGAGGCATAGCCCGTGACAACGCCATTTTCTTCGCTCACAATCACCGGATAGCCGAGCAGGGCGCGCGCCTCAAACCACGCAATGCGGTTATCGGCATCCACCGTTTGATCATTCCAGATCGCCGCCGTGTTAATCACGGCGTGGTTATAAATAGCGGCAATCGCCGCGCAATCCTCTTTCACGGCATAACGAATCGACATGGTTGAACCCCTGATCTGTACACTATAGTATGACGTTATGAATACTATCTCAGACAATATAAATCAACGGATCAGTGCGCGAATTCGCCTTGAGCGCGAGTCGCGCGGCTGGTCGCTGACGGAACTCGCCGAACGCGCGGGTGTGTCGCGGGCAATGATCCACAAAATCGAGCGGGCAGAGAGCAGCCCAACGGCAACGCTGCTGGCGCGCATCTGCGGCGCGTTTGCCATTAGTATGTCGACGTTGATTGCCCGCGCAGAGATGCAGGAGGGCAAACTGCTGCGCTTCGCCAGCCAGCCGGTGTGGCGCGATCCGCAAACCCACTATCTGCGCCGCCATGTTTCGCCGCGCAGCGACCTGCCAATCGATCTGGTGCAGATTGAGCTGCCGCCCGGCAGCGATATCCCGATGCCTGCCTCCTCTTATGCGCTGGCGCGCCAGCTTATCTGGTTACAGGAAGGCAGCCTGGTGTTTCTCGAAGGCGAAACGCGCCATGAGATGCAGCCTGGGGATTGTCTGGAATTGGGCCCGCCAAACGACTGCCGATTTATCAACGAAACCCTTGCGCCGTGCCGCTATCTGGTGGTGCGCCTCAATCATGCCGCCACGTAATGCCAACGCGCGGGCGGCGTTAACCGTCTACTATCATTAGTCAGTCCACACTGCACAGGAGAGCAAAATGAACCAACATTCACACCGCAACCGCCGCTGGGTACTGGCTTCGCGTCCGCATGGCGCGCCAACCACAGAGAATTTCCGGCTGGAGGAGGATGAGGTCGCCTCACCGGGCGAAGGCCAGGTGCTGCTGCGCACGGTCTATCTCTCCCTCGACCCCTATATGCGCGGACGCATGAGCGACGCGCCATCTTACTCGCCGCCGGTAAAAATCGGTGAAGTGATGTGCGGCGGTACCGTCAGCCGCGTCGTTAAATCGCAGCACCCGGACTTCGCCGAGGGCGACTGGGTTCTCGCCGGCAGCGGCTGGCAGGATTACGACATCGCCAGCGGCGATGATCTGGTGAAACTCGATAGCACCATTCCGCACCCCTCCTGGGCGCTGGGGATCCTTGGCATGCCGGGCTTTACCGCCTATATGGGCTTGCTGGATATCGGCCAGCCGAAAGAGGGCGAAACGCTGGTCGTCGCCGCAGCAACCGGGCCGGTTGGCGCAACGGTTGGTCAGATTGGCAAAATCAAAGGCTGTCGCGTGGTAGGTGTTGCGGGCGGCAGCGAGAAGTGTCGTCATGCCGTGGAAGTGCTCGGTTTTGATGAGTGTATCGATCACCATGCCGACGATTTTAGCGAGCGTCTGGCGAAGGCCTGCCCGCAGGGCATCGATATCTATTATGAGAACGTCGGCGGCAAAGTATTCGATGCCGTCCTGCCGTTATTAAATACCTCAGCGCGCATTCCGCTCTGTGGTCTGGTGAGCGGTTATAACGCCACCGACCTTCCGGAAGGCCCGGATCGCGTTCCATTATTAATGGCGACGATTCTGAAGAAGCGTATTCGATTGCAGGGGTTTATTATCATGCAGGATTATGGTCACCGGCTGCATGAATTCCAGCAGGAGATGGCAAGCTGGCTGAAACAGGATCGCATTCATTACCGCGAGCAGGTAACGGAGGGTCTTGAGCAGGCGCCAGAGGCGTTTATCGGCTTACTGGAAGGGAAAAACTTCGGCAAAGTTGTAGTAAAAGTAGCCTCAGAAAACTAAATAAAAAAATGGCGGTAAAAACCGCCATTTTAAATTGGGCATTTCTGTGAAAAACAGCTTTAATTATACATGCATAAGGAATTGTTGACCTTGTGGAGGCAGTTCCTGGTGGTCGTGCATAATAAATAACTTTTTGTTCTAACTTTACGCAATCATCCAATACCAGGCATGCACTTATAAAATATATCTTTAGGCATAACCATATGGACACGCTACCAGGCTGAGAAAATAAAGAATTTATACAGGATGCAAACATGCTTGATTTGGAGAAAGCGCAGCGAACGAGTCTCACCATGCAGGTCGAGGCAAGTTTAAAGAGTGCGCTTATTGTCGGAGCCCTGAGACCCGGCGCCCGGCTTATCACGAAGGAAATCGCCGATCAGCTGGGTACGAGCATTACACCGGTTCGTGAAGCGTTACTGCGATTGGTTTCCGCAGGCGCGCTGCACGCCACACCGGCGCAGGCTTTTCTCGTGCCGGAGGTCAGTGCGGAACGCTATAACGAAATCAATCAGATTCGTAAAAACCTCGAAGGCATGGCCGCGCGAGCCGCCAGCCAGAACATGACCAGCGATAAGCTGCGTGAGCTGCGCACGCTGGCGATTAATGTTGATGAAGCGATGAAAAGCGGCAACACCGAGCAGGCGTTACAGGCCAATCGCGCGTTTCGTTTTAGCGTCTATGCCCACGCCGGCATGCCGACGCTCACCGCTTTAATTGAGCAGCTATGGGTGCGAATTGGCCCTTGCTATAACTACTTATATCCATCATCTGAACATCTGATGCGCGTGCAGCATTATCATGACCTGCTCTGTGCATTAGAAGAGGGTGATGCTTTTGCCAGTGAGCGCGCCGTCTGGCGAGCAATTGACGAAGGCTCAACTATCGTGCACAGACAGTTTGAACGCTAAGTGATAATTCACTGGCTCGATAATTCATGAAAAATATTGATGCACCCCGGTAATAATTTGCGAATGGGGCGCATCAATATCACACTTTTAATCTATAACCTCCCCGCAACCTGAATCTGCTTATTTTCCTGCCGATAACTTGTCGCGTGCGTAGTCGGGCACTCACTATGGACGTTAGACAAGGGGAAAAAATGTCAATTAGCCAACGGGTAAGCAATATAAAAATTAGTCGAAAGCTGTCGGTCGGATTTGGTGTGGTTCTTTTTCTGGTCGCTTTTGCCACCATTCTCAGCGTGCTGCGTTTTAAAGAAATTCGCGACGTCTATGTAAAAACAAATTTGATGTACAACATCAATATTGAAGTATTCCAGGCAAAAATTAACCGCCTTAAATATTTTTATGGCGATGATAAATCAGGCCAGGTGATGGCTAACTATGTTCGTCACGCCTCCGAACTGACCGCCAGCGCCGACGCGCTCAGCTGGTCAAGCAACGAACGTAAAATCATTGATGATGTCGCCCGCAATTTAGCGACCTTTCAGGCCAGCATTGGCGAGATGCAAAAAGCGACCGGCGATCTGCGCGCCCTGCGTGAAAGCCTCGATAAACTGAGCACGGAAGATCTTTCCGCTCGCTATACCACGCTGGTACGTACCCCGGTGGCCGACCCGGCGGTGATGGCACAAATCTATGAGCAGCTCTTTGCCATCAGCGGCGTGCGCGATGCGGCGCTGGTCGTACGTTATAGCCCTGATGCAGCCACGCGCGATCGCCTTGAGCAGCAGTTCGCCGCTACCGCAAGCCACGTGCAGGCGCTGAACAGCCAGTTGCCGGGCGAACTGCAAGCCCCGTTACAGGCCATCTGGGAGAACACCGTCAGCTATCGCACCCAGGCGCTGAACTACTTTACCGCCTGGCAGGCGCTGAAAGTGGCGGAAGATAAAGTCAAAGTGGGCGGCGACGCCAGCAGCGCCTCACTGCGCGACATTATCGCGCTGGTGAAAGCGCATAACGAAGAGCTGGCCTACACCTCCAGTTCAATTGCCGCCATTACCGGCGCGATTGCCATTCTGCTCGGCATGCTGGTCTCCTGGTGGGTGATTCGCCAGATCACCCGGCCAGTGCACCGCAACCTGGCGCTGGCGGAACGCATTGCCAGCGGCGATCTGAGCGCGCACATCCGCGCGCAAAGCCGCGACGAGCTGGGGCAGTTAACCGGCGCGATGGGGCGGATGAATGACCGGCTGCGCGATATGATCCATGAAGTGCGCAACAGCGTCACTCAGCTCTCCCACGCGGCAACCGAGATTGCCGATGGCAACACCGATCTCTCGTCACGCACCGAACAGCAGGCCGCCGCTGTGGTGCAAACTGCGGCCAGTATGGAGCAGTTAACCGCGACGGTGAAAAACAACGCCGATAACGCGCGCAACGCCAGCAGCCTGGCAGCGCAGGCGTCGAAAACGGCCAGCGAAGGCGGCACGGTGATGCGCCAGGTGGTGGATACCATGGGCGATATCAACACCAGTTCTAACAAAATTGCTGACATTACCGCGGTGATTAATAGCATTGCGTTTCAGACCAATATTCTGGCGCTGAACGCGGCGGTGGAAGCGGCAAGGGCGGGCGAGCAGGGGCGCGGCTTTGCGGTGGTTGCCGGTGAAGTCCGCAGCCTGTCGCAGCGCAGTTCGCAGGCGGCAAAAGATATTGAACAGCTGATCAACGAATCGGTTTCGCGCATAAATATCGGCAGCAAACTGGTGGTTAAAGCGGGCGAGACGATGGATCAGGTGGTGCAGTCCGTCACGCGCGTCAACGATATTATGGGCGAGATCTCCTCCGCTTCCGAAGAGCAGAGCCGCGGTATTGAGCAGATTGCCCGCGCGGTCGGCGAGCTTGACAGCACCACCCAGCAGAACGCCTCGCTGGTAAGCGAATCCTCCTCCGCCGCGGGTTCGCTGGAGGAGCAGGCGCGCCTGCTGGAAGAGCTGGTTGCCGCCTTCCGTCTCGCCAGTGATGAGGTAAAACCGGCGAAGGTTCAGGGCGGTAAAAGCACGCTTACCCCGCCAACGACTCGTACAGCGGCGCTCGCCGAAGAGGGCTGGACCACCTTTTAATGGCCTGAAGAGATAAAAAAGCCCGGCGCATGATGGCCGGGCTTTTTGTTGCCTGCGGTGTAGATTAATTAAACTGGTAGGCCACCGATAAGCCAACGCCGTAGTTACGCTCCGGAGCCGGTTCGTAGTAACGGTTATTGGATTCGTTGACGATCACCGACCCGACATAGTTACGGTCGAAGAGGTTATCGACGCGGCCAAAGAGATCCATCATCCAGTTGCCGTAGTTGAACTTATACCCGGTATTCAGCCCGGCGACGGTGTAAGAGGGCGCTTTGGCGCTGTTCTCATCATTGGCCATGATATTGCTCATATAACGCACGTCCGCGCCGGCATACCAGCCTTCCTCCGGCATCCAGCCGAGTGAAGCAAAGCCCATATTGCGCGCGATGCCCGGAATGCGGTTGCCTTCGCAGGACGCGTTACCACACACTTCGCTGCGGTAGGTTGCGTCCAGCCAGGTCCATGCCGCTTTCGCGCGCCAGTTGCCGGCGAACTGCTGATCGACAGAGAGTTCTACACCCTGGCGACGCGTTTTCCCGGCGTTTTTATAGCTGGTGCGTCCGCCGCTGCTGCTGTCGGCAACAATTTCATTATCCGTATCGGTGCGGAACAGCGCCGCCGTCAGCAGACCGTTACCGATGCGGGTTTTGCTGCCGATCTCCAGCGTGTCGTTGGTGGCTGGTTTCAGCGCGAAGTTCAGCCCGCTCTGATCGCCGGAGCGGTAAGAGAGTTCGTTGATGGTCGGCGTTTCGAAACCGCGTCCGGCGGCGGTGTAGATATTCCACGCCGGAGTGACAGCATATTTCAGCGAGGCGGCCGGAAGCCACTTGTGGTAACTCGCATCGCCGCTGTCATCGCCATTCTGCGCGGTCACATAGTGGTCGTTGGAGTCAAACCAGACCGAGCTATAGCGCACGCCCGCATCCAGCGACAGTTTCTCAGTAAGCTGCCAGGCCGTTTGCAGATAGGGATCGACGTTCCACATCAGGTTGCGCTCGTTACGGCGCAGGTTGCCTTTCTGCCCATACTGCGGCGTGGTGCCATTCATGATGAAGTTTTCATAGCCTTTACGCTCTTCACTCATGTTTTCGTAGTTCAGCCCGGCGGTGAAAGTCATTGGCACGCCCAGCTCGCCTTTGTGCGTCCAGCGCGTATCAATGCCCTGGTAGTGGCGGCTCAGATTGATTACCCCGCCAGCGTGGGTCGGTTTGAGCTGCGGCGCGCGGGGAATCGACTGATACTGCGTGGTTTCACGCTCACCGGCATACATCATCACACTCAGATCGTCGCGCTCGGTCAGTTGACGCTCATAGCGCAGGCCCGCCTGGGTCTGCTTGATGGTTTTGCGCGTGTGAAACGCATCGGCGCGCGGCGACTGGCGCGGATTGGCCCGCCACTCTTCGCGGCTCAGCCCGCCCGCATCGTCCGCTTTAATATCAACACTGTTAAAGATGAGATTCAGCTTGCTGGCGTCATCGATGCGTACGCCCAGCTTGGCGTTAGCCAGATTTTTGCGCGCACCGCTGCGGTCGCGATAGCCGTGGGTAACAAAGCGGGTAGTCGAGGCGGTGTAATCCACATCTCCCGCGTGGGTGCCATCGCCCATTGCGCCGGTGGCTTTCATACCATAGCGCCAGCTGCCAAAGCTGCCGTAATAGCTGCTCGCTTCGACGGTGGCCGGTTCGCGCCCGGTCTGCGTCGTCACGTTCATCACGCCGCCGGAGGCATTGCCGTAGAGGGCAGAAAAGGGGCCGCGCAGCACATCAATATGCTCGACACTGTTGAGATCGATATTCGAGGTCTGCCCCTGGCCATCCGGCATGGTGGCGGGAATACCATCGACATAGAGGCGAATGCCGCGCACGCCATAGGTGGAACGCGAGCCAAAACCGCGAATGGAGAGTTGCAGATCCTGGGCGTAGTTCTGTCGGTTCTGCACCTGCAACCCCGGCACGCTGCCCATTGATTCAGAGAGATTCACGCGCGGCGCGGCCTGGCGAATATCATCGCCCTGAACCACGCTGACCGCCGCGGGGCTATCAAGCTCCGAGACCGCCTGCGGCGCAGCGCTGACGATCATGGTTTGCTCACCAGAGGCCGCCCAGGCGGAGGTAGAGAGTGCAACAGGCAGCAGCAAAACGGGCAGCGTGACCTTTGTAACTGAAATGATTTTCATGACGGAACCGAGTTGAAAGAGGAGCAAAAAAAGAAAAATGCGGCAACATGTTAATGGATATGTAAATTATTTGAAAATGTTGAACGCACGTTAGGTTAAGAATGAGTCTATATGGCGGCAGGAAATTTGCCGTGATCAACGATTAAGACTCCACTTTACGAACATAAATAATTACTATTCTCACCTACAACAATAAGCGAAACCGCAGTTTCGTGCACTGGATGCTTGTGAATACGTAATCATAATTTCAACAAAGGGAGTCGTTATGTCTTTAGCTCATTTTTCTCCGTCGCGCCTGCATCGCGCACTGTTCCTCGGTTCATTGCTGCTGGCAGGCTCATTCAGCGCCCACGCAGCCGAAGAGATGCTACGCAAAGCGGTCGGTAAGGGCGCGTATGAGATGGCCGTCAGCCAGCAGGAGAACGCCGTATGGATTGCCACCTCGCAAAGCCGCAAAACCGATAAAGGCGGCGTGATTTACCGCCTCGACCCGGCCAACCTGGATATCACCCAGGCCATTCACAGCGATGTGAAGCCCTTTGGCGCGGCAATCAACCAGCAGACGCAGACGCTCTGGTTCGGCAATACCGTGAATGGTTCAGTCACCGCCGTCGATGCAAAAACCGGTGATATCAAAGGCCGCGTAGTGCTTGATGGGCGTAAACGTTCCGACACCGTGCGTCCGCTTAGCCCACGAGAACTGGTGGTAGATGACACCACCAATACGCTTTACGTTACCGGCGTGGGTAAAGAGAGCGCCATCTGGGTGGTTGACGGCGCAGCGATGACGCTGAAAAGCACAATTGCGAATACCGGCACATATAACACCGGGCTGGCGCTTGATGCCGCCGCGAAACGTCTTTACAGCACCAACGGGGATGGCGAACTGCTGACCATTGATACCGCCACTAACAAGATTATCGACCGCAAGAAGTTGCAGGATGATGGGAAAGAGCACTTCTACCTTAACCTGAGTCTTGATACCGCCGGTCACCGCGCCTTTATCACCGACTCGAAAGCGGCGGAAGTGCTGGTTGTCGATACCCGCTCAGGCAAGGTACTGCAACGCGTCGCCGCCCCGGAATCGCTGGCGGTGCTGTTTAATCCGGCGCGCAACGAAGTCTATGTCACGCACCGTGAGGCGGGTAAAGTGAGCGTTATCGACGCGAAGAGCTACAAGGTCGTGAAGAGCTTCGACACGCCGACGCACCCGAACAGCCTGGCGCTGTCGCCGGACGGCAAAACGCTCTACGTCAGCGTAAAACAGGCGTCGAGCCGTGAAAAAGAGGCTACGCAGCCGGACGATATCATTCGTATTGCGCTGTAACAGCCACAGGCAACAAGCTCCCTGCGGGGAGCTTTTTTTTTCATCGATCCTCAACCGTTTCTACGCCAATAAAATGGCTGACCCGGCTCTGCGGGCCGATGTCGTGAAGCATCAGGGAGACGGGATCGGTAATCGGCGGCACGTTTTTCTCATCCAGCAGCAGCGGATTTGCCGGGCAGATTGAGCCGCAGCAGTAGGCGGCCACACCGGCAAAAGTCGATGCCATCGCGCGGTGCACATGCCCGCAGCAGATCGCCAGTGGCGGGTGCGGCAGGCGGTTAATCAGCGCCGCCAGCGCCTCACCACCATCGCACATTGCCGCATCCAGCGGCGCAATACCGCTCGGGAAGAGGTGCTGATGCAAAAACAGCATTGCCGGTTGCGCCTGCTCGCGCAAAGCCTGCTCCAGCCACGGCAGATGGGGCGTAATATCGCCGCCGCTCTTTCCGGCAACCGTCACATCGACGCCAATCAGCGAAATCCCCTCAACCGTTTCATTGAAATGCAGCGGTTCATCGGCTGAATATCCCGCCAGTTGCGGCATCGTCGCGCACATCACCGCTTTATCATCGGCATTACCCGCCAGCAGCAGGGTGCGGCAGGGCAAACGGCTGAGCTGTGCGGCGATGTCGCGATACCCCTCAGCCCAGCCATCGTCCGCCAGATCGCCACTTACCACCACGATATCGGGCGGGAAGGCGTGCAGCCACGCAATGGCGGTACGCAGCCGGGCGAGGTTGTCGTTATCGGCTGCGGCGTGAATATCGCTAAGTTGAGCAATGCGCATCGTGTCCCCGGATGAAATGAGTTTTCACTCAGCAGTATGGCAGCGCTGCGCCATCAGGCATAATCCGGCAGATACAATATTCACCGCTTAACAAGGACTATCGCTATGCATCTGCCTGCTAAATCATTTCTCGCGCTGCTGCTGCTCGGCGCCTCTGCCGCCAATGCCGCGACCATCGATGCGGCAACCCTCACCGCCATTGCCCGTTTGCAGGAGGAGAAGCTGCACGCGCGCATCGGTATCGCGGTGATCGATACCGCATCGGGAAAGAGCGTCAGCTACCGCGGTGATGAACGTTTTCCGCTGAACAGCACCCATAAAGCGCTGCTCTGCGGCGCGCTGCTCAGCAAGGTCGACCGGGGCGAGTTCGCCCTCAGCGACACCACGCAGTTCAGCAAAGAGACACTGGTGGACTATTCGCCGGTAACCAGCAAATTTGTCGCGCCAAAAAGCATGAGCTGGCAGCAGGTGTGCAGCGCGGCGATTAGCTACAGCGATAATACCGCCGCTAATCTGGCAGCGCAGAAACTGGGCGGCCCGCAGAAGGTCACCGCCTTCTTTGCCGGTTTAGGTGACAACGTCACGCGACTGGATCGGAAAGAGCCGGAGCTGAACAGCGCCGTGCCCGGCGATCTGCAGGACACCACCACGCCGCTCGCCGTCAGCCGCACGCTGGAGAAACTAACGCTCGGCGACGCGCTCAAACCCGAAAGCCGCGCGCAGCTGGTGCAGTGGATGAAGGATGACAAGGTTGCCGATGCGCTGCTGCGCGCGTCGCTGCCGTCGGGCTGGAAAATCGGTGATAAGACCGGCGCCGGTGCCCACGGTTCGCGCTCAATCATCAGCGTGGTGTGGCCGAAAAAAGGGCAGCCAATAATTGTCTCTGTCTATATTACGCAAACAGAAGCGACGCTGGCGCAAAGTAACGATGCCATTGCGCGCATCGGTAAAAGCATATTTGAGGCAACGCGCTAAATAGACGGGCAGAGATAAAACCGGCTTAAGTTAAATCTTATCTCTGCCTCGACAAGATGAACGACGGGCCGTTCCCGACCCATCAAATTGCCGATTGGCACCAACCCGCTGCGCCCGCAAGTCGTTTCCAGCCTGCTGGCAAGGATCTTTGCCAGTGACCGAAACAACATGGGCAACGCGGAAACATTTCCCTATGTCGCCACCACTTACTCGATTACCGAGCTGTTCCGCCACTGGACGATGATGCTCGCCATCCTCGTGCATATCTACATGGCCTTCTGGGTGAAAGGCTCGATCACCGGGATGATTGAGGGGGAATCAGCCGCCGCTGGGCTAAAAAGCACCATCCGCGCTGGTACCGTGAGGTCGAAGCGCAGCAGGACAAGCAGAGACAATAACCGCCGTCGCCTGGTATACAGCGCTGTACCGGGCGACGTACACCGCCGACCTGCGCCCATCGGGTTGCCAATTATCGTCTATGATTGTTCATCGTGGCATCGTGGAGAGGTAATTGCATGGCGACCAAAACGTTTTCAAAAACATGGGGTGCAGAGCGACTGGCCGACGGCGCGGTTCGCTTCCGTTTATGGGCCACCGGTCAGCAGAGCGTAACGCTACGTCTTGACGGGCAAGAGAAGCCGATGACGCGCAGCGAAGAGGGATGGTTTGAAACCACCGTCTCCCGCGTGAACGCAGGCGCGCAGTATCAATTTGTCCTCGCCGACGGTATGGCGATCCCCGATCCCGCCTCGCGCGGCCAGCTGGCAGAGGTTAACGGCCCGTCGCTGGTTGTCGATCCTGAAAGCTATCAGTGGCAACACGCTGACTGGCAGGGCCGCCCGTGGGAAGAGGCGGTGGTTTACGAATTACATATCGGCACCTTTACGCCGCAGGGTACCTTTCAGGCGGCGATCGAAAAATTACCCTATCTCGCTGAGCTTGGCGTCACCATGGTTGAGGTGATGCCGGTCTCGCAATTTGGCGGCACCCGCGGCTGGGGCTATGACGGCGTACTGCTCTATGCGCCGCACTCTGCCTACGGCACGCCGGATGATTTCAAAGCTTTTGTTGACGCTGCCCACGGCTACGGCCTGTCGGTGGTGCTCGATATCGTGCTTAACCACTTTGGGCCGGAGGGCAATTACCTGCCGCTGTTGTCGCCCGATTTCTTCCACAAAGAGCGCCAGACGCCTTGGGGCGCGGGCATTGCTTATGATGTCGACGCCGCGCGCGCCTATATTAGCGAAGCGCCGCTCTACTGGCTGCATGAGTACAACCTCGACGGCCTGCGTTTCGACGCTATCGACCAGATTGAGGACACCAACGAGCCGCATATCCTGGTCGAGATCGCCAAACGCATTCGCCAGGAGATCACCGACCGACCGATCCATCTCACCACCGAAGACAGCCGCAATATCGTCTCGCTGCATCCGCGCGATGAATCCGGCACCGCCACGCTCTTTACCGGCGAGTGGAACGATGATTTCCACAACGCGGTACACGTCTTCGCCACCGGCGAGACGCATGCTTATTACGAAGATTTTGCCGACAGCCCGGAAAAATGGGTAGCGCGCGTGCTGGCTGAAGGCTTTGCCTATCAGGGCGAAGTGTCGCAGCACGCGGGCGAACCGCGCGGCGTCGACAGCACCCAGCAGCCGCCGGTGGCGTTTGTCGACTTTATCCAGAACCATGACCAGGTAGGCAACCGCGCGCAGGGCGACCGCCTCATCTCGCTGGCCGGAGCCGATCGCACCCGCGTAATGCTCGCGACGCTGCTACTGTCGCCGCATATTCCGCTGCTGTTTATGGGCGAAGAGTATGGCGAAACCAACCCGTTCCTCTTCTTTACCGATTTCCACGGCGACCTGGCAAAAGCGGTGCGCGAAGGGCGCACGCGCGAATTTGAAGGCCACGCCGGGCATGAAGGGGAAGATGTGCCCGATCCGAACGATCCGGAAACCTTTACCCGCTCGCAGCTCGACTGGACGCGTCCTCACAGCGTGGAAGGGCAGCGCTGGCTGGCGTTCAGCCGTGAACTGCTCGCACTGCGCCAGCAGCACATTGTGCCGCTGCTACGCGGCGCGACCCGCCAGCAGGGCGAGATTATCGCCACCGCGCCCGGTTTTATCGCCGTGCGCTGGGCGCTGCCGCAGGGCACGCTCTCCATGGCGCTGAATATCGGTACGGCCAGCCAGCCGTTACCGGAACTGCCGGGCGAAACGCTTTTTGCCTGGCCTGAGGCGGGTGCCGAACTGGCGCAGAATGCCATTATTGTTCGTTTATCGCAGGGAGAAGCCGAGTGAGCACGCCAACCGCAACCTACCGCCTGCAGTTTCGTAACGGCATGACCTTTGAGCGCGCCGTAGCGCTGGTGCCCTATATCAAAAAGCTGGGCATCAGCCACCTTTATGCTTCACCGATTTTTACTGCTACCTCCGGCTCCACGCACGGGTATGACGTCACCGACGCTAACGAGATCGACCCGACTCTTGGCGGTCGGGAAGGGTTCGACAAGCTGGCGCAGGCGCTGAAAGCCGCCGGGCTGGGGCTGATCATTGATATCGTGCCAAACCATATGGCCGCCTCGCTGGAGAACGCCTGGTGGCGCGATGTGATCGCTAAAGGCGAAAAGAGCCCATGGGCGCACCATTTTGATATCGACTGGTCGCGCCGCCTGACGCTGCCGTTCCTCGGCGAAGATTTCGACGCCGTGGTGGAGAAGGGCGAGCTGAAAGTGGAAGCCGACCCGCAAACCGGTAAACCGGCATTTGTCTATTACGAGAGCGTTTACCCGCTGGTGGAAGCGAGCTGGCAGGGGCGCGAGCAGGAAATTCTTGGCCTGACCGATGCGGCGAAAATTGCCGAATTGCACGAGCAGCAGCCCTGGCGGCTGATGAGCTGGCGCGATGCGGCGAGCGATCTCTCCTATCGCCGCTTCTTTGAAATCACCGGCCTCGTCGGCATGCGGGTGGAAGATGATCAGGTCTTTGATGACACCCATAAACTGATCCTCGAACTGGTGCACAGCGGCGCGGTCGATGGCCTGCGCGTCGATCACGTCGACGGCCTTGCCGACCCGCGCGGTTACCTGATGCGCCTGCGGCAGAAAGCGGGCGATGACTGCCATATCACCGTTGAGAAGATCCTCGGTAAAGGTGAGCATCTGCCCGACGACTGGCCGGTTTCCGGCACCACCGGGTATGAGTTTATCGCTGCGCTCTCCGATGTGCTGGTTGATGATGAGAATCTCGACGGCCTGCGCGAGGCTTACGATCAGGTGGTCGGCAAACCGGTCGACATGAAAGCGGAGCTGCGCTCGGCGAAGCTATTGATGGTTGATCGTAACTTCGCCGGTGAGTTCAGCGTGCTGCTGCGACTCGCCAGTGAGATCGCCGGGCATGAAGCTTCTGCACCCGCTGAAGAGGCGCTGCACCAGGCCTTGCGCGAGCTACTGATCGCTTTCCCGGTCTATCGCACCTACGGCACAGCGCAGGGTCTGCCGCCTGCCGATCTGGCGCTGCTGCAAAAAGTGGTCTCGAAGGTGAAGGCCAGCAGCTTTGCCCCGGAGCCAACCGCTCTCGACTTTATTACCCGCATTCTGACCGGCGATCTGCCTGACAGCGCGCGTGAAGAGGCTGCCCGTTTCCGCACCCGCTTCCAGCAACTGACCGGGCCGCTGATGGCCAAATCAGTTGAAGATACGCTCTTCTTCCGCCAGAACATGGATCTCGCCCTTAACGAAGTGGGGGCCGAGCCGTTACGCCGTAACTTTTCCCTTGCCCGTTTCCATCAGGAGATGCAGACACGGCTTGAGAAACAGCCAGATGCGCTCTCCGGCACCTCAACTCACGACACCAAGCGCGGCGAAGATGCCCGCGCCAGGCTCTATACCCTGACGGAAGCGCCCGCACGCTGGGCCGAGTGCGTTACCCGCTGGCGTGAAATGAATAAAGATAAAGTGAGCATGCTGGAGGATGGCCCCGCGCCGCGTCCGGCGGTGGCATGGATGATCTATCAGGCACTGGCAGGCGTCTGGCCGGTGACGTTGCAGCCGGACGATGCCGAAGGGCTGAAAGCGCTGGAGGGGCGTTTTGTTGAGTTTGTCGAGAAGGCGCTGCGCGAGGCGAAGCAGCGTACTGACTGGGTCGACAGCAACGATGCTTATGAAAGCGCGGTGCTGGACTACGTTCGCCATCTGCTTTCGCCGGATAATCAGCCATTTTTACAGGATTTCACCACATCTTTACTGCCATTTATCCGCGCCGGGCTGGTGAATAGCCTGACCCAGACGCTGATCAAGCTGGCCGCGCCGGGTGTACCGGATATCTACCAGGGCAGCGAAGCGCTCAATTTCAGCCTCGTTGACCCCGACAACCGCCTTGAGCCGGACTACCCGGAACTGGAGCGCCTGCTTGATGCCCAGGAGCATGCCGACCCGCGTTTGCAGGAGGGGTGGTCGAGCGGTCAGCTTAAGCAATCCTTTATCGCGCGCCTGCTGCACCTGCGTCAGGAGAAACCGGCACTGTTCCGCCACGGCGACTATCTGCCGCTGAACGCCGACGGCGAGCAGGCGGATAATGTCATCGCCTTCGCGCGTGTTGATGAGGATGACGCGCTGATTGTGCTGGCACCGCGCCTGCTGTTTGGCGCGCTGGATGGCAGCCTGAACGGAGCGGTGATCCCGTTACCGGAGCGGCTGGCGCATCGCCATTACCGGGATATGCTTAGCGGAGAGGATGTGTTGCTCAACGATCGCGTCAATTTGCGATCGATTGGCGGTTTTACGTTTGCAGTACTGGTCAGCGCATAAAACGACTTTATGCGTCTGGTTGGGTTAAGTCAGGTGACGCTCTAAATAAGAGAAAGAGGGATCATGTCTAACGGTAAGCCATATCACATCACGGCGGGGCACGGCCAGCAACTCGGTGCGAATTACGACGGTGAGGGCGTGAACTTTGCGCTCTTTTCAGCTCACGCTCATCGCGTGGAACTCTGCTTATACGATCCGAGCGGCAAACAGGAGATTGCCCGCCTGGAACTGCCGGAATATACCCATGAAATCTGGCACGGCTATGTGCCAGGCCTGAAACCCGGTGCCCTCTATGGCTACCGTGTGCATGGCCCGTACGACCCGGAAAACGGCCATCGCTTCAACCCCAACAAACTGCTGGTTGACCCGTACGCGCGTGAACTGGTTGGCGATATCGAGTGGAACGAAGCGCACTTCGCCTACGATCTGCTCCACGAAGATAAAGATTTAACCTTTGACGAGCGCGACAGCGCGCCGTTTACGCCGAAGTGCCGGGTTATCGATCCCAACGAGTTTGAGTGGCAGGATCAAAACCGGCCGAATATCGCCTGGCCGAGCGCCATCATTTACGAAACCCACGTTAAGGGTTTCACCCAGCTTAATCAGGGCATCCCGCAGGATCTGCGCGGCACCTTTGAAGGGATGGGGCATAAGGCGACTGTCGACTATATCAAGAGTCTCGGCATCACCTCCGTGGAGCTGCTGCCGGTGCACTGGTTCCCGGACGATCAGCATCTGCTCGACAAAGGGCTGCACAACTTCTGGGGCTATAACACCCTCGGTTTCTTTGCGCCTGCCTCGCGTTACTATGGCCCGCGCGGCATCCAGGGTTTCCGCGACATGGTGCGCGCCTTCCACGATGCCGGTATCGAGGTGATCCTCGACGTGGTTTATAACCACACCGCCGAAGGCAACGAACTCGGCCCGACGCTCTCCTTCAAGGGCATCGACAACTTCTCCTACTACCGCACGCTGCCGGATCAGCATCGTTACTACATCAACGATACCGGTACCGGCAACACGGTGAACACCTCCCATCCGCGCGTGCTGCAAATGGTGACGGACTCCCTGCGCTACTGGTCGGAATCGATGCATATCGACGGTTTCCGCTTCGACCTCGGCACCATTCTTGGCCGCGAGCCGGAAGGGTTTGACCAGCGCGGCGGCTTCTTCGACGCCATCACCCAGGATCCGGTGCTGTCGAAGCTGAAACTGATTGGTGAGCCGTGGGATATCGGCCCTGGCGGCTACCAGGTTGGCGGCTTCCCGCCGGGCTGGGCAGAGTGGAACGATAAATACCGCGATACGCTGCGCGAATACTGGAAGGGCGATAACGTCTCGACCGATTTCGCCGCCCGTCTGCTCGGCTCCGGCGATCTCTACGATCTGCGCGGGCGTCGCCCGTGGGCGAGCGTCAACTTCATCACCGCCCACGACGGTTTTACGCTTAACGACCTGGTGTCGTACAACGAAAAACATAACGAGGCGAACGGCGAAGATAACAACGACGGTCACAATGATAACCGCTCCTATAACTACGGCGTGGAAGGCCCGACCGACGATGAAGGCATCAACGCCGTGCGCGAGCGCCAGAAACGCAACTTCCTCGCCACGCTGCTCTTCTCCCACGGCACGCCGATGCTGCTGGCGGGCGACGAGTTTGGCCGCAGCCAGTCCGGGAATAACAACGGTTACTGCCAGGACAGCGAGATCTCCTGGATTCACTGGGACACCTTAAACGGCGCGAACGAAGCGCTACGCGAGTTTACCCGCCAGGTGATTGAACTGCGCGCCGCGCAGCCGCTGCTGCGCCGGGAAAACTGGCGCGACGGGATGGAGATCAAGTGGTACAACGCCGGCGGCGGCGAGCAGCTGCCGGAGCAGTGGGAAGAGGGAACCACGCTGGGCGTCTATATTGGCCGCGCCGATCTGCAAGAGGAAGAGGGCATCTGGCACGACGTGCTGATGCTGTTCAACCCGTTTGAAGGCAACGTGCCGTTCCGCATTCCGCAGTTTGGCGAAGGCGGCTGGGTACTGGAGCTGACCACCTCCGATACGGTGAAACGCGGGATCGTTATCACCAAAGAGAAGGATTTCGAGCTGGAAGGCCGCAGCATCGCGCTGTTCCGCCGCCCGTAATAACTTCCTGTTACTCCGCACTTTTTCAGGCGCACTTGTTGCGCCTGTTTTTTTATTTCACTTTTTTAGCAATATTTCCCGCGCTCATTCGTCTACTTCATCACAGGCATTTATTCGCTAATCTGATGAGGAAGAAAAACAATGAGAGATTTTCATATGAATGAACCACAGCACGGTTTTGGTCGCCATCGCGGCGCGAAGCCGCTGATCATTGGCGCCGCGCTGTTTGTGGTGCTCGGCCTGGTGGTGATGTCGCTGTGGAACGCGCTGCTGCCAGCGATCCTCGGCGTGAAAAGCATCGGCTTCTGGCAGGCGCTTGGCATCCTGGTGCTGTCGCGCATTCTCTTTGGCGGCCTCGGTTTTCGCCCCGGCATGTTCGGCATGGGGCGCGCGCACCGGCGTATGCATGAGCGCTGGATGGCGATGACGCCAGAGCAGCGTGAAGAGTTTGTCGAGAAGCGCCGCGAAGGTTTTCGTCGCCACGGCCACTGCGGCTGGCACGAACGCCGCGGTGAGCCGGAGCAGCAGCGTCCGAACGCGGGTGAGCGCGATGACCCGCGTCATGACGACTGAGTCTGCACTTATCACGGCGCTGAACGCCTGCCGCTCAAAGCTGAAAGCCTTTATCCGCAGCCGCTCGCCGGTGAAAGAGGAGAGCGAAGATATCCTGCAGGAGATCAGCTGGCAGTTAATGAAGGTCGAGCAGCCGGTGGAGAATGTCGCCGCCTGGCTGTTTCGCGCCGCGCGCAATGAGATGACCGACCGGGCGCGTAAAAAGCGCGAAGTGCCATTATCGGGCCTGTTTGCTGAGGGTGACGAGGAATTAGACTTCGTTGAAGATGAGGTGGCCGAAACGCTGTTTGGCATCGCGCAGACGCCGGAAGAGGAGTATCTGAAGGGGCTTTTATGGGAGGAACTGGGCCGGGCGCTGGCAGAACTGCCGGAGGCGCAGCGCGAGGTGTTCGAAAAAACCGAGTTACAGGGTTACACTTGCAAAGCCCTGGCGCAGGAGCTGGGCGTCAGCGTGCAGACTCTGCTGTCGCGCAAGCATAAAGCGGTGCTCTATCTGCGCGCGCGGATGCAGACGCTCTATGACGCGCTGACCGGGGAGTAACTAACGGCCACCAGTAAGGAGAAGGGCGTGACGGATGAGGAGCTAACTCGGCTCGTACATGACAAAAGCGACTACCGCAAGCGGCTGGATCTGATTGCCCGCCTGCAACAGGAGCAGAGTGCGCGCAGCACCGAAGCGCTGGTCACGCTGGCGAAAGAGGATTTTGTCTTCGCCGTGCGTCACGCGGCATGGGAAGCGTTAAGCGAGCGGGGCGTGGCCCTGAAAGAGCCACGGCTACGCTCGCGCTTTGCGGACTGGCTGGAGAGGGCTATGGACAGAACCGCGCGCGTAATACGATTTCTTGGCGATTTTTACTGGAAATGGATCCCGTAATTACCTCCCCCAGCGCCCCTGTAGATAGTCCACCGCCTGGCGGGTCTGCGGCTGCGCCAGGTAACCTTCGCGGAACAGGATCGTCCCCGCAATACCCGGCAGGGTTTCATTCATCTCAATCTGCTTTCTCAGCTCCGGCACGCCGCCATCGCGCGTCCACTCCGGCTCCATTTTGGACGGCTCACCCACTTTATAGAGCGCCACGCCAATATAGAGCTTAGTGTTTGTCGGTTTCACCACCTGCGCCCACCACTTCGCCAGCACATCGTAGCGCGCGGCATCGCGGGTAAAGGGCCAGTAGATCTGCGGCGCAATATAGTCAAGCAGCCCCTGCTGCACCCAGCGGCGGGTATCGGCAAAGGATTCATCATAGGCTGCCGCACCGCGCGTCTCGGAACCTGCCGGATCGAACGAGCGGTTACGCCAGACGCCCGCCGGGCTGACGCCAAACTGCACGTTAGGATTCAGTTGCTTGATGGTGCGCGACACCTGCTCGATCAACAGCTGGGTGTTGTGCCGCCGCCAGTCAGCTTTGGCGACAAAACCTTGCCCATACTGGCGGAACGTCTGACTGTCGTTCAGCGCTGAACTGGCCGTTTCGCTGTAGAAGTAGTCATCAAACTGCACGCCATCCACCGGGTAGCGCGCTACCACCTCGGCGACAATACTGGTGATCCAGTCGCGCACCTCAGGAATACCGGGATCAAGCACGTAGCGGTCGCCCGCCGTGCGGATCCACTCCCGGTGCAGGACAAAAATCGACGCCGGGCGCAGGGAGAGGGTGCGGTTAAGCTCCGCGACCGTGGAGGGTTTGGTATTGGTCGAGACGCGGTAAGGGTTAAACCAGGCGTGCACCTTCATGCCGCGCTGGTGCGCCTCATCCAGAATAAATTGCAGCGGATCGTAACCCGGATCCTGACCAATCACCCCGGTAAGCGTATCCGACCACGGCAAAATCTTTGACGGCCACAGCGCGGTAGCATCCGGTTTTACCTGGAAGAAGACGGTGTTAATGCCGAGGCGTTGCAGCTTATCGAGCTTCGCGGTCAGCGCCGCTTTCTGCTGCTCTGCGCGCAGCGCCGGGCTGAGGGTTACCGAGTTGATCGGCGGCCAGTCGAGACGGGAAACCGTCGCCAGCCAGATGCCGCGCATGGTTTGCGGCTGGCTCAGCCCGCCATCGGGCAGCGGCTGTTTGCTCACCGGCGGGTTCGGCGTCACAAGAGATTTCGGCGGTTTTGACGCGCAGCTGGCAAGCAGCAAAGCAGCCATCAGCACGGCCATCTTTTTCAGGCGGCCTGTGCGGGTAACACAACGCGAGTGTGTGGTCATAGGTTTCTGTTTTTCAGCGAGATACGGGGCAAATACATTCTGGTCGGATTACCGGCTAAGTCAAACAATTCGGTGAGTGAATATATCTAGCGAATGCTAAAGGTCTCGTGAACACGTTTCAGGGTGCCGTCTGGCCTCTCCTCGTAACTTGTTTCACCAAAGCTATAAACGGTTTTCTTGCCAGGATGGATGAAAATCAACATCACCATCTCTTTATAGATGCAGTTTTGCGGCGCGCTGATATCGGTGAAGCAGTTGTAGTCATCAATACTGCCATCGCGGGTGCCTGTCGGCAGGCGATCGTAGCGATCGAAGTTCATGATGATCACTACGGCCTTACCGGGGCGCACCAGCAGGGGAAACTGCTTTTGTAGCGCCGCGCGGTTGTCGCGCCACCAGTTCACTTTGCCTCTATCGCTGAACGGCAGGTTTTTCACGTAGAGCGCGCTGTCATCAGCTCGGATTGCCTGCGGCGTACGCAGAAACAGCCACGCCAGCCAGACCACACCGATAAGTAACAGCAGTGCCGCCGTTTTCTTCACCATATCCTGACCCTCTCCCTGTGATGTGAAGTGGCATTCTCACCCGCCCGCGCCTGATGTCAATCGCGGCGGCACACTTCTTGCTTTAGTGAGCCTACGTTTTTCTGGAGAAGGGTGTGCGATGACGCTTTCAGCTCTCGATTTTGTGCTCGCCTCGCGGCGCAGCGAAATCACCGGCCTGCAACAGCTGTTGCAGATGGGCAAGCTGGTCGGCGCGGTGAGCCAGCTTATTCATCTGCTGCAACGCGAGCGCGGTACGGCCAATATTTTCCTCTGCTCGCAGGGGAAAACCTGGGGCGGGCGGCTGCGCGAGCGGGCAGAGCAGGTGGAGCGCGCCGCGCAGGCGGTGCATCAGCAACTGGCAACGCTCGATCAGGAAGGGCTGGAGCGGGGCAACGCCGCGCGGCTTTTTAGCCGCATCGCCAGCGTGCTGCACAGCCTGAGCACGCTGCCGCCGCTGCGCGAGCAGGTGCAGCAGCTCGTCATTGCCCAGCCGGAAGCGATGCAGCGCTACAACGAGGTGATCCGCTGCCACCTGGCGCTGATCGTGGAAACTGCCGACACCTCCGGCGATCCCAGCGTCTCGCGCGCGCTGCTGGCGCTGTTCAGCTTTATGCAGGGCAAAGAGCTGGCCGGGCAGGAGCGGGCGCTGGTGGCGGCAGGCTTTACCACTGGTTCGGTTGATGAGTCAGCGAGCCAGCAACTGGTGGAGCTGATTGATGCCCAGGAGCGCTGCTTTCACACCTTCAGCGAGTTTGCCGATGCCACAAGCCTCGCCCTGTGGCAGCAACAGCAGCAGGAGGAGAGCCGCGAGCTGGAGCGCTTTCGCCGCCTCGCCTGTAGCCGCACGCTGCCGCCGGGCGAGCCAACGGAGGCGGCACTGCGCTGGTTTGAGGTCACCACAATGCGTATCGATGCCATGAAACGTATTGAAGATGCGCTGGAAAAAGGGGTGATGCAGTGTTGTCGCCAGCGCATTGCTGCGGCACAGCGCGACGCCGAGCAGCAGCGCCAGGAGATCGCCCAGCTGCCGCAGGCTGAGGAACACTTTACGGCGCTGATCCCGCCGCAACTGAGCCGCGCGGTGCTGGAGCTGGTTGAGCAGCAGTCCCGCCAGTTGCAGGCGCTGGATGCGGAACTCGCCGGGCTGCGCGCCACCCTTGCCGAGCGCAAGCTGGTGGAGCGGGCGAAAAGCCTGCTGATGCAGCACCACGCGATGAGCGAGCCGCAGGCGCACAAAACCCTGCGCGAGATGGCGATGCAGCAGAACAAGAAGCTGGCGGAGATCGCCGATGCGATGCTCTCCGTCGCCGCCGTAATGGGTAAAAAACCCACCTAACCCCAAAGGAGTAGCTGCACCGCAGGTGTGCATTTCGCCGCCCGTTGCGGTGCAAATTTTGTGAGCCAAATCGCTAATCCCCTGTTTTTACAGGCATCAGAAACCTGGCACACATTCTGCTTATCTCATTTAAGAAGGTGCTGGCTAATGGCGGCCAGCATCACTTCCCGGATAAAGGCGTCCGTTAGCGTTCAGGAGACTGAGCGCTAACCGGACGCTTTTTTTTTGCCCCTTTTCAAATGACAGGATGCCGCAATGACGCAAGACGATGACAACACCGTGAGTAAACTTTCGCGCCGCCGCTTTCTGGCGGGCAGCGCGGCGCTGGGCGGCAGCCTGCTGATCCCGGGCCTGATGAACAGCGTGTGGGCGGCAGGTTCAGACGCGCCGGAGAAGAAGACCCTGCGCGTCGGCTTTATCCCGCTCACCGACTGCGCGCCGGTGGTGATGGCGGCGGTGAAGAAGTTTGATGAGAAGTACGGCATCACCATTATCCCGAGTAAAGAGTCGAGCTGGGCCTCGGTGCGCGACAAGCTGCTCTCCGGCGAACTCGATGCCGCCCATGTGCTTTACGGCATGGTCTACGGCTTGCAACTCGGCGTCTCTGGCCCACAGCGCGAGATGGCGGTGCTGATGACGCTCAACAACAACGGCCAGGCGATCACCTTATCGAATCAATTAAAAGCAGCGGGCGTTACCGATGGCGCATCGCTGAAAAAGGTGATTGCCGCCAGCCCGCAGGGCACCTACACATTTGCGCAGACCTTCCCGAGCGGCACCCACGCCATGTGGCTCTACTACTGGCTGGCGAATGCCGGGATCGATCCCTTTGCCGATGTGCGCAATGTCGTGGTGCCGCCGCCGCAGATGGTGGTGAACATGAAGATTGGCAATATGAGCGGCTTCTGCGTTGGCGAGCCGTGGAACCAGCGCGCCATTCTCGACGGCATCGGCTTTACCGCCGCCACCAGCCAGCAGATCTGGCCCGATCACCCGGAAAAAGTGCTCGGCACTACCTCGGCGTGGGTCTCGGCAAACGGCAATGCGGCGCGCGCCCTGACCGCCGCAGTGCTGGAGGCCTCGCGCTGGATCGACGCCTCCGATGAAAACCGCCGCGAAACGGCAAAAACCATCGCCGCCCGCGCCTATATCAACACCGCCGTCGAGACCATCGAAGGCCGGATGCTCGGCCACTATGAAGATGGATTAGGGAAAACCTGGCAGGACGCCCATGCGATGCGCTTCTTCAACGATGGCGCGGTCAGCTACCCGTGGCTCTCCGACGGCATCTGGTTTCTGACTCAGCAAAAACGCTGGGGCCTGCTGAAAAGCGCTCCCGACTACCTCGCCGTCGCGCGCCAGATCAACCGCAGCGAACTCTACAAACAGGCCGCGACGGCGGTGGGCGGCATCAGCGTGCCCACCAGCCAAATGCGCAGCAGCACCCTGATTGACGGAAAAGTGTGGGACGGCAGCGATCCTGCGGCCTACGCCAACAGTTTTGCCATCCACCGCTAAGTGAGGCCAAGAATGTCTGCGAATACCCAACCGAAAGTGATCCCGCTGGAGCCCACGCCGCAGAGCGCAGCGATTGTGCCGCTGAAAGCCGCCGCGCCACAGGCTGCACCTATAGTGGCGAAACGCGCGCCGGTACACCGCCTGCGCAAGATGATGCAGCGCGTTATTAGCGCCGCGATCCCCGGCCTGCTCGGCGCAGTTGTGCTGATCGCCCTCTGGCAGGTGGCGGCGCTCAACAGCAAAGGCTTTCCGACACCGCTGCAAACCTGGGAAGCGGCGAAAACGCTCTTCGCCGAGCCGTTTTATATCGACGGGCCGAATGATATGGGCATCGGCTGGAACGTGCTCGCCTCCCTTGAGCGCGTGGCGCTCGGCTTTGGTCTGGCGGCGCTGGTCGGCATTCCCGTCGGCTTTCTGATTGGCCGCTTTCGCTTTATCGCCCGCATGTTTGGCCCGCTGATCGCGCTGCTGCGCCCGGTCAGCCCGCTGGCCTGGCTGCCGATTGGCCTGCTGCTGTTTCAGCGCGCCGAACCGGCCTCGACATGGACGATTTTTATCTGCTCCATCTGGCCGATGATCCTCAACACCGCCGAAGGGGTGATGCGTATTCCGCAGGATTACCTCAACGTCGCGCGCGTTTTGAAGCTCAGTGAGTTCACCGTGATGCGCAAAATCCTCTTTCCCGCCGTGCTGCCGCACATCCTCACCGGTGTGCGCTTATCGATCGGTATCGCCTGGCTGGTGATTGTCGCCGCCGAGATGCTGACCGGCGGCGTCGGCATCGGTTTCTGGATCTGGAATGAGTGGAACAACCTCAATGTGCAAAACATCATCATCGCCATTCTGCTGATTGGCGTGGTGGGGATGGCGCTGGAGCAGGGGCTGATGGCCATTGCCCGCCGTTTTAGCTACGACACTCGTCGGGAGTCATAAATGAAAAAGAGACACGCCATTATCCGGGTCGAAAACGTGACCCAAACCTTTGCCACCGCCAGCGGGCCGTTTGTCGCCCTTGATGATGTCAGCTTTACCATCGCCCAGGGGGAGACGGTCAGCCTGATTGGTCACTCCGGCTGCGGCAAATCAACGCTCTTAAACCTGATTGCCGGGCTGAGCCGCCCGACACAGGGGGTGCTGCTGTGTGATAACCAGGAGATCGTCGGCCCGGCCCCGAACGCGGGGTGGTGTTTCAAAACCACTCCCTGCTGCCGTGGCTGACGGCGGCGGAGAATGTCGCGCTGGCGGTACACCAGGTGTTTAAAGGCGAGATGAGCAAAAGCGAGATGCAGGCGTGGATCGCCCACAACCTTGAACTGGTGCATATGGGGCATGCGATGCATAAGCGCCCCGGCGAGGTCTCCGGCGGCATGAAGCAGCGTGTCGGCATTGCCCGCGCGCTGGCGATGAAGCCCAAAGTGCTGCTGATGGATGAGCCTTTCGGCGCACTCGATGCCCTGACGCGCGCCCATTTGCAGGATGCGGTGATGGAGATCCAGACCCAGCTCAACACCACCATTGTGCTGATCACCCATGACGTCGACGAAGCGGTGCTGCTCTCTGACCGGGTAATGATGATGACCAACGGCCCGGCGGCGAAGGTGGGCGAGGTGCTGGAGGTCACACTGCCGCGTCCGCGCTCACGGCTGGCGCTGGCTAACGATGCGCAGTTTCATCACTACCGCCAGCAGGTGCTGCACTTCCTGCATGAAAAACATAAAGCCGTGGCCTGAGGAATATGCCGATGGAGAAACCGCGTCTGATAGTGATTGGCAACGGCATGGCGGGTGCGCGGCTGGTCGCACAGCTCTGCGAACGCGCGCCTGGCCGCTTTCATATTGTGCTGATCGATGAGGAGGCGAGAGCGGCCTATAACCGCATTCTGCTGACGCCGGTGCTGGCGGGCGAGAAAACCTTCGATGAGATCGTGATGCATGACGAGGCCTTGTATGCCCGCCACGGTGTGACGCGGCTTGCGGGGCAGCCGGTGACGGCGATCGATCGCGCCGCCCGCACCGTGTGCGTTGGCGGGGAATCACTCGCTTACGACCAGTTGGTGATCGCCACCGGATCGCGCCCCTTTATGCCGCCGCTTGCCGGCATCGATCTACCTGGCGTCTACGCCTTTCGCCAGCAGGCGGATGTTGAGGCGATGCTGAGCCAGCTCAGCGCCAAAGAGACGGCGGTGGTGCTGGGCGGCGGGGTGCTGGGAATTGAAGCCGCGGCGGCGCTGGCGCAGCGCGGTATTCACAGCGTGATTGTGCATCGCGGCCCGCACCTGATGGATCAACAGCTGGATGCGCACGCGGCAACGCTGCTGCAA
Source organism: Kosakonia cowanii JCM 10956 = DSM 18146 (assembly GCF_001975225.1). Taxonomy (NCBI): domain Bacteria; kingdom Pseudomonadati; phylum Pseudomonadota; class Gammaproteobacteria; order Enterobacterales; family Enterobacteriaceae; genus Kosakonia; species Kosakonia cowanii. The sequence continues at coordinate 3,487,700 of NZ_CP019445.1, read as the reverse complement.
GCGAGCCTCAACGCACGCGGCATCGACACGCTGCTGGCGGCAGAGACGCGCGCCTGCTGCGCCGATGCGCAGGGGCGACTTAGCGCGGTGGAGTTGCAGGATGGACGGCAGATCCCGGCGCAGGGCGTGGTGGTCTGCGCTGGGGTGCGACCGAATATCGCCCTCGCGCAGGCTGCCGGGCTGGCGTGCGATCGCGGCATTCTGGTGGATGGACACTTGCGTACTGACGATGCGGCGATTTCAGCGATCGGCGAGTGCTGCCAGTTCGGTGAGATCACCTTTGGATTGGTAGCACCTTGCTGGCGGCAGGCGGAGACCCTTGCCGCCAGGCTTCTTGGTGAAGCGGATGCGCCGTTCGCGCTTGAAGAGGTGCCGCTGCGCCTGAAAGTGAGCGGCCTCGATCTCTACTGCGCCGGGGTGCGCGACGGCGATGCGGTTTACACCGCAACCGATCCGTTTACCGGCGATTACCGCCGCCTGGTGATAAGCAATAACCAGCTGCGCGGCGTACTGCTGTGGGGCGATATCAGCGACGGGCCGGGTTACTTCGCCCGGCTTAATACCCCCGGCCAGCCGAGCCTCTTTACCCCTGAAGAGGATCTTTCCCCCATTCTGAACCAGCCGTTATCCACTGAGATAGCGAGGAGCGATGTGATGTCAAAACCTGTTTTAGTTGTCGCCGGACACGGCATGGTCGGCCACCACTTTCTGCAACAGCTGGTGGAGCGCGAACTGCATCTGCGCTACCAGGTGATTGTCTTTGCCGAGGAGTCGGTACCGGCCTATGACCGCGTGCATCTCTCCGCCTGGTTTTCCGGGCGCAGCGCTGCGTCGCTGTCGATGGTCGAAGAGGGCTTTTTCGAGGCCACCGGCATTGAGCTGCGCCTGAATCAGGGAATTACGCAGATCGACCTTCAGCACCGTTTTGTCGTCGATAAGCTCGGTCGCCAGACGGCGTGGGATCGGCTGGTGCTGGCTACCGGTTCATCGCCGTTTGTTCCGCCGATCCCAGGGAACGACGCACCAGGCTGCCTGGTCTACCGTACCCTCGACGACCTGGTGGCGATCAAAGCCTGTGCCGAGGAGGGCAAGCGTGGCGTGGTGGTCGGCGGCGGCCTGCTTGGGCTGGAAGCGGCGAACGCGCTGCAAAACCTCGGCCTGCAAACCCATGTGGTGGAGTTTGCGCCGCGGTTGATGGGCGTACAACTGGATGAGGGCGGGGCGGCGATGCTGCGGCGCAAAATCGAAGCCCTTGGCGTGCAGGTGCATACCGGCAAAGAGACGCGCGAAATCGTCGCCGGAGAGACCAGCCGCTATCGCATGAACTTTGCCGATGGCACTTTTCTTGAAACCGATCTGGTGCTCTTCTCGGCAGGCATTCGCCCGCGCGACAACCTGGCGCGCGACTGCGGGCTGGCAATTGGGCCGCGCGGCGGCATTGTGATTGATGACCAGTGCCGCACCTCCGATCCTGACGTCTTCGCCATTGGCGAATGCGCGCTGTGGAATGGGCAAATTTTCGGCCTCGTCGCGCCGGGGTATCAGATGGCGCGCACACTGGCGGAGACACTGGCGGACGGTGACGCGGCATTTACCGGCGCGGACATGAGCACCAAGCTGAAGCTGCTTGGCGTTGAAGTGGCGTCGATTGGCGATGCCCACGGCCGCACGCCGGGGAGTGAGAGCTACAGCTGGGTTGATGGCCCGGCGGAGATCTACAAAAAAATCGTCGTCTCAGAGGATGGCAAAAAGCTGCTTGGTGCGGTGCTGATTGGTGACAGCGAGTCTTACAGCACGCTGTTGCAGATGATGCTCAATGATATGCCGCTGCCCGCGAGGCCCGAGACGCTGATCCTGCCTGCCAGCAGTGGGGAAGCAGCGCCAACGCTCGGCGTTGCGGCGTTGCCCGACAGCGCGCAGATCTGCTCCTGTCATAACGTCAGCAAAGCAGATATCTGTGCGGCAGTGAACAGCGGCAGTGCCGATATGGCAGCGATCAAATCCTGCACCAAAGCGGCGACCGGCTGCGGCGGCTGCGCAGCGCTCACCAAGCAGGTGATGGAGTTCGCGCTTGAAGAGATGGGCGTCGAAGTGAAAAAGGATCTCTGCGAACACTTCCCGTACTCGCGCCAGCAGATCTACCACCTGGTGCGGGTGGGCAATATCCGCACCTTTGACGAACTGCTGGCGAAACATGGGCGCGGCCACGGGTGCGAGATCTGCAAACCGCTGGTCGGCTCGGTGCTCGCCTCCTGCTGGAACGAGTACCTGCTGAAGCCGCAACACCTGCCGTTGCAGGATACCAACGACCGCTTTTTTGCCAATATCCAGAAAGATGGCACCTACTCGGTGGTGCCGCGCATTCCCGCAGGGGAAATCACGCCGGACGGGCTAATTGCCATCGGGCAGATTGCGCGGCGCTATAACCTCTATACCAAGATCACCGGCGGCCAGCGCGTCGACCTGTTTGGTGCGCGCCTCGAACAGCTGCCGGAGATTTGGCAGCAACTGGTTGAAGCCGGTTTTGAGACCGGGCATGCGTATGGCAAATCCCTGCGCACGGTGAAATCCTGCGTCGGATCCAGCTGGTGCCGCTACGGCGTGCAGGACTCCACCGCGCTGGCGCTGCAACTGGAGCACCGTTACAAAGGGCTGCGCTCGCCGCACAAAATCAAGATGGCGGTCTCCGGCTGCACCCGCGAATGCGCCGAAGCGCAGAGTAAGGATGTTGGCGTGATCGCCACCGAGAAGGGCTGGAACCTCTATGTCTGCGGCAATGGCGGCATGAAGCCGCGCCACGCCGATCTGCTGGCGCAGGATTTGAGCACCGAGGCGTTAATCCGCACCGTCGATCGCTTTTTAATGTTCTACATCCGCACCGCCGACCGCCTGCAACGCACCAGCACCTGGATGGATAATCTCGACGGCGGCATGGCTTACCTGCGCGAGGTGGTGCTGGAGGATAGCCTGAACATCGCCGCCGAGCTGGAGAGCGAGATGCAGACGGTGATCGACGCTTATCAGTGTGAATGGCAAACCACGCTCTCGGACCCGGATCGGCTGGCGCTGTTTCGCCCGTTTGTGAACAGCGATCGGCCCGATGAGGGAGTGGTGATGGTGCCGGAGCGCCAGCAGATCCGCCCGGCAACCACACATGAGCGCGCCGCACTGCCTTCTTCTGGACACAACCCGCTGCCGCAGGGCTGGGTCGATCTCTGCGCATTATCGGAGATCCCGCACCATGCGGGGATGGCGGCGCGGCTCGGTCATCAGCAAATCGCGCTCTTCCATCTGCCGGATCACCCGCAGCAGGTGTTTGCCCTCAGCAACCATGAACCGGATAGCGAGGCGAATGTACTGGCGCGCGGGCTGCTGGGGACGTTAACGGTGAACCGGTGGTGATTTCGCCGCTCTATAAGCAGCGTTTTCGCCTGCGCGATGGCCGCAGCCTCGATGATGAGCAGACCGCACTCAGCGTCTGGCCGGTGAAAGTGGAGGGCGGGCGCGTGTGGGTGCTGGCGCAGCCGCAAAGCGTCGCGGCAGGGCGCGAACAGCGCATCGCCACGGTGAGCCTGTGACGGGCGCGGCGGTTTCTACCACCTGCGCTTACTGCGGCGTCGGGTGCGGAGTGCGTATGCAGCCTGAAGGGCAAGGGTTTAGCGCCCAGGGTGATACGTTGCACCCGGCGAACCACGGGCGGCTCTGTGTGAAGGGCAGCGCGCTGGGTGAAACGCTGGATCTCACCGGGCGACTGTTGCAGCCAGAGATCGACCAGCAGCCGGTAAGCTGGGAGCGCGCGCTGGATGCGGTGGCGGAAGGGTTGCAGCGGGTAATTGTGCAGTTCGGCCCGCAGGCGGTGGCCTTTTACGGCTCCGGCCAGTTGCTGACGGAGGATTACTATGTCGCCAATAAGCTGATGAAAGGCTTTATCGGCAGTGGAAACATGGACACCAACTCGCGCCTCTGTATGGCCTCGGCGGTGGTGGGCTATAAACGGGCGTATGGTGCCGATGCGGTGCCGTGCAGCTATGAGGATCTGGAGCTTGCAGAGTGCGTGATCCTCACCGGCTCAAATACTGCCTGGGCGCACCCGGTAGTTTACCAGCGGCTGATGAGAGCCAAACAGGCGCGCCCGGAGATGCGCATTATCGTTATAGACCCGCGCATCACCGCCACCTGCGATCTCGCCGACCTCCACCTGCCGCTGTGCCCCGGCAGCGATGCGGCGCTGTTTTGCGGCGCGCTCCATTTTATGGCGCAGCAGGGCAAGCTCGACCGGGAGTTTCTCAATCATTACACCACTGGCGCAGCGCAGACGCTGGCGGCGGTCGAGGAGTGGACGCCTGAGCGCACCGCGGACTATTGCCAGCTACCGCAGGAAGCGCTGCTGGCCTTTTACCAGATGATTGCCGCCAGCGATACGCTGGTGACGCTCTACTCGATGGGCATTAATCAATCCACTTCCGGCGTTGATAAGTGCAATGCCATTATCAACCTCCACCTGGCAACGGGGAAAATCGGCCGTGCAGGCTGCGGGCCGTTTTCGATAACCGGTCAGCCAAATGCCATGGGCGGGCGGGAAGTGGGTGGGCTGGCAAACCAGCTGGCTTCACATATGGGCTTCTCGCCGCAGGAGGTCGACCGCGTCGGACGCTTCTGGAAGAGTGACAACGTCACAAAAAGTCCCGGACTGAATGCCGTCGAACTCTTTCGCGCTGTGGAAAAGGGCGAGATAAAAGCGGTGTGGATTATGGGCACCAACCCGCTGGTCTCGCTGCCGGATGCCGATCGGGTGCGCGCCGGGCTGGCACGCTGCGAGCTGGTGATTGTTTCGGACGTGATGCGCGACACCGATACCACTCGCGCAGCGCATATCCGCCTGCCAGCGCTGGCGTGGGGCGAGAAAAACGGCACCGTTACCAACTCTGAGCGCTGCATTTCCCGCCAGCGCGCCTTTTTACCACCGCCGGGCGAGGCGCGCGCCGACTGGTGGATCGTAAGCCAGGTGGCGCAACGCATGGGGTTTGCCGACGCCTTTAGCTGGCAGCACCCGGCGGAGATCTTTTGCGAACATGCCGCGCTGTCGGGGTTTGAAAATGAGGGCTCGCGGGCGTTTGATATCAGCGGCCTCGCGACGCTCAGCCGGCAACAGTGGGACGATCTTAAGCCCGTGCAGTGGCCGGTAAATGCGCTGCATCCCCACGGCACGGCGCGGTTATTTACCGATAACCGCTTCTTTTTTGCCGATGAGAAGGCGCGCCTGATTGCCGTGACGCCGCGTCTGCCCGCCAACCCGCCGACGCCGCGCTGGCCGCTGGTGATGAACACCGGACGCATCCGCGATCAGTGGCACACCATGACGCGCAGCGCTAAATCCCCGCGGCTGATGCAGCATATCAGCGAACCGTTTTGCCAGTTTCACCCCGACGATGCGCCGCAGATTAGCGCCAACGATCTGCTGCGCGTTTCCTCAACTCATGGCTGGCTGCTGCTGCGCGCGCAGCCGGATGCGCTGCAACCGCGCGGCAGGGTGTTTGTGCCGATGCACTGGAACAGCGCCTTTAGCCAGCAGGCGCGGGTCGATGCGCTGATTGCCGCCGAGACCGATCCGCTTTCCGGTCAGCCGGAGAGTAAGCAGATGCCGGTCAGTATTCAGCGCTGGCAGGCCGCCTGGCAGGGCGAACTCTTTCTGCGTGAAGATACGCTTTCAGCGCCGAAAATCGCCTACTGGAGCCGCATTACTCAGCCCGGCATCACGCACTTTGCGCTCGCTGACAATGCGTGGCCAACATCATGGATGGCGTGGCTGCGCGAACATTTTCTGGCCGACGCGTGGCTGTGCCAGCCTGCCGCCCTTGGCAGCGACGGCTTTAATCTTCTCGCCTGGGCGGATGGCGAACTGCAACTGGCCTTTTACGCGCAGCGTCAGCGCCCGCAGCCAGACCGGGCAGCGGTCATCGCCGCCTTTTCCCGGCCGCCACAAAGCGCCGCACAACGGCTGGCATTACTGGCCGGGCGCAGCGCCAACGGCAAGGCGCCTGCCGGTGCGACAATCTGTAGCTGTTTTGCTGTCGGTGAGCGGGCGATCAGCGAGGCGATTCAGTCAGGGTGCAACAGCGTTTCGCGCCTTGGTGAAAAGCTTAAGTGCGGCACTAACTGCGGCTCCTGTATTCCCGAACTGAAAAGGTTGATTGCCCGCCCGCAGTGACGCGCGTCTGCTATCTTTTGAAGGCATAAACTGCTTTCAGGAGAAGCACTATGTCAGCCAGTCAACCGCTTCGTTTCGCCATCAATTTAGGCAATGCCGTGCTTGCCCGCCAGACCGCGGCGGGTGAGCCTGCCGGGATCACCGTTGAACTTGCCCGGCGGATTGCCGCCGATATGGCAAAAGAGGCGCAATTTATTACCTATCCGACCGCCGGAAAAGTGGTGGAGGATGCAGAGAACGGCGTCTGGGATATCGCTTTCCTCGCCGTCGATCCCAAACGCGAAGAGACATTACGTTTCACCCAGCCCTATATCACTATTCAGGGCACGGCGCTGGTAAAGGCGCAAAGCCCGTGGCAGAGCGTGGCGCAGATGGATAAACCCGGCGTGGTGATAAACGTCGGCAGGGGCGCGGCGTACGATCTCTACTTAACCCGCGAGCTTGATCACGCCACGCTCAATCGACTAAGTTCATCGCAGGCGGCGATTGAAGCCTTTCTACATGGTGAGGGCGATATGGTCGCCGGGATCCGCCAGCCCCTGGAGAAAACGGCGGCAGAACACCCCGGATACCGCGTGCTGGAGGATGATTTTATGCAGATTGCCCAGGCGATTTGTCTACCGCATCAGCAGGATGCGCTCTATCACACGGTAGTGGAAAAGCTGACGCGCTGGCAGACAGAAGGGGTGGTTAAAGAGATAATCGACAGTGAACTGATTGCCTCGAATAATTCAGGAACTCAATGAATGACATCACCATTGCGCCAGCCCGCACCGGGCATCTCGCCGCGCTAAGAGAGATTGAACTCGCCGCTTTTGAAACGCTACGAGCCGCCGGGGCGGTAAGCGGTGAACCGGCGGCAACCAGCCTTGAAGATCTCGAACATTTATCCCGCGAAGGAGTGCTGTTGGTGGCGTTGACTGCCGACCAACAGCCGGTCGGCTTTGCCGGGGCGCAGATCGTCGATAACTGGCTGCATATCGCCGAAATGGATGTTCACCCGGCGTGGCAGCGCAAGGGGATTGGTCGCCAGCTGCTGCGGGCGCTGCTGAGCGCAGGAGAGAGGCGCGGTTTAGCGGGCGCGTCGCTGACCACCGATCGCTATGCGCCATTTAACGCCGCGTTTTACGCTTCGCTGGGTTTTGAGGAGATCAAAGAGGATGTGCTTTCGCCACGGCTTAAAAGCCTGATTGCCGCAGAAGCCGCAAGCGGGCTGGATGCAAGCCGGCGGATTGCGATGCAGCGTTGTTACTAAAACGCAGGCGAAAAAAATGCCCTCACGGGAGGGCAGCAGAGTCAAAATACTATTTTTTCTTTTAGTACATCATCAGTTTGCTCAGTCACGAGCGGGTCTTGATTAGGCAGGAGACACCGTCAAGACAAGAGTAAATATCGCATAAAAATAGTATCGATCAACAATAATTGCCTACCATAATTAATGGTTTTGCAATGATCTGAGATTTATCTGTGCTCAAAAAGCGCGTTCTCTCATACTTTTTTACATTGATAAACAATCTGTTATCTTCACAGGCTTCACGCCACGATCTCCACCTCGGGCTGCCCGGCGCCGCTATTCCAGCTAAACAGCACCAGATGCCAGAGACCCGGCGCTTTGCGCGAAGGGTCAATTAAACCCGCCGCACCCAACGTTTCCAGCTGCTGACGCACGCGCCAGGAGGAGGGCGTGCCGCCTGCGGCGACAATCTCCTGCCACGGCGCAACGGCATCAGCAAGATCGATACCGGCGGCCGTTAACGCAGCAGCGTTGCGTAAATCAAAAATGCGGGCGGCGTGAACGCGCAGTTGCATAATCTCCTGCTGCGCGCTGCGGTTCGCTTTATGCGCCTGCATCGCCGCGTCGACGCCCTCGGGTGAGGAACTCAGGTAGAGCGTCGGTTGATCGGCCCGCGAATATCTGCCCGCATTTCGCGACCCCGCCAGTGCCAGATCGCGGTAAGCAGGATCGATTGCCCGATAAAAAATGCCACTGATGGTGGTAAGCGTTGGCAGCATGATGAACTCCATGAAAAAAAGCAGGCAAAGGCTGCCTGCCGTTGATGTTAATCAGTTGGAAAGGAGCTGAACTACCACAAGCCTGCCGCCTTCTTCCTGGGAGAGAACGAATTGCGCGTTGTCCGTCAGCTCGATTTTGTCGCCAATCGGGATAGGCCTTTTATCCGGGAGCGACATCAGCCCCTCAATCCCTTCGTTCACCAGCCACCACTGATCGTTATGGTAAACAAAGTAGCCAACACGCTTTTTCTGCTCCGCGGTGGTGCGCTCATTCGGCGCAATCAGCCGGTTCACATGCCAGGCGTAAAGGGACTGACCGCTCCACACCATTAACCGGTGATCGTCAGGCCGGAAGCTGCCTGCCTTACGGGAGGAGTAGAGGTTAAGAATCGGCAATTTCCCACTGTAGGGCGTTGCGCAGTAGGGGCAGACCGGTTTGGTTTTGCCGGAGAAGACATACCATTTCTGATCACAGCTGCTGTTCTGGCAGGGCTGGATCAGATCCACGGTTTTCACCAGTGCGCTTTCCCACTCATCAGCCGTCGGGCGACGGGGAGGGTTATGCAACCCCTCGATAAACGCCCGATCGAACAGCGGCGTCAGATAGGGCCCCATAATGGTATAGGGAATTTTTTCCGGGTCGGCCCAGGGCAGCGCAAACGGGGAGATCTGATTAAGCTTGACGGCATTGCTTCTGTCCGTCGGGTGTTCGATAAACAGCGCCCGCTCGCCCATCGCCAGCGTTTCGTCCCGTGTCTCATCATCGAGATCGTGAATTTTTCCGCCTCTGAGCGGGTGGCGGAAAAAGAGATACATGTAGATCAGCACCGCCAGCGCATGGCGATCCGTCGCGATGCTCGGCAGCACGCGCTTAGGATCCTCTTTCGCGAGGTGGCTGGTTTCCACCACTTCCGGCGCGATGAAATCGGGGGTGCCAACCACGTCAGGCGGGTATTTTCCCGGCACGACCAGCCCATCGACATCGATAATACAGGCGTGGCCCTGCTCGGGATCGACCAGCACGTTTTTGTAGCTCAAATCACTGTGGCAGAGGCCTGCGGCATGCATCCTTCTCACCGCACGGGTCAGCAGCAGGCAGACCTTCAGATAGGTGAGGGTGTTGCCGCGCTCGCGCGGATCGAGGAATTTGTTCTGGTTACTGGCGCTGGCGAACCATTTTCCCTCTTTTTCACGCCCTTTGATGCCGAGGAAGTCATCATTCTTCGAACCATACTTAAAGAAGAAGTGCTGCTGATAGACGGGAACGACAATACCGATTTTGTTGTTGTGCTCCACGACATGCGTCGGCCAGCAGAAGAGATCTTTCCAGTAATCCCCGCCCGCCTGCTCAAAGATATTCTGCCGGTAACGCCCGGTGATCATATCAATCCGCTCTCTCGCCTGGGCGTTTTGCGGCTTGTGGTAGAAGGCCACCACATAGGACTTGTCCGGTGAGAAGTAGACATCTTTCATCGAACCCGATCCGATGACTTCGTCGACGTACTGCACCGTCTGCCCATCTTTTGTTGTACATGTAACGATATTTGCCATATTCAGTCACCCGTAACGCGTGTCAGTCACCATGCCAGCACAAGAGTGCGGTCATCATGGTTGCCTGGGGAGAAAAAGTTGAGCCACTCGGCGAGACGTTCCGGTGCCTGCCCGGCATCCTCAAGCAGGGGTGAAAGCTCGTTGACCAGCTGCGTCCACTTCTCGTCGCTGCGCAGGCCGTTATCCGTTTCAAAGCGGGGATCGGAGACGCCATCGGTCATCAGGATAAGATGCGAGACATCCTGCCATTTGCCGACGCTGATGCGTCCGGAGAAGGCGGGATCGGCAATAATCGACGCGTCGAGAAAGCGCGTCTGCCCGGCATACTCGCCGCTGTCAGGATTGCCTAACACGCGCACTTTGCCCGAGGGGCTGTAAGCCGCAATTGCGCCGTCGCCCAGCCAGAACGCGGCGGCAAACAGCTGCTCGCCGAGCCGCAGTGAGACGGTTGCCAGCAGCGTGGTGGAGTAGGTTTTTACCGGCTGCTCCGCGCGAATAGCCTCATTCGAGATGCTGTTAACCGCAAGGGTTGCCGCCTGCTTAAAGTGGTGAAGCATCGCGTTAATGGTATTTTGCTGCTCCTCTGTGCCCCAGCGCGCAATCTGCTGCTTTAACTCTGCGCCTCGCGGCCCGCGTAACTGGCTGAAGAGATACTCCCCGGCCACTTCGGCGGCTATTCGCGATCCTTCGCGGGAGTTTGCCGCGCTGCCCGCGCCATCGGCCACCAGCATCACGCTCCAGCCCGTCTCTTCGCTGTGGTTGAGATAGAAGTCATCATCGCGGAAGCTGCCCGCATGCTCATGGGAGCGCCCGCGGCGGCTCGCCCCGGCGATCCTCACGCCATCACGCACAATCCCTTCATGTTCGACATGCGCTTTCGGGTAGGGGGCATCCGCTGGCGGCTCAATGATTTTCCACAGGCTGCGCGGATCCGGATTCACCACAAACAGCAGCGGCGTTTCACCATTGGTGTGCGAAGCGCAGGACCAGCGCACCAGCATCTCGATATCGCCGCTCTGTGACGGTACGCCGCTCAGTACCTGCTGCGCCTTGTCGAAATGAAGCCCGCACGCTTCAGGGATCACAACATCATTAATGGTTGCCGTCTGCCCATCATCAAGGGTAATCACCAGCGGGGCACAAAAGGCTTCGCCTGCACGGGCATTCGGCACGCTGATACGCGCGCATGGCACAGGGCGTGGCCGTTCTGCTTCGGCGGATCGCGCTGGCGGCACCTGGCCTGGTTTCAACACCGGCGGCGTTGGGTCAAGGGTCGCTTTTGCCGGGGTCTCAAATTCGTAATAGGGCATTAGCTTCCACAACTCCGGGCGCGGCGCGGCCTGTTCAGCGTCGGGCTCTGTTACCACGTCGTCTGCTGATGCGATCGCTTCAGCGCTCTCCTCAGCCTGCGGTGTTGTGGCTTTACCCTCGACGGCCGCGAGCTGGTTTTCCAGCTCGGTGAATAACGCGTCGAGTTTGTCCCGCAGCGCAGGCTCCCCGGACAACGCGGTTAACTCTGCCTCACCGACTTCATGCCCGCGCGACTGCAGAATAAAGCCGATAATCTCTTTTTCAGCGCTCATTAGCCTCGTCCTCTGCTCACGTCAAAATCGGAATCTCCGCCGTTATCTCTGAAGGAGAGCACTCTTTCGCACCATGGGCAAACCACCTCATCAGGCCCATCGATGCAGAGCAGTTTGCCGCAGGCGCACATGGCAAACGCGCTGGCGTTACCGCAGTGGGGGCAGCCCGGCACACCGTGCAGATCGCGGGTGTTTACCTGCACGTTGTAGGTCGATGCGTCAGACCAGTCGAAGTACTCTTCATCGATAGGGTAGCAACCGGCAATATTGAAGTTGTTCAGGTTAAGACGGAAATCGAGACCGGAGACGTTCACCGGCGGGCGCTCATATTTCATCAGATAGGGGCGGCGGGTTTTGCTGCAGCGCCCGGTGAGCGTCACGCAATTCTCATCATAGGCGCGGACAACGTCCTCTTTCGCCAGCCGGACGATATACTCCGTCTGGTTGAGTTCCGGCGGTTTCTCTTCACCCACGCTGCGGCTATGGGCGGTGACGGAGGCGGTGATCCACTTAATAAAGCGGGTAAAGTCACCCTCACGGGACTCGGTAAACAGCATCACATTTTCCGTCAGTTGCCTGAGGATATTGAGATCCGCCGAGGGGCCAAGACCGACCGCGATAAGGTTAACTTTGCGGGCGTAGTGCTCTTTCCAGCGTTTGATCTCCGCGCTGGGATCATCCGTCGGGCGGCCGTCGGTCAGCAGGTAGACCACCGGTTTCCAGTCCCCTTTAACTTCATGGGTGGTGACCCTCACCTGGGTGTCGATCTGCACGCTTAGCTCCCGCAGCGCGGCGCCAAGGTGCGTGCCACCACCAATCGGCAGGCGCGGCGGATAAAACGAGGCGATCTCATGCAGCGGAACAATGGTGCGCGCAATGCCTGCAAAGGCGATGACCGAGACCCAGGCAGTCTCCAGCGCATGGGGATCCTTTCTTAAATCACTGACGATCATTTGCAGACCATCGTTCATTTTTTTCAGGTTTTCACCAATCATGGACTCTGAGCAGTCCAGGACAAAAAATACCGGAAGGCGTCTCATGTCTTATCCTCGTGAGGGCCGTGTAACGCGAACAAAAGGGGAGTGACAGAGAGGCGCAGCACGCCAGCGCGTTGCCTCTCCTGTTCCTTACAGCACCAGCTGGATCTCCGGCGGTGGCGGCGGAAGGTTATCCGAGTCGTTATTCACGCCCGCGCTGGAGCTGCCCGATGAGACGCTCGCCGAGACCCATTTAAAGAAGCCCGCGAAGGCCGTTGAATCGAGGGTTTCGAGCGACACCACTTTATCTGTCAGCTGTTTGAGGTGCTCGTGGCCCGCTTTCGGGCCAACCGCACAGGCGATGATCGAGCCAAATGCGCGGCTGCGAATCGCTTTCACCGCTTCGCCATAAGCGAAGGCATCTGAAGGCGTGCCGTCAGTCATCAGAAAGACCAGCGGTCGCCAGTCACCTTTCTGGTCGCCATCGGCGCGACGTACATCCCGGTCGACGCACTCGATCAGGCACTCCAGCGCCGCACCGGTAAAGGTGGCTCCCGCGCTTGGCACCACGATGTCGGCGAACTGGAAATCCTCCAGCGGCGTCAGCGGAATAAACTCACGCGCCGCATTATCGAAGGTGATGATGGAGATATGGACACTTTCAAGGGCGTAGGGATCCTGACGAAGGGCGCTCAGCATCGCCTGGATACCGACGTTAACGGCGTGAATCGACTCGCCGCGCATCGAGCCGGAGGTGTCGATCACCAGGTAAACGGGTAAGCGGCGCATCACATATAGTTCCTCAGGTGGGCGACAAAGGAGTCTGAAGGCGACGGCTCGCCGATGGCATTCAGCTTCCAGCCGGTCGGTTCACGCACCAGCTCGGCAAACACCATGGAGCGCTGGTGAGTAAAGTTCGGCCCGCCGGAGAGATCAAAGCGCGCCATCTCAACGTTACGGGCATCAACGGCACGGATAAACGCGTTCTGCACTTTACCGAAGTGCTGCTGCAATTTTTCCCCGTTATAGATCTGCACGATAAAGACAATTTTTTCATATTTGGCGTCCAGCGCATTGAGCTTGACGATGATCTGCTCATCGTCGCCGTCACCCGCGCCGGTGCGGTTATCGCCCGTCAGCCAGATATCGCCCGATTTGTGGCGCAGGCTGTTGAAAAAGATAATGTCGCCATCGACCAGCGTCGGTTTGCCATTCTCCACTTTGCCGAGATCGGTCACCTTTCCTGCGGCGTTACAGAGGAAGGCGATCACATCGAGGTCATACTCCTCCTCTTTCTTACCAAACAGCCCGCCCAGCAAACCTTTCTTCTCTTCGTTGATATCCCAACCCAGACCAATGGTGACGGAGGAGAGATCGTGCTCATTTTTCTTCAGGCTCACGCCCTGGCCTTTGCTCAGACTGACAGACATAACGTCCCCTTAATCGATGAGTTATAAAACGACATTCACTTCCGGCGGCGGTGGCGGCAGATCGTCGAGGCCAATCACCTCTTTTTTGCTGGATTCCACCTTCTGGCTGCCTACCGAGATGCTGGCGCTGACCCATTTGAAGAACGCTTTGATGGATGAGCTGTCGGCGGTATCAAGCTGCAGCACCACTTCGGTGATCTCTTTCAGCACGCTGGTGTCGGCATCATGACCCGCTGCGCAGGCGACGACGACGCCGGTGCGCGCCGATTTAAAATCCTGCAACCCTTTGCGCCAGTCGTCGGTCGGGGAACCGTCGGTCATCAGAAACACCAGCGGTCGCCAGTCACCTTTGGTATCTGCGGTGGTTTTCTGCACTTCACTGCTGATGGCGCTGGCGGCAAGGGAGAGCGCTTCACCAAGGGAGGTTGTGCCGCTGGCGGCAAGTGTCGGTAATTGGAAGCTCAGCAGATCGGTTAGCGGTACCGCCTGGCGTGCCGATGAGTCAAAGGTGATCACCGAAACATAGGCAGTTTCCAGGGCATAGGGATCTTGCTTAAGGGTGGTAAGAAGTGTCTGCACGCCGTTTTTAACGGCTTCGATCGGTTCGCCATGCATCGAACCAGAGGTATCAAGCAACAGATAAACGGGTAGTCTTCGCATTATCTAATCCTGTTAGAGGTATGAAAGGTTTGTATCCAGCAATAGCAGAGAAAGCCGGGAGAGACTGTGAATTGCAGCGAAGCGCAGGAAAAAAAAGAGAGCCTTAAATGAAATTAGCGCTTTTTCAACAACTACATAGCGTTATGCCGCGCGGCCTCTGCGAAGTTTAGTCCGCATTCAGCGTGGCGACCATGCGCAATGCGTGTCAAGACGCCAACTTTTATAGGCATCAACAGGGGAAGATGAGGAGAGGGGTAAAACGTGGCGCCCGGCCTGCTGCCGGGGCACGGGAATTAACGCGCGAGCTTTTTGGCGTTGAACTCTTTAATCAGATCGTCGACGGCGCGTTCGGCCAGCTTTTCGACGGCTTCACTGCGCGTCGTACCGCTCAGATTCGCCAGGCGGTCGATTTTGCGCAAGATGCGCATACGCAGCGAGAGCGAGACGGCGGTTTTTTTATCCTTATCGAGATAAACTCTGCCGCCCGTTTCGCTGGTTTTCAGCTCGGCGTGCGCCGCGAGGGCTTCATTCATACGACGCAAGGTCTTCTTATCCAGATGCCCCGGGTTAACAAGGTGGTAAGAGTGCGCCGCCTTGCTGTACTTAATCTCCGCGGAGTAGGACTCACGCAGCTCCTTCAGCGCCCGGGTAAGCGTCGGCTCTGAGCACTCGAGGCTGGTAATAATATCGGCCGCGGCGACGGGTTTACCGGAACCCAGTAAATTGGCGAGCTTAAAAATCCTTTCCTGTCTGGTGTTTAATTGCATCGTTAGGTTTAGCCTGCCTCAAAGGTAGTGGATCAAGTGCGTTCAAACGTCTGACATTAACGTTGCGCTATTCTTCTCTCAGTTCGCTTCCCTGAACAAAATGGCCATCAATGCTAGCAGGCCGATCCTCAATATGAGCTAAATCACGCGCGCCCTTATTGATGCTGAGTCGCGGGAAGCAGCCTGATGCCATCTGCGCTTTGCTCATTCACCAGACCATACACCTGCGCGCGTTCGAGAATACCGACGGCCCAGCGACGGTGCGTCGCCGGTTCGCACATCGACCCCTGGGATTTAAATACCGCCTGGGTCGAGTTGAGAATGCGCAGGGCGTCGGAGTGCTCGCCCTGAGTGACCATCAGCGCTCGCTCAATGACCGCAATCTGCCGCGGATGGATCGCCGTTTTACCGACCAGACCATGCGCCATATCGAGCGCCAGCTCCCGCGCCATCACATCATGATCGTCAATGTGTTCGCAAACGGGCGCGGTCAGCGCGAAATCACGCGGTGCAAATACCGACACCAGCATTTTGATCACGTACCCCATCGGGCTGTCGTAGAGCGTCAGATCGCGCGGACGACGCAGGGAGACCACGTTCATCAGATCGTTGCCACCGATGCGCAGCGCAATAATCCGGCTGTGACAGGGGTGGGCGAGCAGGGCGATAGCCAGCTCACGCATCTGAACAACGTCAAACACCTCTTCGGTTTCGAGGGTAGGCATCATGCAGAGGTGCGTATTGCCCATGATCTCCCACCACTGCGGCAGTGCGCTGAGGGTGAATTTCGGCAGCACAAACCCGTCAACGGCAGAGAGAGCGAGGTGCTCCGTCAGCCATTTCCCCATCTCAGGGTGGCGCGGGCGAATGAACACCAGCGGCCAGTCACCATTGCCGCCAGCCTGTTTGGCAGCGTTGAGGGTGTGTAACAGCTGCGCAAGGTTGGCAAGGGCATCCGGCATATCCGCTTCGCTGACCGCGTCTTCCAGACAGATCACCAGCGAGCGCAGGCCGGGGATCTTCCCGTCGAGGATCGCCCCGGCAATATCGTTACGTGTGGCGGGCATGTAGAGCGTCGCGCCCAGATGCCAGGGGGAGAGGCGTGTAGTCATCAGAGTACCTTCTTGATTATCGTGACGGCCCGGTACTGCCCGAGCTGCTCGCCCATCTCAGTAACGGCAATGCCTTTTTCGCGCGCCAGCCCGACGAGCAGGGCAACGTCCGGATCGTCTGTTGCACGCACAAAGACGTGATCGGGTACGCGGCGCAGCACCGCGCGGGTCGCCTCCGCAATCCCGGGTTTGATACGGTTGACGCTGTCGACGTTAAACTGCTCAGCGAGATCGGCGATCACCTCGCGGCTCTTTTGCCATAACGCCTGCGCGGCATCCAGATCCCAGTGCAGGGCAGGGAGGGTCGCGGGTTGCAGCGTTTTACGAAACTGCGCAACGGTATCGACCAGCATGCGGCTGCACTCATATTCACGCAGATGATCACAGACCACACAGCCGTGTAGCCCCTCTTCAGTCCACACCGAACGGGAGATAAGACCCGATACCGGCGCGCCCATAATACCAAAGGGGATCAGCCAGTCGTCGTCGCTCGCCGCCAGCCATGAACAGCCGCAGGGATCGGCCAGCACCACCAGACGGGGCTGGGGCGGATAACCCTCGCGTCCTTTGAGGGTGCGGATCAGCTCCCCGGTGATGGCGCCTTTACCTGTCCAGCCATCGACAAACACAATGCCGCGCGTGCCGTGCTGACGCTCGATAATCTTCAGCGCTTCACTGTCGATACCACGGTCACGAATGATACTGATGCCGTAGTGAAAAGAGCTTTTGCCCATATCGCGCAGTGCCTGGTGCAGCATCACGCCGAGCGGGACGCCCGCGCGAACAAGGCTGACCAGAATAACCGGTTCGTCGCCAAAACGTGCCGCCAGTTCGCGGGCAAGCTGCGTAACCTCTCTGGCAAGCCGTTCGGCACCGCTGTCGAGCGCCCGCTTAAACAGATCGAGGTGCCACGGTGTTGGTGCCGGCTCCTGGCTGAGCATGTCGGAGTAGTGCTTTTTGCCTGACTGGATCAACGCCTCTTTTTGATCGACCGGGGTCATCTCCATCTCAACCGGCTGAAGCAGGAACTCTACGTCGCCGGGTAAGTAGGAACCGGAAAATCTCGCTTGTGGCTGCATGTTAACCCTCATTAAAAATGCGCTGCGCAATGGCGTCGGCAAACTGGCTCTGACGCGGCATCCCAAACCAGCTGCAGAGCTGCATAAAACGGTGATCGCTCAGGCTGTCGCCGAGACCCAGCACCGGGAAAATGCCGCGCTCGGCGCGCAGCTTCTCCAGCAACCAGCTCACGGCCAGCCCCTTCTCGACGGGCTGCGGAAGCCAGGCGACATTGTTACTGTTGCGGTGAATGTAGAAACCGTCGGTCGGGAACTGCTGCTCGATCTCATCGGCGATGGCATTCAGCTCGTCAAGGCGCGTGCTGTCCCGGTGTTTCATCACCATATAGATCGGCGTGCCATCATACTCATAATTGAGTCTCGCCCAGGCGTTGATGCCCTTCGCCTCCATCATTTCGGTGATAAGGCGCTGCATGGTGACGAGTCTCTCCCCATAGGCAGACAATTTATCGAGCATATGGGCTTTCCACGCCTCATCGGGCTTGCCCTCTGGTGTCAGGATCACCGCCCCATGAGTAGTAATGGCCCAGGAGCGGAAGGGGATCTGCACGCGGCTAATCTCTTCCGTTCCCCTGGCGGTAACCGGAATAAGCTCGGCCTGCTCCAACAGCCAGTCTACTAACATCGCCTGCTCTTCGGTCATAAAACTGCGTGGCGACAGCGAGCGGTCCACGGCACCGGTGCGAAAAGGCTCCAGCGCCAGCTCGTCGACCATTTTGCGGCGGGTCTGGAACAGGGTGTCATCAAGATCGCTCAATACGACGGGCTTATTCATAGGTAACAACCTCAACGACAGGGGCAACATCCGCCAGCGCCGTCAGCAACTGGGTATCGATACTCTCAGCCGCCGTCTCGGTGCAGAGCAGCACGCGGTCAAACCGCTGGTGGCCGACGTTATAGACAAAATTGGCAATGCCGAGACCATAATTGTCGGTAAAGGAGATAACCGACTCGATGGCAAAGCCGAGCGCAATCGGGGAGCGAGTCGTCGAGCTGTAAAAGGCCTGTGCGCCGGCGTTTTCAAGACGCTCGGCCAGCAGAAACGGCTCCCAGACAAACTCACCGCTGCCGAGAACCAGCACGCGCTCACCCGGCGCAACGCGAATCTCACGGCCCAGATCGGCCGCCGGCGCGATCATCCCGAGGCGGCCCCAGCTCTGTTTTCCGGTGATCTCCCACGTGCCGCGGGAGGTGACATTTACGGCGGGCATGACCGGTACAGGCGCATCGGGAAACGGAGTCCAGCTCCATTCGCCGCTGACAAGGGAGACCGCCGTTACCGGCAGTGGGCAGCGCGCCGGTAACGCATTGTTGCTCCAGTCGGTCAGCGTAATGGCGACTACCTGCTCCAGCTGTGGCAGGTGGCCGGTTTCACGGAGCGCCGCCAGCAGGTTGATGAAGGTGTTGCCGGTTGTCGCTTCGTCATCAATCATCACCAGCGTGCGCGCGTCGCTCACCCGGCGGCGCTTCTCTTCATCATCCGGCCAGTAGATCAGATGGTCGGTGGCATGGCTGTGCTCTTCTTTAAACTCGCAGAGCAGTTCGCCCTCGACAGGGTGGCGGGTCGAGGTGAGATAAACCGACTCTCTATAGGTATGGCGCAGTTCGTCAAATACGCCAGCGCCCAGACCGACGGCGGTTTCCGCCATGCCGATAAAGAGCACCGGGCCCGGCAGATCGGCCGGAAATTGACTGGCGAGCTGTCTGTAAGCCTGGCGCATGATGGCAGGCGAAACGGGAATATGGCGGCCGAGCACTTTACTGACAAAGAGAAACGCCCGCTTAGGGTTGCGTCGCTCGGCGATTTCGAACAGGTTTTGCAGCGCGATCTCTCCCTGGTTGCGCGTCACCTGGATGACGCCGCAGGAGAGCGTACGGCGATAGAGTGCATCTTCAGGCACTAAAGACATAATCCAGCCTTAGTTCAGTCGGTTAGAGAGGGTCTGCGGATAGAGCAGCACGTCTGTCACCGCTCTCACGGCGACGGAGGAAAAGGCGGATGCTGCACGCCCAATGACCTCATCTTTTGTCAGCAGGCCAAGCTTAAACGCCGCAAACAGGCCCGGTAAGTTGACGCCACTATGTTGGGTATAACCGATCCCGCCGGAAGGGCGCATGTTAATCTCCAGCAACAGTGGTGTTCCCTGACGATCGTTGCGTGTCTGCACGTTAACCAGCCCATCTGCTTTCATCACACGGGCGCAATTGCAGGCCAGCTCGAAAGCGGCCCCTTCGTTAACCAGATACTGAATCGCCCCCTCTTTTCTGCGACCGACGGCCGCGAGGATTTCGCCGTTGTCGGCAAAAATATCGACGGAGTACTCCGGGCCTGGCAGGTAGGGCATCAATACCAGCGGCTTAAATGATTCGGCGCTGGCGAGCGCGGCAAGATAGTGCTGCGGGTTAACAGTGCGGTTTTCGGGATGGTTAAAGAGATCCATTGCCGCTGCGGTGTCATCAAAACGCCAAAAACCCATGCCATAAATGCCGGTTACCGGTTTTACGCAGATCGGGGTGTCAGAGAAGGGCGGCGACGCGAGATAAGTTTGCAGATCGCTCACGGAATCAACCCGCCATGAGGGGACGACCGGCAGCGCGTGCTGCTGCATCAGCCCGGCAAAAGCGACTTTATCTTCGGCTAATGCGAGCCACTCTGCGCTGGTGGAACCGGTAGTGAGGGTAACGCCAGTGGCCTCAATGGCGGCGCGGTGCTCTTCAAACCACAGGGTGTTGCGGCCAGCGTGAATATGGTGAATGCCGTGTGTCGCTACAATATCGGTGATAAACGACAGGCGCTCAGAGGCCTCTTGTGGCTCGATCAGCGCGTGGTCTGCAACGGATAAGATCTCATTGCGCTCATGGCGGTGTGAGGCATATACGGTCAACTGAAGATGTTGCGCTGCGGCGAAGGTTTTAATTCCCTGAATAATATCTTTTTGGGATGACAAACCTTCCATGAGCCAAATTTTGTTATTCATATTTTTTTATTACCCGAAAAAGCATGCAGCAAGAGGTGATGGGTGAGTCTAAGAATGTCATCAGAGCATGTCAATCATAATATGATGAGTAAAACTGGCATCAGATTGCATTTCACTAAAAATTTATCACGTGTAAATAAATAATAAATTCAATTAGTTAATTTGTTTTTACGGGAACACTCCAGCGCAGTAATGTTGCCTTTTCGCCAAAACCTACCAATATTTACCTTGTCAGAGAACTTCATCATGATATGATTTTTTTCGTTCGCGATTAGCCTACCTTTGATTGTCATGACCATTACCAATTTAAGGAAAAAAGCATGGTTTCATTAACGAAGAACCAGACGGTATCACTCAGCAAACAATCTTCGGCACTCAGTCAGCTTCAGTTTGGTCTCGGTTGGGATCCGATTAAGAAAAAGGGCCTGTTCGGCGGGCTGTTTAGCGGCAGCGACTCTATCGATCTCGATGCGGGCTGCGTATTGATGGACAGCTCCGGCAATACCATCGACACCATCTGGTTTCGCAAACTGACCTCCAGCTGCGGCTCCGTCGTCCACAGCGGTGACAACCTCACCGGGGAAGGCGATGGCGATGATGAGGTCATCACCGTTAATCTCACCCGGTTACCTGGCAACGTTGAATACCTCGCTTTCACGGTAAACAGCTTCCGTGGCCAGACCTTTAATGACGTTGAAAATGCTTTCTGCCGCGTGGTCGATCAGTCTGGCAAAGAGCTTGCCCGCTACAAACTGACCGAGCAGGGCTCCCACACCGGTATTGTTATCTCCTCGCTGCGCCGTAACGGCGGTAACTGGGACTTTACGGCCCACGGTCACGCCTGCCGCGGTCGTACCATTGACGATATGCATACTGATATCGTCGCAACGGTCGTACGCTAATGAACCTGACGCCGGGGGGCAATGCCCCCGTTCCAGCACAAGAGCTTCGGGTTCGCGTCACCTCTGGCGGCGCGGTTGATGCCTCAGCATTTCGCCTCTATGCCAGCGGTAAGGTGCAGGGCGATGCGGATATGGTCTTCTACGGCCAGCCGCGCAACGACGACGGCTCAATCAGCCTCGCCAGCGAAGGCCAGTACTCCACCTTTACTGTGGCGCTTAATCGCCTGAAGCCTGATGTTCAGAAGGTCGCTTTTACCGTGACCTGTGACGGCGGGCAGACAGTTGCCGGGCTGCGCACGCTGACTATTGATGTAGAGCAGGGCGCAACCAGCTTGGTGAGCGGCGTTGTCGATGTCAATGGTCGTCAGGAAGCCGCGCTGATCCTGGGCGAATTCTATCGCCGTAACGACGAGTGGAAATTCCGCTTTGTCGCGCAGGGTTTTAACGGCGGCCTGAAACCGCTGGCAGAGCATTTCGGTGTCAACATCGCCGACGATCCTGCGCCAGCGCCAGTTTCGCCACCACCCGCACCGCCTGTGGCGCCTCCGGCTCCGCCGAAAGAGAGCAAAATCAGCCTGAGCAAAGTGTCGCTCACCAAAGAGAAACCGGCGATCAGCCTGACCAAACGGGATAACTTTGGCGAGATCCGCATTAACCTCAACTGGCACCGTGGCAACGGAAAATCGGGCCTGGCCGGCATTTTCGGCGCGAAGGGCATCGATCTCGATCTTGGCGCGTTTGTTGAGCTGCAGGATGGCTATAAGTCGGTTATCCAGGCGCTCGGTAACGCCTTCGGGAACTATCAGGGCGAGCCGTACGTTCAGTTGCAGGGCGACGATCGTACCGGTGAAGTGTCGGATGGCGAGTGGTTACACATTAATGGCCGTGAATGGAAGCAGATCCGTGAAGTCCTGATCTACGCTTTTATCTACCAGGGCGTGCCGAGCTGGGATAAGACGGATGGTGTTGTCACGATCCATATGCCGGATCAACCGCCCATCGAGACACGTCTTACCGAAGGTGAAAACCGCCAAACGCTGTGCGCTATCGCCAGGCTGGTAAACGAAAACGGTGCAATCAAAGTCGAGCGAATTAACCAGTACTTCAAAGGCCAGGATGAGATGGACCGGGCATTTGGCTGGGGGTTTCGCTGGAGTGCCGGCTCTAAATAACACAGCAATAAAGGACACCACTATGAGTTTTTTTGACAAAGTAAAAGGCGCCATCAACTCCAGTCGTGATGAACTGACCCGACAGGTTGGCCGTTTCAAAAACAAAAAATTTATGCAGGGCACCGTGGCAGTATGCGCGCGGATCGCCGTCTCTAGCGACGGCGTAAGCTCTGAAGAGAAGCAGAAGATGATGGGCTTTCTGCGCTCTTCCGAAGAACTGAAAGTTTTCGATACCAATGAGGTGATCGAGTTCTTTAACAAACTGGTCTCGAGCTTTGATTTCGATATCGAAATCGGTAAAGGCGAAACCATGAAATACATCCTGGCGTTAAAAGACCAACCGGAAGCAGCGCAGCTGGCTCTGCGTGTTGGTATTGCTGTTGCGAAGAGTGACGGCAACTTTGACCAGGATGAGAAAACTGCCGTGCGCGAAATTGCTCTCGCGCTGGGCTTCGACCCGGCTGAATTTGGCCTCTGATCTGCATCCCTAAGGGTAAATTATGGTTTCAACACACATCGGTTTTCCGACTGAAACAGTTATTGTTTTTATCGCGCTCTCAGTCGGTGCCATCTTTATTGACTTGTTTATGCACCGTGACGACAAGCCAATATCCCTGAAGAGTGCCGCGCTCTGGTCGCTCTTCTGGGTTGCGGTTGCGATGGCATTTGCCGGTTTCCTCTATATTCATCACGGCGCGGAAGTCGCCAGCCTGTTTGTGACCGGTTACGCGCTGGAGAAAGTGCTCTCCGTCGATAACCTGTTCGTGATGATGGCCATCTTCTCCTGGTTCGCCGTGCCGGATCGTTACCGTCACCGCGTGCTTTACTGGGGTGTAATTGGTGCCATCGTGTTCAGGGGTATTTTCGTTGCGATCGGTACCAGCCTGCTGAGCCTTGGTCCATACGTTGAAGTGGTTTTCGCCATTATTGTGGCCTGGACTGCGGTGATGATGCTGAAAAGCGGCGACGACGATGATGAAATCGAGGACTACTCCCAGCATCTGGCGTACCGCATGGTGAAACGCTTCTTCCCGATCTGGCCAAAGCTGAAGGGTCATGCCTTCCTGCTTAATCAGAAGGAAGTGGATGCGGAACTGGCAAAACCAGAAAACAGTGATGTGACCATCGGCCGCGGTAAGAAAGCCGCCCTGTATGCAACACCGCTGTTCCTGTGTGTGGCCGTCGTTGAACTTTCGGATGTTATGTTTGCATTCGACTCTGTCCCGGCCATTATTGCTGTTAGCCGTGAACCGCTGATTGTTTATAGCGCCATGATGTTTGCTATCCTCGGCCTGCGTACGCTCTACTTCGTGCTCGAAGCGCTGAAGCAGTACCTGGTTCATCTGGAGAAGGCGGTTATCGTTCTGCTGTTCTTTATCGCAGCGAAGCTTGGCCTTAATGCCACCGACCACATCTGGCACCATGGCTACAGCATTTCGGCGACGACCAGCCTGTATGTTGTACTGGGTGTGTTGGCGCTGGGCATTATCGCCAGCGTGATGTTCCCGGCGAAACCCGATTCAGAGGAAAAGGGGAGTTAATCCCCTCACGTATTACGCTAAATCCATAACAATTTGAGAGGTTATTTTATGAGTGTTTCTCTTTCCAAAGGTGGGAACGTATCCCTGAGTAAAGCCGCGCCGTCAATGAAAAATGTCCTGGTGGGCCTTGGCTGGGATGCGCGCTCGACTGATGGTCAGGACTTTGACCTGGATGCGTCAGCTTTTCTGCTGGCCGCTAACGGCAAAGTGCGCGGTGACGCCGATTTCATTTTTTATAACAACTTAACCTCTTCTGACGGCTCCGTAACCCATACCGGTGATAACCGCACCGGTGAGGGCGACGGTGATGATGAATCGCTGAAAATCAAACTGGATGCGGTGCCGTCTGACGTCGACAAAATCATCTTCGTAGTGACAATTCATGACGCGCAGGCGCGCCGCCAGAGCTTCGGACAGGTTTCCGGCGCGTTCATTCGCCTGGTTAATGATGATAACCAGACTGAAGTGGCGCGCTACGATCTGACTGAAGATGCCTCAACCGAAACCGCGATGCTGTTTGGTGAACTCTATCGTCACAATGGCGAGTGGAAATTCCGCGCGGTCGGCCAGGGTTATGCTGGTGGCCTGGCATCCGTTTGTGCTCAGTACGGCATCAACGCATCTTGATCTCATACATGGGCTGATTATTCAGCCCAAACACAACTGTTAGCAGGAGCTAAAAATGGCAGTTTCTCTCGTTAAAGGCGGTAACGTATCTCTGACTAAAGAAGCACCTACCATGAATATCGCCATGGTCGGTCTGGGTTGGGATGCACGTGTAACTGACGGTCAGGGTTTCGACCTGGACGCCTCCGTATTCGCAGTTGGTGATGACGGTAAAGTGCTGTCAGACGCCCATTTCATCTTCTTCAACAACAAAACCAGCCCTGACGGCGCAATCGAGCATCAGGGTGACAACCGTACCGGCGAAGGCGACGGCGACGATGAGCAGGTCAAAATCGATCTGACCAAAGTCTCTGCTGACATCAAAAAACTGGTATTCGCAGTAACCATCTATGAAGCCGAAGCGCGTAAACAGAACTTCGGTATGGTGAGCAACAGCTTCATGCGCGTTTACAACAACGACAACGGTACTGAAATTGCTCGCTTCGATCTCTCTGAAGATGCGTCTACTGAAACTGCAATGATCTTCGGCGAACTCTATCGCCACGGCGCAGAGTGGAAATTCAAAGCCGTTGGGCAGGGCTTCGCGGGCGGTCTGGCTGCGCTTGCTTCCCAACACGGCGTTAATATCTAAACGCTATAAAAATATAAAACCCCGGAGAGTAAGCCGGGGTTTTTATTTGCTTCTTATATTTAAAGCGTTGCCGCGTTTACAATTTTTATGGCTATTGTGGCATCCGCGCTATCACTTCCTTAACGACGCAAAAGAGATGAATCCGCTTCAGCGCTTCAGGCATACCCGCATGTCTGAGGGCAGGGAGCAGGGTTATTGATAAGGACAACACGTATGAGATTACAACCGGGACAAAACACGCCGCTGGCGGAGAACCTCATCACCCTGAACCTCAACTACACGGGACGGGCAGGGTTTAAGAGCGAAGTCGATACCTGTCTGTTTATGCTCAATGCCGGGGGAAAAGTGAGCGGCGATGCCGACTTTATCTTCTTCAATAATCTCACCTCTGCGGAGGGCGCGGTCAAACTGGCGCTCGGGCAGCAGCAATCCAGCGTAACGATCGCGCTCGATCGTGTTCCCGCCAGCGTCAGCAAGATTAGCATCACGGTCGTCATTGACGGCAGCGAAAGCATTGATGCACTGAGCCAGTTAAGCATTGAGGCTCGGGGCATTGCGGATTTTCACGTTGAAACCGCAGGGCGCAGCGAAAAAGCGATCATTCTGGCGGAAGTCTATCGCCACAATAGCGCCTGGAAATTACGTGCAATGGGGCAGGGCTTTAACGGCGGGCTTGAACCATTAGCCGTCAGCTATGGTGTGGATGTTGCTCAGCCTGCCGCGCAGCCTTCAACGCCGGCACCGACGCGCATAAGCCTCGAGAAAAAGCTGGAAGATAAATCGCCGCGGCTGGTTAGCCTGGCGAAGAAAGCCACGGTCAGCCTGACGAAGAATAAACTGGATACGCTGCAGGCAAGCGTTGCGTTTGTTCTTGATGCTTCCGGCTCAATGAGCGGGCAATTTAACAAAGGTAACGTCCAGGCTGTACTCGATCGCATCGCGGTGCTTGCCGTTCAGTTTGATGATGACGGCGAGATGGATCTGTGGGCGTTCGGCAAGAAACATAAAAAATACCCGAACGTCACGCTGGATAATCTTGACGATTACATCGAGACAATACGCAAGAACGGCAAGCGTACGATGTTTGAGATCCTGCCGGGGCTGGGCGGTGTGAATAATGAGCCGCCGGTGATGGAAGAGATCGTCGATTACTTCAAAGAGTCCAAACTGCCGGTTTACGTGGTCTTCATTACCGATGGCGGCATCAGCAAGACGCGTGAGATTAAAGAGGCGATTCGTCGCTCCGCAAACTATCCGATCTTCTGGAAGTTCGTCGGCCTTGGCGGGTCGAACTATGGCATTCTCGAAAACCTTGATGACTTTACCGATCGCCGGGTAGATAACACCGATTTCTTTGCGATGGATGATTTCGGCACCATGAGTGACGAAAAACTCTATGACAACTTGTTGGAAGAGTTCAGGCCCTGGATCGATGAGACCAGGAAGATGGGGATTCTCTGACAATACGCATAAAAGAGCCGGGGATCCTCCCGGCTTTTTTTATGGTGATAACGGTGAAGCGGTTTCTGCAAAGAGAAGCCGCTTTGATCGCAATGGAGTATGGAACGCGTAACCAGTCGGCTGATATGAGGTTTGCCTCAATGCCGACCGGTAGTATGGGTAGAGCAGGGAATAACACGGCCAGGGCGCGAAGGCTGAGACAACAAAGAGTCTGGATGGATAACCAAATATGTCATTTAACTAAGAGAGTAATGATTATCTGACGCTGCTGTTACTTGCGTTGCCGCGCCGGAAGAGGAAGGGCGCCGCCCGCGGGCGGCGCTGGCATCCTATGCCGGGGTCAGCCGGTGACTTTCAGACAGCAGATTGTGGATCTCGTCTGCTGTGAGGGGACCGTCCAGGATTACGCTCACCCAGTGCTCTTTATTCATATGCCAAGCGGGCAGAATGCCTTCTTTCCTGCGAAGCGACCCGATGTGTTCAGGTCTGACCTTCACGTCCAGTACATCAACGTCATCATGGGTATTAAGACCCAGCTTTGTTCCGGGCACGTTCATGACCAGACCAAACCATTTTTTGCCACCGTGATGGCGCAGCACTGCATAGTGCGGCAGGTTACTCCATAAATATTCAGGTTCAGATTTAAAGTGTTCGCGGGCATATCTGAACAGGCTTTCTCTTTTCATCTCTTCCTCCCGGAGTGACCGGTTTATGATTTCTGAGAATGCAGCGTTTTGCACGTTAAACGTTCATGCGTCGCTCCTGTGATAAACGGGATGCAGCCTAGCCGACGCGCTGACGGCGCTACGGGGAATGTCATCCGGTTTTACGTCAGAAAGAACATTCTGAACGCGTCTGCCAGCTCATCCGGGAACTGCTCCGGTATGTAGTGCCCGCCACCTTCATAGATGACCGACCGGACGTCACCGGCGATTTTATACAGCTCGCGCTGTACCATTTCGCCGCACGCCAGTTCGCCGGCAAAGGCCAGTACGGGAAGGTTCAGCCCGCGTTCGGCATGACTGCGGTACTGGGGGATGGAGCAATCGATACCGCGGTAGTAATCGAAGCTGCCTTTAAGTGCCCCTGGTACTCTACGTAGCATCTCAATATAAAAGTCGCGTGCGTGACGGGGCATGGCGCCCGGCGGGCCAGCCTTTTGATCCATCTGCGTTCCGAAGTAGATTTCTTCGCGACCTTCAACAAGGCGCTCATTGACGCCGTCAATACGGTTAAACATGTGATGCCATAAAAAGGTATTGGTCTGTCCGTCGTCGCAGACGATGGGTGGTGATTCAAACACGCCCGGAATAAAGGCCTCGCCCAGGGCTACCTTGCGCACGCGCCCGGGGCCGTGGCCGCCATGGCGAAGGCGATCCACATCCCTACGTCATGGCCTGCAAGGTAAAAATCAGCGAAACCTAGCCGGTCCATCAGGGCAAACAAATCTGCTGCCGGCGTGTCGGCGTCATACCCGTCGCAGGGCTTGTCTGAGAGACCGGTGCCGCGTGGATCGACGGCAATAACGGTGAAATTCTGGCTCAACGGCAGCATCATCCGGCTCCAGGTGTACCAGTTCTGTGGCCAGCCAGGAACAAGCAGAAGGGCTGGCCCGCGTCCCCCCACCACCGCGTGAAGACCAACGGATCCGGTGTCGACATAAATACTGCGAAACGTCTGGCCAAAGCCGGCTTCCAGCCAGGGCACGCCCGTGACCGAGCCAAAGCCGCTCAGGGAAGGAAACTGCGTAAGATCGGATATGGACATAAATAATTTCCTGCATGATCGGCCTGTCACTGAGTGGACCCAGGCCGGTGTTGCGTGCGGCTCTCCACGTAGTCATGGAGGCCGCAGGGTAAGCGAATGAAGTGAATGTGACTGAATCAGCTGGCGATCCAGCCGCCGTCAACGTGGATCACCTCACCGTTAATGTAGGACGCACCTTCGCTGGCGAGAAAATGAATGGTGGCTGCCACTTCTGATGGCTGACCAGTGCGACGGGCAGGCACGACGGTCTCAAGAAACTGCGCGTTGGATTCGCTGTTGTCGCCACCTGAATCCTGGCCGGCCAGGTCGCCGAGAATTTCTCCTGAGGTGGCCAGAATATCGGTTTCAATGACGCCCGGCGCGACCGTGTTTGCGGTGATACCGTATTTTCCCAGGTCAACGGCGAGACGGCGGGTCATCCCTTCCAGGCCAGCTTTGGAGGTGTCATAGGAAAGGCCATCCGGTGAGGTTCGCGTGGCGGCAATGGAGCTGATGGTGATGATCCTGCCCGACTTCTGGCGAACCATCGCCTCCGAGGCTGGCTTAATAATGTTGAACGCGCCGGTCAGGTTCGTTTCGATGATTTTGTGCCAGAGTTCGTATGAGGTTTCCTCAATACCGGCCAGCCCGTCGAAAATACCGGCGTTGCTTACCAGCACGTCAACCGAACCAAACTCTTTTTCAATACCTTCTACCGTTTCACGAACACGATGCGCATCAGTGACGTCTACCTGGTAGATTTTGACCGTTTTCAGCTCTGCAGCGACGTCATCGAGCCGCTCCTGTGACAGGTCAAACAGGTGAACGCGATCCCCTGACTCTGAAAATGCCCGTGCCGCTGCCGCGCCAATACCGCTCCCGGCGCCGGTAATGATGATGTTACGTTCTGAATGGGACATAGCACTCTCCTTGAGTCGTCTGAATGAAAAAAAAGTATAGGAATGGCTTCCGGGGAAGAAAATGCGTCAAAATGCAGTTCAGAAGTGAAGGTTTGTCATGAATTAACTGTCTGTTGCTATAGTCTGTGCGGACAACTTTTACGGATCGGGTTTACAGATGAATATTTTCAACGGCATTGAAGCCTTCATACAGGTAGCAGAAAAGGGGAGCTTTGCAGGTGCCGCGCGCCAGCTGAACCTTTCACCGTCTGCGGTCAGCAAACTGGTCGCGCGCACTGAAGATGCTTTGGGTACCGTGCTGTTCAACCGCAACACGCGCAGCCTGAGCCTGACGCCGGAAGGCCAGCTTTTCCTGAAAAGAGGCCGGGTAATCCTGAGTGAAATGGCTGCGGCCAGGGCGGATATTGCAGCAGCAGCCGGCACGCCGCGCGGTCAGCTGAAAATCAGCATGCCGAATATCACCTCTTTTTTTCTGCCGCTGATTTGCGGTTTCCAGGAGGCGTATCCCGAAATCGATCTGGAGCTGGATTTCAGCGATCGTGTCGTTGACGTGATTGATGAAGGTTTTGACGTGGTATTTCGCGTGGGGCAGTTGTCTGACTCAAGGCTAACCTCCCGGCAGGTTGCCCGTATCAATATGCAGCTAGTAGCGTCACCGGCGTATGTGGCGAAAAATGGTCTGCCCGACTCGGTCGAAAGCCTTACGCACCATCACTGCATCCAGTATCGCTATCCCACCACGGGACGGCTGGAAGCCTGGCCCATTCCTGAGGAGTACAGAGGAAGCCTGAGTTTTTCAAAACGGCTGGTATGTAACAGTGCCGACGCCCGATTAGGTCTGGCGCTCCAGGGACACGGAATTGCTCTAATGCCCGACCTGCTGTCCGCGCCTTATCTCGGCTCAGGCGATCTGGTCGTGGTTCTGGGGGAGTCGGTGCAAAAAGAGTATCAGCTGCACTTGCTTTGGCCCACGAACAAGCATGCCATGCCGCGCCTGCGTGAATTCGTCGACTATTTCCACCATCACCTTTCCTGAACGCGCGGGAGGAATCAACGGCCCGGCTTCGCCCGGTTCACTCGCAGCGTGATAGACCAGCGCGGATACTTCACCGGGGGTACGGCGTGCTGCCATCCCCAGCGGGCCTCGCCGTCGAGCTTATAAATCGAGCGGGGCATTACTTCAAGGCTGACCGCCCGGCGGCTTGTCAGCACGTCGGGCGGCCAGGGCCTGAAGCGGATCGTTGCCGGGTTGCCCAAGGAAATACCGACGATGGTTTCATAGACCGGGACATCGCGGTGCCATCCCAGTTGCGTGCCGGGCAGGTATTCAGTGACGAGCAGATGAGAAATCGCCCCGTGCTCAATCCTCAGCCAGTCGGCGACGCGGTTTCGCAGCGGAACCAGACGTGCATCAAGCGCCGGACTGGACTTGACGGTATGCGTGTTGAAATCGTAAAGCCCGCCGAAGCTGAGAATGCGGACTTTTGATTCATACTCTTTATACCGTGCAGGCATGAGAGGCAGCGTGGCGATAATCTCCAGCAGGCCTTTCTCTTCTTCCGGGGTGAGAAAATCGGCCTGATAAATCAGCCCCGGGATGGAGGGCAGCGCTTCGTCTGCAAACAAATCAAACTGCATGTATCCTCCGAAACCATCACTAAACCTGACCGGTATTACTCGTCAGGATCGCCATTCCTTTTTTTTAGTCTGGCCGCCAGCCAGGGCGCAGTGAGGCTGTGTTTACTGCGGCTGACCTCTTCCGGCGTGCCGGCCGCAATAATACGTCCGCCGTTTTCGCCCGAGCCGGGACCGAGATCGAGAACCCAGTCGGCTTCTGCGGCAATGCGCATATCGTGCTCCGCCATGACCACCGTATCGCCGCGCTGAACCAACCTGTCGAGAACCCGCATCAGCTTGTCCATATCCGCCGGATGCAGCCCCGTGGAGGGCTCGTCCAGCAGATAGAGCGTTTTACCCCGCTGTACGCGCTGCAGTTCCCAGGCGAGCTTAATGCGCTGGCATTCGCCACCGGACAGTTCGGTGGCGGGCTGACCCAGCTTCAGATAGCCGAGACCGAGCGAGGCAAGCGCGGCCAGGGAGCGCTGGATGGTGTCATTATTTCTGAACACCTCAACGGCTTCGTCGACGGTGAGATCCAGCACGTCCGCTATCGTTCTGTTATGCCAGCGGACCTCAAGGGTTTCCTCATTGTAGCGCCGTCCGCCGCAGGCAGAGCAGGGCGCGCTTGCCTGAGGCATAAACATCAGTTCGATAGTGATCTGTCCCTGTCCTTCACAGGCGCGGCAGCGGCCGGCGGGCAGGTTGAAGGAAAAGCGGCTGGCGTCAAAATTCCGTTTTTTCGCCTCGTCGGTATCGGCAAATAGCTTGCGCACGGTATCAAAGAAGCCGGTATAGGTCGCCAGGTTAGAGCGCGGCGTGCGCCCGATGGGTTTCTGGTCGATGCGAACCAGACGTTTCAGGGAGGTCCCGCCTGCCGTGATCTTACCCTGTACCTCCGGCACCAGGCTGCCTTCCTCTGACTCCTCATCCTCCGGGGTTTTGTCTAGTCGCTGAAGCAACGTCGGGAGCACCCGGGCCAGAAGGGTGGACTTGCCCGAGCCGGATACACCGGTGATGGCGGTCATACGTTCAAGAGGGATGCGGACATCCAGCCCGTGAATGTTATTGCAGGTGATTTTCTCAAGCTCGAGCCAGCGCTCGGGAAGTCGACGCCGACGCAGGCCCGGACGGTGTTTGTCGAAGAGGTAGCCTGCGGTAGATGAGCGGGAAATTCGTGCCAGCCCGGAGGGTGCGCCGTTATAAACGATCTCACCACCCAGGCGCCCGGGACCCGGTCCCACCTCCGTGAGCCAGTCGGCTTCGGCGATAACGTCCAGATTATGTTCGACAATAACCAGCGAGTTACCGGCCTCCAGAAGCAGACGCAGGGACTGGAGGAGGGCGCGAACATCTTCCGGATGCAGGCCGGCCGCGGGCTCGTCGAGCACGTAGATCACGCCAAACAGGCGAGAGATAAGCTGCGTGGCCAGTCGGATACGCTGCAGCTCACCGGACGAGAGCATGGTAGTCCGGCGACCGAGAGAGAGGTGGCCGAGGCCCAGCCTTTCGAGCTGGTCGAGGCGGCCGCAGATATCGGCCGTCATCCTGATGACGGCCTCCCGTAGCGCGGCTTCGCCAGGCATATTCAGTGAACGGCCTTCGGCAAAGGGTAAAAGCAATGCCTTCAACTGCGTTATCGTCAGCTCACCCATTTCAGCAATATCGTGGCCCGCAAAGGTATAAGCCAGGGCATTGCGGTTTAGCCGCTTGCCGTGGCATTCGTTGCATGGCGCCACGGTAATGAAGCGGGAGAGGCGTTTTTTCACTGACTCCTTACCGCCCGAATAGCTCTGCAGAAGATATTTTCTGGCACTGGTATAGGTACCGGTATAGGCGGGCTCGGTGCCTGCCGCGATCGCCTCCCGGCGCTGCTCCGCATTCAGCCCCATAAAAATCGGCACTGACGGCTGTTCGTCGGTGAAGAGGATCCATTCCCGATCTTTTTCAGCCAGCGTATTCCACGGGGCATCGATGTCGTAGCCCAGCGAATCAAGAATTGAGCGCAGGTTTTTTGCCTGCCAGCCGTTGGGCCAGGAGGCTATCGCCCCTTCGCGGATGCTAAGCAACCCGTCAGGGACAAGCGCGTCGGCCTTAACTTCATGCACCATGCCCATGCCCTGACAGGCAGGGCAGGCGCCCTGAGGATTATTGGGCGAGAAGGCCTCTGCCGGCAGGAACGGGATGTCGGCGGGATGGAGGCCGGCGCGGGAAAACAGCAGCCTGAGGGTGACGGAGATCCGCGTCAGGCTACCGACCGTTGAGCGTTCCTGCGCGCCGGCCCGGCTCTGCTGCAGGGCTACGGCAGGCGGCAACCCGTCTATGCTGTCCACATCCGGTGCCGAAGCCTGCTCAATCAGGCGCCGCGCGTGCGGCGCGACGGACTCCATAAACCGTCGCTGCGCTTCGGCGTAGAGTGTGTCAAACGCCAGGGAGGATTTACCCGATCCGGATATCCCGGTAAAAACCACCATGGCATCACGGGGAAATGTGAACGAAACGTCCCGGAGGTTATGCGTCCTGGCTCCATGTACAGTGACGCCGGTACGGATATCTTCAGGCTGTGCATTTATGCTTTGTGATGGTTTTTCTGATGACATTGGTTCCCCTGATAATGCGTCAGTCTGCCGATATTATTGGTTTCGCCTTTCACGTAAGAGCTCCGCTCTGACTGAAAAGGGCCGGACAGACGGCATGAGAAAAGAACTTCAAGGTTAGTCCCGGGACGCGTATTGGACAATTGCCGGTTTCGGTAATTCAGTCGTGACGAAATGGAATGCCAGTACGGGGTAAGATGGCAGAACTGCTACACCTATTTACAGGAGAAGAAGATGAACCTGGTAGACGGTATCGAGGCGTTCGTGAAAATTGCTGATCTGGGCAGCTTCGCCGCCGCCGCGCGCGAGCTGAATATTTCCCCCTCTGCCGTAAGTAAGCTGGTCAGCAAAACAGAAGAGGAGCTGGGTACGCGTCTGCTTAACCGCAACACGCGCGGTTTAAGCCTGACGCAGGAAGGCGAAATGTTTCTTGAGCGAAGCCGGGTAATACTTGATGAGCTGACGGCAGCGAAGGAGGAGCTTTCGTCTGTATCAGGCGAGCCCAGAGGCAAGCTGCGCGTAAGTATGCCCTATATACCGTCCTTCTTCCTGCCGGTGATTAGCCGCTTTATGGAGCAGTATCCGGCAGTAACTCTTGAGGTAGATCTCAGCGACAGGCTGGTTGATGTGGTGGAAGAGGGATTTGATGCGGTGATACGCGTCGGCCAATTGTCAGACTCCCGGCTGACGGCCCGCTCGCTCGGTAACTGCGCCATGAATCTGGTGGCATCACCGGACTACCTCAGGCGATACGGGATTCCAGCCTGCGTGGAGGATCTCAGTTCCCATATCTGTATCCAGTACCGCTATCCCTCAAGTGGGCGCACGGAGCCCTGGCCGCTTCTGAATTCAGCATCCGGAGTGCAGGGCGTTATCCCATCGCTTGTCTGTAACAGTACGGACATTCGCCTTGGGCTGGCGCTTGACGGAAAAGGCATTGCTTTTATGCCGGGGCTGCTCACGGAAAAATATATTGAATCAGGTGAGTTGAAAATTGTGCTGGGAAATATCGTCGGACAAAACTATGAAATTAATCTGGTCTGGCCCACGAACAAATATGCGCCCCCCAGACTCAAAGCCTTCACTGATTTTATAGTGAATCATTTTACCGTAAGCTAATAACAGTCAGAAAGGTTTCTCTCTTTCATTCGGAATCCTGTATGAAAGAGAGAATTTGGAATTAAACCAGCTTCAGCATGATCGCACTGAAGATAATAAGAAAGATACTTGCCCCCTTGAGCAGACGTATTTTATCTCCGTTAATAAATATGCCTACCGCAACGGCACCGATCGTACCCACCCCCGTAAAGATGGCATAGGCCACGGAAAGGGGGATCTCTCGCATAGAGATACTCAGCGAGCTGAGCGCAATGGCAAAGAGTGCAATGGTGGCCAGAAGGAACGTGACCTTACGGCGAGCGGTTCCGGCATTAGCATAGCCATTCAGGGTGGAAATACCCGCAACCTCGAAGCAGCCGGCAACAAACAGAATGAGATAGGAAATCATGACTTTGCTCCTTTAACACCAATGACGCCCAGCATCAGGGTGACCACGAATACGATACGGAGAATGTCTGGCTGCCCTCCGTGAGACAGGGTGTCGGCCATTTCAACCAGCACCACAAACAGGGTACCGAGACCGGTATAAACTACATACGCGATACTCGCCCCAACATATTTAAATGACAGCATGAATATGCCGAAGCTGGCCACCACGCAAACCACGGTCAGAAATATTTCAAATGGACCCTGGGCATGTTTAAGTCCGAATGCCCATGCGCACTCAAACATCGCGCCGATGATAATAAGAATGAGACCTCTGGTGTTCATAACATTTTTCTCTTCTGCTACTACGATGAATTAAAATTTCTGTTTCGCCACAACACATACGCGACAATTTCCTGTCGTGAAATTGAAAGAAATAAAAAATCAGAAAGATTTATTTTAAATAATATTGATTCAGCAAAGTTTATTTCGTTCCTCACTGGAATGAATGTAATAGTAAGACTCAGATTCTGTCCGGACAATATACCTTATTGATATTTCAGAAGTGACAAAATGGAAATACTAGTCAGAGCGACGCTCAAAACTCGCTTTTGAAGGATTTGCCTCAAGGCGAGCATAAATCTGCTGAGTTACACCCAACACTTGAGAACCAAGTGCTGATAATGCTGATTTTGAGTGATATCAACACGCCCCATTAACATCGCTTGTAAGTGGTCAGAAATCTCTGCAATTGCGCGAAAAGTATTAATGTTGTGTCGAGGAATATGCGTGCGGAGCTGAGTAAGGTGGCCGTCATCTTCGAGCAGCTGGTATTTGCTGAAAACAGATGCATAGCCAGCAACGTTGCCGAGAAGCCTGGAGGGAGGCTGATTGGGTTGAGGGTGAGCGATACTCCAGATGGTCAACTACATACCTTAACGGATAAAGTGCGGGTAAACAGATGGTTACATCCATCAGAATCCAGCGCCGTCGGCCCTTTGAACTTACAATCTGGGAAAGTGAGTACATAGAAACACCCAACAATTAGCTTGAGTTGAAGTAAATGTACTATAGACCCAATGCAATAAAAGGGGAGGATCTCAAAATTCACAAGATGCTGATATCTATGGCAACACCAGAGAACCATGAAGTAATGGACCCATGGAAGTCATTTAACATAATATACATTATACGCGCCAAAGGAACCAAGAGCCCAATCCGACATTTCTCGGTGATAATCAGCTTGCTCAACCGAGCTGCTCAACACGCCTCTGGCGTACCCTGATGAAACTGCATTTGCCACTCTTCACCTGTTTTTATCCATATCGATGCGCGCAGCGTTGGTTTTGCCATAGCGCCTTGTGCATCAAAGGTAAAACTGCGATACGTCAACAACGCGCATCCTTCGCTCAGCACGGTAACTGCGAAATCCTCCGCATGGATTTCATCTTCCGGCGTGTCGTTGATCAGCGCGTCAACAACCTGCGCTCTGTCGTAACGTCTTCCTGAGCGACCAATCTCAAAAAACTGTTCATGCAACAATTCGTCGATCACGCTGAGTTGGTTACGGGTTTCCAGGCAATGTAACTGCCGCTCACGTTCGCGAAGCTTCGCGCACAGCGTTTGGTTGTCGTCCATCATCTGCTCCAGTTTCATAAAACGCGGCATGGTTTAAAAACCAGTTATTAAATTCGTCACTGATTTCGCGAAGCTGAAAATCAGCAGTAACCAGGCCGCTGCGGGAGGCGATCCCGCAGCGCCTTTAGCCTTAGTGCGTGGTCTTATCGCCCTTCTCTTTGGCTTCTCCCAGCTCCTCGCGGCTTAAAACCCGATAACGGGTAAATTTATCGCCAGTGGTGCATCTCACCACCACGCCGTGTAAATCCCCGTCCTTCAGGAAAAAGCCACGGTACTGATTAATACCTACCGCTAAATAACGCGCTTTTTCGCCCAGTTCATCAATCGTCTGATAGCGATCGCCACAGCGAAATGTGCTGCGCGTATCGAATTGATAAAATGTATTCATCAGCGCACCGCCAAGAGTACGGACATTGGCCATCATTAATCCCGGCATGACGCAGGCAAACGCAACCACCAAAAATATCTGGCTGCTCATCGGCAGCGCGACGCGCTTTTTACGTCGCCGCACGCTGGTTTCCATCACCCCTGAAATCACCGTAATTAAAAAATAGGCAATATTGAAAGCGATA
The DNA here is from genome assembly GCF_001975225.1 of Kosakonia cowanii JCM 10956 = DSM 18146. Taxonomy (NCBI): domain Bacteria; kingdom Pseudomonadati; phylum Pseudomonadota; class Gammaproteobacteria; order Enterobacterales; family Enterobacteriaceae; genus Kosakonia; species Kosakonia cowanii. Next base: position 3,450,433 of record NZ_CP019445.1, on the reverse strand, counting down.
AAGGCCGCCATAAATAGCGTCAGGCACCAGGTGGTATAAGGCATTTGCGCGGCGGAAACATCCCAGGACTCAAGCAAAATAGCGCTGGCAGACATTTTGGCGAAAAAAAGTACCAACGCGAGCACCAATGGCCAGGTTTTACCAAGCAGCGAGGCGGCCTGCTTTGACAACACGGATATGCACAGCAAATAGAAACGCACCAGACAAGCAAAGCCCAGGGCGCAGCAAAGTGCGACCAGAAACCAGACAATAGTGGCGCTGGCATGGGCGATCGCCAGCAGAAAACATGCCGAGAGCAATAGCGTTGTTGCTCGCGCCATCGACACAAGCACTTTCACTTTGCTGTATTGCTGGCGCGGCAAAAAACGCTTCAGACGTTTGCTCTCCTGCGCATGAAACAGCGTGCTCCCTCTGTATTCGATAATATACGCACAGAGCCATAGCATATTGAACCAGACCACCACGCCGACAAGGGACGGATGATGGGTTTTATTGGCAATGGCGAGCAGAATGAGCGTAATGACCCAGTTAATGCACCAGAAAAGAATTAGCGCGGGTATCTGCCGCGACAGTTTATGCAATAAAACGAACATGACCTTCCCTTCTGTCAGAAAAAACTAACCTTAAAGCGGAATATTTCTGGTGGCAACCTGACCAGAGGGGTTTAATTACGCAGCGTCACTATCTGCAAAAAAAACATAATTGCGGATGCCCCCTAATTATAGGAGGCCAGGTATTATCTTAAGGCGTGACTGGCTATACTTCGTCGCTTAGCTGAAACAGGTGTTATAAAGAGATAAGAGGAAGAGATGCATACTTTAGGAATGATTTGCGGTGCCGCGTTGGTGGTGGTTATCGTTATGGCAATAAGCAAGCGTAAGCGTTAATCGCACACGCCAGCGCCGCCTCCATGCGGCGCTGGTGTATTATCGCGACATACCCACCACGCGCAACCATCCGCAAGATTAATGATTAATCCCCTTCAGCTTTCGCCATAAACTCATTTTGCTGATGCCAAGCGTAGCCGCGGCTTGCTCCTGGTTCTGCTGATACCGGTCAAGATAAAACCGTATCACCTGGCGCTCCACATCTTTGGTTATCTCTTTCAGTGAGCTTTTGGTCAGATCAACCTGCAGCGGCACGTTGGGTTGCGGCGCTGGCGCAGCGGAAAAAGCTGATCCGGTAAGCGACAGCATCTCCGGCAATGAGTAATGCGGAAACCCGACGGAGAGTAGCGCCAGCCGCTCAATGATAAACCGCATCTCGCGCACGTTACCCGGCCAGGCGTACGTCGCGAAAAAATCGACAAACTGACCGAGCAGATGTTCTGCCGCCGCGTCACACAAAAACTTACTCGCCAGGTAACGGAAATCACCTGCACGTTCGCGCAACGGCGGTACGGTCAAAGGCAAAACATTGAGCCGGTAAAAGAGATCGCGGCGAAAGCTTCCCTCCCCGGCCATGCTGGAGAGCGCGCGATTGGTCGCGCCAATAATTCTTACATCAACGGGAATAATATCTTTCCCGCCGATATGCATGATTTCATACTCCTGGAGAACGCGCAGCAGACGGCTTTGGATAGGCAGCGGCAGCTCGCCAATTTCGTCGAGAAAAAGCGTGCCCCGATGCGCCAGCTCAATCAGGCCCTCCTTCCCTTCCCGCTTTGCGCCGGTGAAGGATCCGCCTTCATAACCAAACAGTTCGCTCTCCAGTAAACTCTCCGGAATGGCGGCGCAGTTGATGGCCACAAACGGGCCGCTTTTGCGGTTACTGTGGTTATGAATACTTTGGGCAAACAACTCCTTACCGGTGCCGGACTCGCCATAGATCATCACCGGCGAATCGGTTCGCGCATAGACCTGCGCCAGTTTTTTCACCGCCTGCATTGCGCTGTCGGCGGTCAGGATATGATCGAAGGTATAGCGGGCATTAAAGCCCTTCTTCTGTAATTTGCCGCGAATAATGCGCTCAACTTTCTGGATCTGCGGCGTATCGGTAAATGAGCAGACCACGCCGATACAGTTTTTCCCCATAAACATCGGTACGCGGCTGGTAATGATTGAGGTGTTCTCCAGCTCCTGCAATTCGCGGATCTCCGGTGACTTCGATAGCAGTACCTGATTAATGCGCGTGTTTTTAATAATGGCATCAATCTGTTTTCCCAGAGCCTGTGGGGCACTTATCCCGATGATGCTTTCAGCCGCTTTATTGAAGAGCTGAATATCATTATTTTCATTGGTGACGATAATCCCCTCGGTGATGGAGGACAAAATGATCTCCAGCCGCGTCATATCCAGCATTTTGCGTCTGGTCGTCTCAACGATGACCAGCGCCTCTCGCAGCGCACTATTAACTGACTCCACCCCGTTTTCAATCAAAATCCCCTGCATTTGATAGTGCCGTGCCGTTTCGGTCACCGGGCATCCCCCCGCCACGATGGTGTAGTGCCTGGCATAACACTGCTCCAGTTGTGACGTCATATCCTCATGAGAAATAAAGACAAACTCATCAATAACGATATTCAGGGAGGATGCCAGCAGCACAACATCGGGTAAATAGCGCTGGTAATTGAAAAAAGCAATCGGACGCTGACAATCTTTGAGCGGAATTAATGCTTTCAGTAAATCAGAAACCGACATCTGAATAGTGACGACGGGAATATCCGTCGCGCGGGCAATATACTCTGCGGTTCCGCCCCGGCTAAGAATTACATCGTAATACTCTTTATCGAGCGTGCGCACAATGGTCGCTGCTTTTTCCAGGCTGCCATGATAGACATGACAATTGAATAGCCCGGCGCACTGTGCAATTACGACATCCGCTAAATAAGGATAAGGCGTAATTAACGCTAAATTTGGTAATGATTTATGTTTCATATTTTTAGTCTGGTTTGTTGTCATCTTATTAACTGAATAACACATTTGAAATTGCTAACACAATTGCTATGGACCCATTACGCCACTCAGATCATTAATACTCTTAAAAAGATAAAACTATCAATGAGTTAAAGAGAATATTAATGCACATCATTTCTGGCATACATCTTGATTACTCTTTGATGGGTGTAATAAACATCCACACATTCATTCTTAATGTTAAAGGAATCAATTATGAGTCATCAGGCAGGTGTATTGTCCGGCGTACGGGTTCTCGATTTGACACGCGTATTAGCAGGTCCCTATTGCGGAATGATGCTGGCGGATTTTGGTGCCGATGTGATTAAAGTTGAATTACCGGGCAGAGGCGATGATTCACGCGCTAATGCACCGCAAATAAATGGCGAAAGCGCCTACTTTATGAATTTAAATAGAAACAAGCGCGGCATCACACTTAATTTAAAATCAGAAGAAGGCCGTGCTATTTTTCTCGATATGGTGCGCAATAGCGATATTGTTCTTGAGAATTATCGCCCCGGCGTAATGGAAAAGCTCGGTCTCGGTTACGAAGATTTGCGCAAAGTTAACCCGGCGATTATTTATGGCGCCGTCTCTGGATTTGGCCATACCGGCCCCTACTCCAGGCGCGCAGGTTACGACATTATCGGCCAGGCGATGAGCGGGCTGATGAGCACCACTGGCTGGCAAGACACGCCGCCAACCCGTACCGGCACGGCGATTGCGGATGTCGTCGGCGGTATGAGCTGCGCCATCGGCGTGCTGGCGGCCTATGCGAACCGCCTGAAAACCGGCGTTGGCGACAAAGTCGATATTGCGCTGGTTGACTCGATGGTCTCTTCCCTTGAGATCATCAATATCATCTACCTGAATACGGGGCGTATTCCGACACGTATCGGCAACCGTTACGAAGCTATCTATCCCTACGACTCCTTCGAAGCGCAAGATGGCTACGTCATCATCGCCTGCGGCAACGACAAACTCTATGGCCTGCTAAAACAGACGCTCAATATTCCGGCGCTGGAAGAGGAACAATTCCGCACCAATATCGATCGCGTCACTCATCATGCAGAACTGAAACCTATCATTGAGACCTGGACGCGCACGCTGCCTATTGACAGCATCGTCGAGCGCCTGCTGGAAGCAGGTATTCCCGCCGCACCGATTAATACCATCGATCGCGTCACGCAAGATCCGCATATTGCCAAAGCACGCGAGATGTTCGTCGATATTGACCATCCGGTCGCCGGAAAAATCACCATGACCGGAAACCAGGTCAAATTCACTAATAAGAAAGCCTCGATTCGCTTCCCTGCCCCGACTCTCGGTCAGCACAACCACGAAGTATTAAAAGAGCTGCTGGGCTACTCCGATGAAAAAAATCGCAGAGCTTATTCAGACAGGCATTTTATAAGGAGATAACGATGCCAACAGCTATTCAGATTACAGAAGTAGGCCCGCGCGATGGCTTTCAAAATATTAAATCGTTTATCGACACGGATTTAAAAACGCTGATTATCGATAAACTCGTTGACGCAGGCTTAACCCAGATCGAAATAACCTCGCTGGTCAGCCCAAAAGCGATCCCGCAAATGGCCGACGCCGGTAGGGTTATTGAACACGTACTTGCTGAACATCCGCAGATAACACCTTGGGTATTAGTGCCTAACAGTAAAGGTGCGCAGTTAGCGCACCAGCACCAGATTAAACACATCAACTATGTGATATCGGTTAGCCCGGCGCATAACCGGGCCAATATCAATCGCAGCCATCAGGAGTCACTGGAGGATCTGCGTGCGATTCGCCACCGCTGGCCGGAATTAACGATCGTGCTGTCGCTGGCGACAGCATTCGGTTGCCCCTTTATTGGCGCAACGGATAGCAACACCCTGCTGGAGATCATCGACTCCGCCCATCAACTGGGCATTCGCCGCGTAACCCTGTGCGACACCATTGGCGTTGCCAATCCGCGCCAGACTGCGCGGGTGTTGCAAAGCGTACAGCTGCGCTTCCCGGACGTCGATTTCGCCCTGCATATGCACAACACCCACGGCATGGCGCTCGCCAATATGTTGGTCGGTTATCAGAACGGAATCAGGCGTTTCGAAACGGCGGTGGGTGGGCTGGGCGGTTGTCCTTTCGCTCCGGGTGCTGCGGGAAATTGCGCCACGGAAGACGCGGTAAATATGTTTAACCGCATGGGCGTCAACACCGGAATTTCTCTTGAAGCACTGTTAACCGTCGCCTCTGGTATACGGGAAACCATTGAGCCGCAGCTTTTAAGCGCCCTTTCACGTGCGCGTACTTACAGCGAGTTTGATTTTTGCGGCGATAAAAAAATAATAAACCCTACGGAATTACCTATTATGGATAACAAAACAGTCAGACCAAAAATGACGCACTACAGATGGTGGGTGATGAGCTTTATTTTTGTCATCTACACCGTCGCCAATGCGGATCGCGCCAATATTGGCTTCGCTATCCCTTTTATTCAGGAGGAGTTTAACCTCTCCAACACCATGGCAGGCGTGCTTATCAGCCTGTTCTTTGCCGGTTATGCCTTCTTTCAAATTCCCGCCGGCTATTTAATTAAACGCTATGGCATGCGCAATATTTTCGCCCTCGGCATGCTGCTTACCTCGATATTTACCGGCTTTATGGGCGTGGTAAATAGTGTCTGGTTGCTGAAGCTGCTGCGCTGCCTGGTAGGAATCAGCGAAGCGCCGGTGGTGATTGGCTCCACGGCCACCATCAATCAGTGGTTCCCGGCGAAAGAGAAAGGCACCGCAACCGGGTTGTTTCTCGCGGGATCCAAGTTTGGCCCACTGATTGTGCCCGCACTCTGCGCCTGGATATCATGACCTGGGGCTGGCGCTATATCTTTGTCTTCTTCGCCATTCCCGGCATCCTGCTCTCACTGTTCTGGTATCTCATGGTACGTAACAAACCAGAAGAGAGCCGTTTCGTGAATGCGCAGGAGGTGGCCTATATTCGCGAAGAGTCGACGGCGGTTACCCAGAGTGCGCAACAGGAGACGCTGAAATATGGCTGGCTGGATAAGCTGATCCGCACAAAGCAGGTGGAGGAACTCACCACCTCGAAACAGGTGTTTCGCTGCTGGGATATCTATGGCGTGGCGCTGGGCTACTTTTCGATGGTCGGCATCGTCAGCGTGCTGATGTCCTGGCTGCCCAAATATCTGATCACCGAACGTGGGTTTGATTTAACCAGCTCCGCCGTGCTGGCAGCGGCACCGTTCCTCGGCACGGTATTAGGCAATTTTCTCGGCGGCGTGCTGTCGGACCGGGTGTTAAATAAACGCCGCAAACCGCTGATGCTGCTAAGCGCCGGCGCCACTATCTTCACCATGTATTCGCTGGTCTATGCGCCAGAGAGCAAAATAGTCCTCTCGCTGATGCTCTTTATGCTGGGGTTAATGCTGTCGCTGGGCTACTCGGCCTACTCCGTTTACGCCATGGGCCGCGCCAGTAAAGAGATCTACCCGGTGGCCTACAGCGTTATCAACATGGGCGGGCAGCTCGGCGGGATGTGTATGCCGCTGCTGGTTGGCGTGATTCTCGACACCTGGAACTGGGACGCGGTGTTTATTGCAATGACCGGCTTCTGCGCGCTCTGCTTTATTATGGTCTCGACGGTAATTGAACCCCTGTCGAAGAGCATAAAAATCATCAGATAAGCACGATCAGGGGCGGCAACGCCCCTTTTCTCCCTCTTATGTTTTACACGAGGTTTCAGCCAAATCGCAGAGCATATCAATGCACTTCAGATCCGCACCCGCCAGCTTCGAGTGATACACACTCTCCCGCACCACCGCGAACCCGCGCTTTTGATAGAAGTTGCAGGCATTGGGCGTTGCCGCAAGCGTCAGACGGCTAAAGCCACGGCTGAGCGCCTCCTGTTTCAGGGCATCCATAATGCGCGTCGCCAGCCCATGGCCTTCCCACTCCGGCAGGGTAAAAATTGCTTCGATGCTGCCAGTGGCAATATCGAGAAAGCCGGTCGCTACCGGCTGCCCCTCTTCAGATAGCGCGATATAAAAAGGGTTCTCGTTAATCATCATTACCTGCCCCTGCGGCATCGTCTCCGGCGTCCAGGCGACAATAATCTCATCGCTATAGACCCCTTTGCAGCCGTGGCGGATCGCCGCATTGCGCACCCGCCAGATAGCCGGTGCCTCATCGGGTTGTGCCAGCCTGATCTTCATCCTTATCTCCTTACGTATTCTCCGATTCCCTCCGCATGCTCTGCACGCGCGCGATGGGCTGCTACAGTTTTACGGTAGTGATTCGAAACGCGAGACGAATCAGCCGCGATACGAACATAAATGAATAACCAGCAAGAATGTGTCACCACTCAACGATGAGGTAAGGCAATGAGTACTATCAAAACGCAAGATGGAACGCAGATCTACTACAAAGATTGGGGTTCAGGTAAACCGGTGCTGTTCAGCCACGGCTGGCCGCTGGATGGTGATATGTGGGACAGCCAGCTCAACTTCCTCGCCGAACGCGGTTACCGGGTTATCGCCTTTGACCGTCGCGGCTTTGGCCGTTCCGAGCAGCCGTGGAACGGCTATGACTACGATACCTTTGCCTCCGACATCAACGATCTGATCACCGCGCTGGATCTGCATGATGTCACGCTGGTCGGCTTCTCCATGGGCGGCGGCGACGTGGCGCGCTACATTGGCCGTTATGGCACCTCGCGCGTGGCTGGTCTGGCGCTGCTGGGCGCCGTTACGCCTATTTTTGGCAAAACGGACGACCATCCAGAAGGCGTTGATAAGAGCGTATTTGATGAGATCAAAGAGGGTCTGCGTAAAGATCGCGCGCAGTTTATTAGCGACTTTGCCACACCGTTTTATGGGCTTAACGCCGGGCAGAAAGTGTCTGACGGCGTACTGACGCAGACCTTGAATATCGCCCTGCTGGCGTCGCTGAAAGGGACGATTGATTGCGTCACCGCGTTTTCGGAAACCGACTTCCGCGAAGACATTAAAAAAGTGGATGTGCCGACGCTGGTGATTCATGGCAGCAATGACCAGGTGGTGCCGTTCGAAGCGACCGGTAAGCTCTCAGCCGAGATGATCCCCGGTGCCGAATTGAAGGTTTATGACAATGGTCCGCACGGCTTTGCCGTTACCCATCAGGATCAGCTTAACAACGATCTGCTGGCCTTTTTGCAGAAGATTTGAGTTACACACTCTCCAGGCCTGATAAGGCGAAGCCGCCATCAGGCATTGTTTGCCGGGTGGCGCTGCGCTTACCCGGCCTACAACTCACGTAGGCCTGATAAGGCGGAGCCGCCATCAGGCGCTGCTTGCCGGATAGCACTGCGCTTACCCGGCCTACAACACCGCGTGGGTCTGATAAGGCGAAGCCGCCATCAGGCGCTGCCTGCCGGATAGCACTGCGCTTACCCGGCCTACAACACCGCGTAGGCCTGATAAGGCGGAGCCGCCATCAGGCAGTCTGACAAAAGCCCGGTGAGATCATTCTCACCGGGCTTTTTCATCACTTCTTATGGAACAACTGGCTGGCGGTATCGCTAATCACCTGCACGGCACCACGATCTCCCTTCGCCATTGAGGCCATAAAGGCTTTCGCCTGCTTAAAGGTAATATGCGGCGGCAACGGTGCCACTTCCGGGTCCGTCTTCACCTCCAGCACCACCGGGCGGTCGGACTGCAACGCCTGCTGCCAGGCGGTTGAGAGCGCGTCCGGGTTATCAACAAAAATCCCGCCCAGCCCCAGCGATTGCGCAAACTCGGCATAACGCACATCCGGCAGCTGCTGGGTTGCTTCAAAGCGCGGATTGCCCTCCATTACCCGCTGCTCCCAGGTTACCTGGTTAAGATCCTGGTTATTGAAGACGCAAATCACCAGCCGCGGGTTCGCCCACTGCTGCCAGTACTTCTGAATGGTAATCAGCTCTGCCATATTGTTCATCTGCATTGCCCCATCACCCACCAGCGCGACAACCACCTTCTCCGGTGCGGCAAATTTCGCTGCAATCGCATATGGCACGGCAGCACCCATACAGGCAAGCCCGCCGGAGAGCGATGCGCGCTGCCCCTGCTTAACGCGGTAATCGCGGGCAAACCAGTTGGCGCACGAGCCGGAATCAGAAGTGACTATCGCGTCATCCGGCAGCAGCGGAGACATCTCCCACACCACGCGCTGCGGGTTAACCGGGTTCGCCGGCGCCATCGCGCGCTGCTCCATCAGCTCCCACCAACTCTGCACATTTTTAGCAATCGACTCCTGCCAGCTGCGATCGGTTTTCTGCTCCAGCAGCGGCAGCAAGGCGCGTAACGTCTCTGCTGAGTCGCCATGGAGATTGACTTCGCAGGGATAGCGCAGCCCCAGCATCGCCGGGTCGATATCAATCTGCACGGCGCGGGCGCTGCCCTCCGCGGGCAAAAATTCGGTCCACGGGAAACCGCTACCAATCATCAGCAGCGTGTCGCACTCCTGCATCAATTTCCACGAGGGTTCGGTGCCAAGCAGCCCAATCGAGCCGGTAACAAAAGGCGCATCATCAGGCAGGACATCTTTACCGAGCAGCGCTTTCGCCACGCCAGCACCCAGCACATTGGCCGCCTGCACCACTTCCACCGCCGCATTGCGTGCGCCAGCACCAATCAGGATGGCCACTTTTTTACCGGCATTCAGCACATCCGCGGCGCGTTGCAGATCGACCTGATGAGGAATAACGCGCGGGCGCTGATAGCCCGAGCCGGAGTGGGTAAAACCGTGGGCGTGCTGCGGAGCCTGCCAGGGTTCGTCCTGCACATCTTTCGGGATAATGACCACCCCGACACCGTTCTGCGCCATCGCCACGCGCACACCGCGATCCACCAGATGGCGCACCTGCGCCGGGGTTGCGGCTTCCTGGACAAAGTTGGCGACGTCAGAGAAGACGCGATCGAGGTTCATCTCCTGCTGATAGCTCGCTCCGCGCGCGGTAGTCTCTGCCTGACCGGCAATCGCCAGCACCGGGGCGTGATCCATTTTGGCGTCGTAGAGGCCGGTCAGCATATGAGTCGCCCCCGGGCCGCCGGTCGAGAGACAGACGCCCAGTTCGCCGGTAAATTTGGCATGGCCAACCGCCATAAACGCCGCCATCTCTTCATGGCGAACCTGGATAAACTCAATGCCGTCGCCGGATTTATTCGCGCGCTGAATTGCCCCGAGCACGCCGTTGATGCCATCTCCGGGGTAACCATAAATACGTGTCACGCCCCACTCTTTCAGGCGCTGGACGAAGAAATCGCTGGTCTTCATGCTCATCGTGCTCTCTCCTTGCAGCTTCATTAGAAACATTAAGGGTAGTCTATGATGATGCAGGTATTGGATTTGGTCGTTGTAGGCCGGATAAGCGTAGCGCCATCCGGCAAAATGCCTGATGGCGACGTCGTCTTATCAGGCCTACGAGGATTTGCAGTCCCAGGCCGGGTAAGCGCAGCGCCACCCGGCCTGGGCGCATATCAGGAGGCGGACAGCGCCCGGTCGCGACCATCGATTTTCGCCTGATAGAGCGCCTTATCCGCCCCCTCTTTCAGGCGAATGGCATCATCATAATTTTGATCGGCAACCAGGCTATAACAGCCGGCGCTGATGGTCACAATGCTCTGCTGCGCGCTGGTCTTGACGTGCGGGATCTGCGCATTGCGCACCGCGGTCACCGCCTGACGGGCAACAAACAGCGCCGCTTCAGGCCCGGTATCCGGCAGAACAATCGCGAACTCCTCCCCGCCGTAGCGAGCAATCAAATCATTCGGTCTCAGTTTCAGCTTTTGCAGGATCTCGCCCACCATCCGCAGACAGTTATCCCCGGCAACATGGCCGTAAAAATCGTTATAGCGCTTGAAGTAGTCGATATCGATCATGATCAACGCCACCGGTTTTTGCGTCAGCGCTGAGGCCTTCAGGCTTTTATTTAAAAAGAGATCGAACTGGCGACGGTTCGCAAGCCCCGTCAGCCCATCCGCCAGCGCCATCAGTTGCAGCGTGTGGTTGATACTGGTCAGCTCATCACGCAGCACCGCAAGCTCGGTCTGATTACGTACATTAAGCCGCACCTGGCGAAAAATAATCGACCCCATCAACAGGGTGCCGAGCAGCAGCATGCCGTTAAGCACCAGATCCGGCAGGCTCTCCTGCAACCACCTGTTCCACAGCGCCGGTCTGTCATAACCGGCAGCGACCACCAGCGGATAGCGTTCAAGCCGGGCAAAGCCGTAGGTGCGTTCAACATGATCAAGGGCAGAGACCCAGGTACCGTTACCGCGATCTTTTCGCGCCAGCTCCCGGGTAAAGAGCGGGCTGGCAGAGAGATTGCGGTTAATGATCTCGTCACCATACGGGCGCACATAGAGCGCGGTGCCGTCAATATTCAGCAGCGCCAGCATGTCGCGGCTGCCGAGCTCAAAGTAGGCGTAAAAATGGCGGAAATAGTCTATCCGCACCGTCGCCAGCAGGATGCCTTCAAAGCCGCCCGCTTTGTCGCTGATGCGCAACGACACCGGGATCACTAAATCGCCGGTTGTGCGGCTACGGATCACATGACCAATGTGCACGCTACCGTGCCCATTACGGCGGTGATAGATAAAATATTCGCGGTCGCTGTTGTTCGACATCACCGGGATTTTGCCAAACGACGTCGATTTCATATTGCCCTGAGCGTCATAGACCATCAGACCATGCAGCTGCGGCAGGCGGGATTTCAGATCGGCGAGATAGATATCAAACTGTGGTGCATTGATCTGGTCAACGTTCTCGACCGGCAGATTACGGCGAATGTCGCGCAGCACCAGCTCCGCCTGAAGAAAGGTATCTTCCGCTTGCCGCGCCTGCGAGATCGACAGGTTAACCGCATCGCGCTCAATATCCTCGACCGCGCGCTCCCAGGAGCGGGTCAGCGTCCAGGTGGTGGTCGCCACCCCTGCCAGCAGCAATGTCACGATAAAAAAGGTGATACTGCGCCCAAGCGAAGATTCGAGTGCCAGTTTCCGTGCGAGCTGCTTTCTAAATTTCATCCACGCTCCTTTGTCACATCCACTGTCGATACGTTAAGCATAGAAGCACGATGATCTATAAGCCAAACCGGTTAAGCGTTTCGTACTGTCAGGCTCTTTTAGTAAGAGGAACGCGCTCAGGCCAGTTAATCGCCGGGACGCCATTCAACATCGGGCGGGCGAACAGGAAGCCCTGAAAACGCTCGACGCCGACGGCTTCAAGCCAGCACCACTCCTCTACCTTCTCCACCCCTTCCGCGACAACGCTGATTTGCAGCTCGGCGCAGCAGTCGAGAATAGCCTTAACAATCGCCTGTTTCGGGCCATGAAGATGAATATCGGTAACGATGGTGCGGTCGATTTTCAGCTTATCGGGCTGAAACTTCGCCAGCAGCGACAGCCCGGCAAACCCTGAACCAAAGTCATCAATCGCCAGGCCAATCCCCGCCGCGCGCAGCTGGCGAATCGCCCAGGTGAACTCGTCATAGCTGGAGATCACCTCATCTTCCGTCACTTCGACAATAATCTGCCCGGGGCTGAGTTTATTGCGCGCAACGTGCCCAAGGAGCATATCCACCGCGCCCGGGATCTTAACCAGCGACATCGGCAGCAGGTTAAGGGCAATTTTGTGATTGCCAATACCAATGCGTCGCGCCATCGCCAGCGCCCACGCTTTGGAGGCGAGATCCGCTTCGTGCAGTTTCTCCGGCGCAATGGTCGCAAAATAGTCCTGCGGGCTGCCGCCGTCTGGCCCGCGGATCAGCGCTTCCAGCGAGGAGATTTTGCCGCGCAGGGGTTCGATAATCGGCTGAAAGGCAAACTGACAGGGCTGCCCTTCAAGCACGGGCAGCGTCCCCTGGCTAAACGGCGACGCTTTGCGGGTAAAGCGCCACTCGTCAGGCGAGGTATTGCGCACGCCGCCGTTGTTGTTTGCCGAGGAGATAAAATTGCGGATAAATTTGTAGGCCCGATCGCTGCTCGCCTGGGTGTAGCGCACCATGCCAAAGCGCAATACCGCGCGTAACACCGTCGCAGGTTGCACCGTTCGCAGATCAAACAGCACCATGCCGCGATCGACAAAGCGGCGGCGCGGCGCAAAGTCACGCAGCAGTTCGACGATATTACCGTGGCGAATATCGCTGTTGATGCGCTCAAAAACGCTGTTAACCGACTCCAGCGGTCCTTCAAGAACCTGCAAAAAGTACTCGCCGTCGAACAATAAGATACCCGTCACCTGCAACGCTGCGTTGCTGTAGTTTGCTCGCTCGACAATAGCAGTCAGTTGAGAGGGAATTAATGCCCGATTCAGTCGGCTACGGTATATCAAAGTCGCTAACACGCGATGCTACCCTCAAAATGCCCACAAAGAACCCGAATGGATGGTGCCATCGCGGGAGTCTAGCAAGATCCTGCCCCTGCCGTTCGTTGAACAGAGGCCAATCTGTTAGCGTGATCGCAGATTAAAGTGACTTTATGGTACACATTCCTTCACGCACCCTTCGCAGCCCAATGTTAAAAGCTCTTTTTCCCCGCTGCGCTTTTTTGTCCCCTTTCCTCATCGCCCGCTATCAATTTGGCTTAAGGGTTTACTTAATGCTAGCTGATATTTCGCAGCGCATTTTTATTTTTCAGAATAATAACAATTATGCGCTTCACTCTTTAAGTGCCACTTAAAAAATAATTAACCCAACCGCTTTTCGTGTCGCCTAAGTTAATGGAAAATGCCCGGGCAATAACAATAACGACATTTCCTGAAGAAAATGACTATGCTCTTTGCGCCTGCGGCAATAGATGGCGCGATCCACCGTGGGGTTATTATGAAACGCAACACACCCGTTACACAAAACGAATATTTACTTAACGAAGACTCGACACTATTATCGACAACTGACACGCAAAGCCATATCACTTATGCCAACACAGCATTTATTGAGGCCAGCGATTTTACGGAAGAGCAGTTGAAAGGTCAGCCACACAATATTATTCGCCACCCGGATATGCCGCCCGCCGCCTTCGGCGATATGTGGTTTACCCTCCAGCAAGGCGACAGCTGGACCGGGATCGTCAAGAACCGCCGTCAAAATGGCGATCACTACTGGGTGCGCGCCAACGTCACGCCGGTCTACCAGCAAGGGAAATTAACCGGCTATATCTCAGTGCGTAATATTCCGGCACGCGAAGAGATTGACGCCAGCGCGGCGCTTTATCAGCGTGTTAATGAAAATAAAATTAAAGGTTATAAATTTTATAAAGGATTACTGGTTCGCCGCGGTTTACTTTCATTTTTATCTTTATTTCAACGTATCAGTGCGGCCGGACGCATTTATTTCGGCATTATCCCCTCTGCTGCTCTGTTAGTGGTATTGCAATTCATCTATTTTAATGCCGTAGAAAAATCCGCAGCGGTGTTAATTATTTTCGCCCTTCTTACGCTCTTTTTGCAGCAGCAATTTTCCCGACCGCTGAAAATTGTGCTCGCGCAAATGCAGCGCGTCGTTTCCGGGCGCAAAGCCGATTACCAGCACTTTAATCGCGTCGATGAGATTGGGCTTCTGATGCGCCTGGTCAATCAGTCCGGGCTCAACCTCAACTCGCTGGTCGGCGATGTCTCAGCGCAAATTGCCGGGATCCGCGGGGTAAGCGAGCAAATTGCCCGCGAAGGCGACGCGCTGCACAGCCGCACGGCAGAAACCTCAGCTGACCTGCACCAGACGGCGGTAGCGGTTGAGGAGATTGCCAGCGCGGTGAAACAGACGGCGGAAACGGCGGCAGAGGCCATGAGCCGGGCAGACGAAACCAGCGCCGGCGCCGTGAAGAGCGGTGAGGCGATGAAGCAGGCGATCGAAATGATGCAGGCGGTTTCGGCAGATAACAGCAAGATCGTCGACATTATCGGCGTGATTGACAGCATTGCCTTCCAGACTAATATTCTCGCCCTCAACGCGGCGGTGGAAGCCGCACGCGCCGGTGAGGCGGGCCGCGGGTTTGCCGTGGTGGCTGCCGAGGTGCGTAACCTGGCCCAGCACTCCGCCTCGGCGGCGCGACAGATCCAGACGCTGATTGAACTCAACGTGGCAAATGTGAAAAGCGGCGTCGATATGGTTGCCAGCACGGAGAGCCACCTGACGGCGATGATCGAGAATGTGGTCACCATGTCGACGATGATTAAAGAGATCGGCACCGCCACCCATGAACAGACGCAGGCGCTGGCGCTGATTAACGACTCGGTCTCCCGCGTGGGCAGCATGACGCAAAACAACAGCGGCATGGTTGACCATGTCACCCAGGCGGCGGAAAACCTCTCTGCGCGTGCCGCGCGCCTGCATCGTGCGGTGCACGTTTTTGGCGGCAGCTGAGAAGCAAACGACCATGCTATAGTCCCCCTTCCAGTAGCGGAAGGAGAACGTAGCATGGTGTTTCTGCGCGCAGGGCTGATCTTTATCCTCTTTACCACGGCAACACTCGCCGCCCCCCTTGTTCCCCCCGCAGGCTTTAGCCAGCCCCCGGCAACGCACACGCTGGCTAAAACCGTCTCCTGCCCCGACGCGCCACCGCCCTTTACCGGCGCACTCGATTTTCGCAGTAAATATGAAGGTTCAGACAGCGCCCGCGCCACGCTCAATCCGCAGGCGGAAGCGGCTTTCCACCAGCAAACTCGCGCCATCGCCGATATGGAGAAATTCGTCAGTGCGCAAATCACCGCCTGGCACCGCAGCAGCGATGCCCGCGATGTTACCTGTGTTGTCACCGCGCTCAATCGCTGGGCAACGGCCGGGGCGCTGCTCGGCGAGGCGCGCAACCACACCGGCAAATCGATGCGCAAATGGGCGCTGGCTACCTTCTCATCAGGCTGGCTTCAGCTGCAATTTTCAGCGAGCCATCCGCTGAACGCCTGGCCTGAGCAGACGCAAAACATCACCCGCTGGCTGGGCGAGATGGGGGATTTAACCGCCAGCGAATGGCGGGATTTACCGCAAAGCAAGGTCAATAATCACAGCTACTGGGCAGCCTGGGCGTTAATGGCAACATCAGTAGCAACCGGGCGGCAGGATCTCTTTGACCAGTCACTGGCGATCTACCGCACCGCTATGAACCAGATTGATGCCGACGGCTTTCTGCCTAATGAGCTGCGTCGTCGCCAGCGGGCGCTGGCTTATCACAATTACGCCCTGCAACCGCTGGTGATGATCGCCCTTTTCGCCCGTGCCAACGGCGTCGATATGCCTCAGGAGAATAGGGCTGCGTTACAGCGGCTTGCCACGCAGGTGATTGCCGGGCTGGATAATCCGCAGCCCTTCACCGACAGAAGCGGCGCTCAGCAGGATATGGCCTTTTTGCAGCAGCCGACAAATCTCGCCTGGCTTGAGGCCTGGTGCCAGCTCTCGACCTGCGATAACGATCTGCGCGCGCGGCTCGCCAGCCTGCGACCGCTGCAAAACAGGCGCCTCGGTGGGCCGCTGACGCTGCTAATCGGGCCAAAAGCGTGATGCGGCGCACAAGGCAGCGAGACTGTTCTTAAAAGTGCCCATCAGGGTTGAGATTTGCGCAGCGATAGCCGAGGATAATCTTTCGGTATGGAAACATACCTTGCAATGATGTGATTGTATTTCGCCCGGCCATTTACCGGGCTTGTCCTTGAAACACGCAACTGGATTAAGGAGTAAGCATGAAATCGAACCGTCAGGCACGTCATCTTATGGGACTGGATTACAAAGTGTCGAACACCCGTAAGGTTGTCACCAAAGACAACAACGAGGAGACCGTTGTCTCCCACCGCTCCGGCCGTCATCGCCGCGCGGGTTAAGACCCACTCCCACACCACCCTGCGGGGTGGTGTTTATTCCAGCTTTGCTTCGCGCTACTCCCTCTTCTCTTTTATACCGCCAGCATCACATTTCAGCTCCCCACATGCCGCTTACCAGGAAAGTTGATAAAAATTCAATCAACGAATAGGTCAATCGGGAAGTATTTGCTCATTCAATGCTTTATAATTGCGCCCGCCGCTGTACCCGCGTGCGACCTCACCCCCCGTGCGCGCGTTCGTTTCTCAAGGAGCTGTTAGATGAATGCCAAACATAATAAGAATCGGTCACTGTATATCCCCTACGCAGGACCCGTGTTGCTCGAGTTTCCCCTGCTGAACAAAGGTAGCGCCTTCAGCGTTGAAGAGCGCAGCAGTTTCAACCTGCTGGGCCTGCTGCCGGAAGTGGTGGAAACCATTGAAGAGCAAGCCGAGCGCGCCTGGTTGCAGTATCAGGGCTTCAAGACCGATATCGATAAACACATTTACCTGCGTAACATTCAGGACACCAACGAAACCCTCTTCTACCGTCTCGTCGAAAATCATCTTGAAGAGATGATGCCGGTGATCTACACCCCGACGGTCGGCTGGGCGTGCGAACGCTTCTCAGATATCTACCGCCGCGCGCGTGGTGTGTTCATCTCCTGGCAAAACCGCGGCAGCATGGATGACATCCTGCAAAACGTACCGAACCATAACATCAAAGTGATTGTGGTCACCGACGGCGAGCGCATCCTCGGTCTCGGCGACCAGGGCATTGGCGGGATGGGCATTCCTATCGGTAAGCTGTCGCTCTACACCTCCTGCGGCGGCATCAGCCCGGCTTACACCCTGCCGGTGGTGCTGGATGTCGGCACCAACAACCAGCAACTGCTCAACGATCCGCTCTATATGGGTTCCCGCCATCCGCGCATTACCGGCGATGAGTATTACGCCTTTGTGGATGAGTTCATCCAGGCGGTGAAACAGCGCTGGCCGGACGTGCTGTTGCAGTTTGAAGATTTTGCACAGAAGAACGCCATGCCGCTGCTTAACCGCTACCGGGATGAGATCTGCTCCTTTAACGATGACATTCAGGGCACGGCAGCCGTCACCGTCGGTACGCTGATTGCCGCCAGCCGCGCGGCGGGCAGCCAGCTCAGCGATCAGAAAATTGTCTTCCTCGGGGCCGGTTCCGCTGGCTGCGGTATCGCCGAGCAGATCATTGCCCAGACCCAGCGTGAAGGCCTTAGCGAAGAGGCCGCGCGCCAGAAAGTCTTTATGGTCGACCGTTTTGGTCTGCTGACCGACGGCATGCCGAACCTTCTGCCGTTCCAGACCGGATTAGTCCAGAAGCGCGAAAACCTGCAAAACTGGGATATCAACGTGCAGAACGAAGCGATCTCCCTGCTTGATGTGGTGCGCAACGTGAAGCCGGATATCCTGATCGGCGTCTCCGGCCAGACCGGGCTGTTCACGGAGGAGATCATCCGTGAGATGCACAAACACTGCCCGCGTCCAATCGTGATGCCGCTCTCTAACCCGACTTCGCGTGTGGAAGCAACGCCGCAGGACATCATCAGCTGGACCAATGGCATGGCACTGGTTGCCACCGGCAGCCCGTTTGCCCCGGTGCAGTGGCAGGATAAAGTCTTCCCGATTGCCCAGTGCAACAACGCCTATATCTTCCCGGGCATTGGCCTTGGTGTGATCTCCTCCGGCGCGTCGCGTATCACTGACGATATGCTGATGGCAGCGAGTGAAACGCTGGCTGAGTACTCGCCACTGCTGCTGAACGGCGAAGGGCTGGTACTGCCGGAACTGAAAGATATTCAGATAGTGTCGCGCGCGATCGCCTTTGCGGTTGGCAAAATGGCGCAGCAGCAAGGTGTGGCGGTGAAAACCTCCCCGGAAGCGCTGAAGCAGGCCATTGATGACAACTTCTGGGAGCCGCAGTACCGCAACTATCGCCGTACTTCGATTTAACTCGCCCCGCAACCCGGAGCACGCAGCTCCGGGTTTTTTGTTGCTGGTAAATCATTCACTTCCTCGCTAAAATCCTTTTCACCCATCAACTTACTGAATATAAAAAAGGAGGCTACCTATGCTGTATTGTGAATTGTTTGACTATTCACATGCATTTGGCGATCGCGCCAGCTCAAGCGTTACCGGTATCGTGCTGCGATAACCTCTGCTTGAGCGAAGCATAACTCTCCCTTCCCTCGGGCTTACCGGGTTATCGTCAGCGATGTTTGACGAGGCGTTTTCACGCCTGTAACTCTTGAGTAAGCAATGAGCACACTACTATCTGCACAATCAATCCGTATTGAGACCGCCTTCGGTCCGCTGTTTTCTGACCTCTCCTTTACCCTGAAAAAGGGCGATCGCCTCGGGCTTATTGGCGACAATGGCTGCGGCAAAAGTACCCTGCTGAAGGTGCTTGATGGCACGATCTCCCCGCTTTCCGGTAAGGTGACACAGGCACATCACTGCCTGCTGGCGCGCGTGGAGCAACACCTCCCCGATGAACTGCTGTCAATGACGCTGCTTGATGCGGTGCTGGCGCAACTCCCCTCTGCTGAACGGGAAACCCAGCGCTGGCGCGCAGAAACGCTGCTCGCCACGATGGGGCTGAACGAGCAGGAGATTGCTTTAACGGCGGCGACGCTGAGCGGCGGGCAACACACCCGCCTGCTGCTGGCGCGGGCGCTGATCCGCGAACCCGACCTGCTGTTACTGGATGAGCCAGGCAACCACCTCGATCTGCCCACTCTGCTGTGGCTGGAGCAGTTTCTGCAAGGCTGGTCCGGCAGTTTTGTGATGGTCTCCCACGACGCCGCGCTGCTGGATGCCGTCACCAACGGCACCTGGATCCTGCGCGACCACACGCTGCACGGTTTCGCCTTACCCTGCACCGCTGCGCGCAAAGCGCTTGAGGAGCGGGATGAGAGCGATGCCCTGCGCCATAAAGCGGAGCAGAAGGAGATTGACCGTGTGACCGCCAGCGCCAAACGGCTGGCGACCTGGGGTCGCGTCTACGACAACGAAGATCTGGCGCGTAAAGCAAAACAGATGGCACGCCAGGTGGATCGCCTGAAAGCGAGCCAGACGGAACTGACCGACGGCAGCCAGTGGCGCCTGGCGCTGCATGGTGAACCCTTAGCGGCTGACCGCTTGCTGGAGATGGAGAACCTGGCGGTCTCTCCCGCTCCAGGGTTGCCTGCGCTGTTCCGCATCCCGCTTGCCCGCCTGAAAAGCGGCGATCGGGTGGCGGTGCTCGGGCGTAACGGCTGCGGGAAATCCTCCCTGCTGAGGCTTATCTGGCAGGTTTACCACCAGCCGGAGCATGACGCTCTGCGCCTGCATCCGCGGCTGCACGCCGGGTATTACGATCAGAGCCTGCACCAGTTGCCTGACGAGTCGACCCTGTTCGACGCGCTGGAGCCTTTCGCCCCCGCACCAGGTGACAGGAAAATGGCCTTAATCAGCGCCGGTTTTGCCTTTCCTCGCCACGGCCAGCGCGTGGCAACACTCAGCGGCGGCGAGCGCTCGCGGCTGCTCTTTGTCGGGCTGTCGCTGGCGCGCTTTAACCTGCTGATGCTCGATGAGCCGACCAACCACCTTGATATGGCGGGCAAAGAGGCGCTGGCGCAGGCGTTAACGCAGTTCAGCGGCGGCGTGCTGCTGGTGAGCCACGACCGGCAGTTGATAAGCCAGAGCTGCAACCGTTTCTGGCTGGTGGAAGATGGCGAGCTAAGCGAGTGGCATGATGCCGACACGGTGTTTGCCCGTCTGCGCGAACGCGCTGGCTCGCCGGTTGCGGCGGTTAACACGCAATCCTGCGCCGCTGCGCCACCGGACGATGATGACGCTCTGCTTGAGCGGCTAATCGATCTGGAAACGCGGCTGGAGGAGGATCTGGCGCGCAAAGAGAAGCATCAAAAACCCCAGCTGCAGGCGCAGTGGCGCGATGAGATCGCCCGTCTTCGCTTGCTGTTGTAGCCGTTTTATCTCTCCTTCAAAGGCACCGCAAGGTGCCTTTTTTCATATTTCCCACATATCTATGACATCTGTGCAGCACGTTTTGTAACCACATTAACTGTTTGATTACTCGCCATTTACCCTACCTGATATAAGGGTAATGGCGGCAAAGTATGTCATTCTGTTGCCGGGCTATTGAATCCCTTTCCTAAACCATTAACTCTTAAGGGGTATTGAGGGATGAGGCGATAGCGCTTCACCGTTCTTTTGCCAGCAAGGAGATTAAAGATGAAAGCTGCCGTTGTTACTCAGGATCACCAGGTTGCTATTGCAGAGAAGACGCTGCGCCCGCTGAAACATGGCGAAGCGCTGCTGAAAATGGAGTGTTGCGGCGTATGCCACACCGATCTGCATGTTAAAAACGGTGATTTTGGCGACAAAACCGGGGTGATCCTCGGTCATGAAGGGATTGGCATCGTCACGGAGATCGCCGAAGGCGTCACCTCGCTGAAACCAGGCGATCGCGCCTCTGTTGCATGGTTCTTCCAGGGCTGCGGCCACTGTGAATATTGCAACAGCGGCAATGAAACCCTGTGCCGCGAAGTGGTCAACGCCGGTTACACCGCCGATGGCGGCATGGCGCAGGAGTGCATTGTTGTGGCGGATTACGCGGTAAAAGTGCCGGACGGCCTTGGTTCCGCGGAAGCCAGCAGCATCACCTGCGCGGGTGTCACCACCTATAAAGCGGTGAAAGTGTCGCAGATTAAGCCGGGCCAGTGGATCGCGATTTATGGTCTGGGCGGCCTCGGCAACCTGGCGTTGCAGTACGCGAAAAATGTCTTCAATGCCAAAGTGATCGCCATTGATGTGAATGACGAGCAGCTTAAGCTTGCCGCCAGCATGGGCGCCGATCTGACCATTAACTCGCGCAGCGAAGATGCGGCGAAAGTGGTGCAGGAAAAAACCGGCGGCGCGCATGCAGCCGTGGTGACCGCCGTGGCGAAAGCGGCCTTTAACTCGGCGGTCGACGCCGTGCGCGCCGGTGGACGCGTGGTCGCCGTTGGTCTGCCGCCGGAAGCGATGAGCCTCGATATTCCGCGCCTGGTGCTGGACGGCATCCAGGTGGTGGGGTCGCTGGTCGGTACCCGTCAGGATCTTACCGAAGCCTTCCAGTTTGCCGCCGAAGGGAAAGTGGTGCCGAAAGTGGCGCTGCGCCCGCTGGAAGATATCAACGCCATCTTTAAAGAGATGGAGCAGGGCCAGATCCGTGGCCGTATGGTGATCGATTTACGTCATTGATCGCGCACGGTGCAGGGTGTTCGCGCCCTGCACCGCTCTTGCGGCTTCATCCCCGCTGTTTTGCGCTTTCCTGAAAAGCTTATCTCATTTCCTTTGTTCCCTTGTTCTGACGCTCCCCGGATGATGAAGGCGACGTTAAAACAAGAGATAACAAAGGAATTCACCATGCGCTTCCCTTTTCGTATACCGCTGTTAGCGGCGTTGATCGCGGCTGCTCCGCTGCTGAGCCAGGCAGCACAAACGCCGGTTAAAGGCGGCACGCTGATCTATCTTGAGCAGCAGGCACACACCAACCTCTACCCCCCGGCAGGGGGTTTCTACCCGAATGGCGGCATCCTCAATCAAATTACCGACAAACTCACCTGGCAGAACCCCAAAACACTGGAGGTGGAGCCGTGGATCGCCGAAAGCTGGAGCAGCAACGCCGACAAAACGGAGTACACCTTCAAAATTCGCCCCGGCGTGACCTTCTCCGATGGCACGCCGCTGGATGCGGCAGCAGTGGCGAAAAACTTCGATACCTACGGGCTGGGGAATAAAGCGCAGCGCCTGCCGGTCTCAGAGGTGATCAACAACTACGACCACAGTGAAGTGATCGATGCGCACACCGTGAAGTTCTACTTTAAAAAGCCCTCGCCGGGGTTCCTGCAGGGAACGGCGACCATCGGCTCCGGCCTGGTCTCCCTTAGCACGCTGCAACGCAGCTTCGATTCGCTGGGCGATGCCCGGCATATTATTGGCTCCGGACCGTTTGTGGTCAGCGATGAGAAACTCGGCCGTGAAGTGACCCTCACGGCGCGTAAAGATTACCGCTGGGGGCCGAAAAATATCACTCAGCAAGGCCCGGCCAATCTCGACGGCATAAAAATCATTGTCACGCCGGAAGATAGCGTGCGCATTGGCGCGCTGCTGGCGGGCCAGGCCGGGTTTATCCGCCAGGTTCAGGCCTACGACGAGAAGCAGGCCACCGACCAGGGCTTTACCATCTATGCCGCGCCGACGCGCGGCGTTAATGACAGCCTCAGTTTCCGCCCGGATAACCCGCTGGTCGCCGACCTGCGCGTACGTCAGGCGCTGCTGCATGCCACCAATGCAAAGCAGGTGGTTGAAACCCTCTTCTCCCGCAACTATCCGCAGGCCACCTCGGTGATCGCGGCCTCCGCTGCCGGGTATGTCAATCTCAGCGACAAACTGGCGTTTGACCCGGCAAAGGCTAACCAGTTGCTTGATGAAGCAGGCTGGAAAACTGGCGCGGACGGCGTACGTGCAAAAGAGGGCCAGCGGCTGGCGCTGACGGTGTATGAGTCGCTGCCGCAACCGCAAAACAAAGAGGTGCTGCAACTGGTGGCGCAACAGTGGAAACAGGTCGGCGTGGCTCTGAGCGTAAAAGCAGGCGATGCTGGCAGCCGCACGCTGGATAACCTCGACCCGCTGAAAACGCCCTTAACCGTTTCTGAAGTAGGCCGTGCCGATCCGGACGTGGTGAAAAGTATGTTCTTCCCGGCAAACCGCGATGCGCTGCTGCAAAAAGGCGGCTCCAGCGACAAAGTGAAGAATTTCCGCGACGACCAGCTTAATGACAAGCTGACAGCGATTTCAGCCGAAGTTGACCCGCAAAAACGGCTGCAACTCACCGGCGATGCGCAGCGCTACCTGCTCGATAACGCTTATGTGATCCCTATCTTTGAAGAGCCGCAGGTGTTTGCCGGTGCGCCATCGGTGAAAGGCGTTGCCTTTGAAGCCGTCGGACGCCCCTCATTCTATGGCGCCTGGATCGAGAAAGAGTAAGGGGATCGTGATGAGCCACTATCTGCTGCGACGCGTCGGGCAAGGGCTGCTGGTGCTATGGGCCGCCTTTACCCTCTCATTTTTTCTGCTCCAGGTGCTGCCCGGTGATGCGGTACTGATTAAATTTCAGAACCCGGACCTGGGCCTTAGCCCGGCGCAAATCGAGGAGATGCGGGTTGCTTACGGCGCGGATAGCCCGCTGTGGCAGCAATATTTCCACACGCTGTTTGCCATGCTGCGCGGCGATGTTGGTTACTCCGTACAGGCCGGGGTGCCAGTGAGCGAGCTGATCGCCAGTAACCTGCCCGACACCCTGACACTGGCACTGCCCGCCTTCTTACTGGCGGCGGTGCTGGCCTTTACGCTGGCGGTCGCCTCGCGCTTACCGGCGCTGCGCTGGCTGAGCAACGTGTTCCAGTCCCTGCCGGTGCTCTTTATCTCGCTGCCGACCTTCTGGCTCGGCATCGCACTTATTCAGCTCTTCTCCTTCCAGCTGCGGCTGATTCCGGTGATTAACCCGTCGCCGTTGCAGGGGCTGATCCTGCCGATTATTACCGTGGCGATCCCGATCTCCGCGCCGCTGGCGCAGATCCTGATGCGCAGCATCGATCAGGTATCGGTTCAGCCCTTTGTCGGCGTGGCGCGGGCAAAAGGGATGAGCGAAACCGGCGTGTTGTGGCGGCATGTGCTGGGCAACGCCCTGCTGCCGGTGCTCAATATCGCCGGTTTGCTGCTCGGTGAACTGATTGCTGGCGCATTGATCACCGAAACCGTGTTTGGTCGTGCCGGGCTGGGCCAGCTTACGCAGCAGGCGGTCAATTACCAGGATATTGCGGTGCTTCAGGCGGTAGTGATGATCTCCGCACTCGGCTTTGTGCTGATCAATCTGTTGGTGGATTTACTGATGCCGTGGTTTGACCCGCGGTTGCAAACGGTCACCGGAGGCGCGTCATGAGTCTGGTTGATTATGCGGCGGCGGCCCAAAAACGCACACCGCTACGCAGCCCGTTGCGCTGGCAACCGGGCTTATGGCTCGCGTGGCTGGTTCTCATTGCGGCGCTGCTGGCCGCCTTTTTCCCGGCACTGTTCACCGGCTGGAACCCGGAAGAAGGCGTCGCCGGTGCGCAGCGGCTTGCGCCGCAGGCCGGACACTGGCTCGGCACCGACCAGTTGGGTCGCGATCTCTACGCCCGGATTGTTTACGGTGCCAGGCACTCGCTCTCCGCCGCGCTGGCCGCCGTCACCATGGGGCTGGTAGTGGGCACGCTGATCGGTGTGCTGGCCGGCGCGTTTGCCGGTCGGGTGGAGTCGATTCTGATGCGTCTGGTGGATGTGCTGCTCGCCATCCCGTCCCTGCTCTTATCCCTGACGGTGATTATTTTGCTGGGCTTCGGAACGGTGAATGCGGCCATCGCCGTCGGCGTCGCCTCTGTTGCCAGCTTCGCGCGGCTCGCCCGCGGCGAAGTGGTGCGCGTTCGCCACACCGATTATGTCGAAGCTGCCTGGGGCAGCGGCGGCACCTTCTGGACAGTGGTGTGGCGGCATATCTTGCCCAATTCGCTTACCGCCGTGGTGGCCTTTGCCACCCTGCAGTTTGGTCAGGCCATCCTGGCGCTCTCGACCTCAGCTTTCTGGGTTACGGTACCCGCCGCCGGTACCGGAGTGGGGATTGCTGATCGCCGAAGGGCGCAACTACTTATCTACCGCCTGGTGGCTGACGACCTTCCCGGGGCTGGTCGTGATCATGGTGGTGCTGGCCGTCAACCGCATCAGTCGTCAGCTCAGTGGAGGCCACGCATGACGCTTCTGTCCGTAGAAAATTTGACCCTCAGCTACCGCACCGGGCAGGCGTGGCGCGAAGTGGTACATAACGTCAGCTTCAGCCTCAAGCGCGGCGAGATGCTGGCGTTTGTCGGTGAATCCGGCTCGGGGAAAACCACCACCGCGCAGGCGATCATTGGCCTGTTGGCAGAGAATGCCCGCCGCGATCGGGGCGAGATCGTGCTCAATGGCGAAACCATCAGCCACTGGTCGGCGAAGCGTCTCGACAGCCTGCGCGGCGCGCGCATAAGCCTGGTGCCGCAGGATCCGGGTAACGCCCTTAATCCGGTAAAAACCATTGGCGAGCAGGTCGGCGAAGTGCTGCGCCTGCACCGCCAACTGAGCGCTGCCGAGCGCAACGCGCAGGTGCTCTCGCTGTTGCATAAAGTGGGGCTGAGTCACCCGGAGCAGCGCATGGCGCAATATCCTCATCAGCTCTCCGGCGGAATGAAGCAGCGCGTATTGATTGCCATCGCCATTGCGCTGCAACCGGAAGTGATTATTGCCGATGAGCCGACCAGCGCCCTTGACGTCACGGTACAAAAACGGATCCTCGATCTGCTGGACACGTTGCGGCGCGAATCGGGCACTGCGGTGCTGTTTGTCACCCATGATCTGGCGCTGGCCGCCGAGCGCGCCGACCGGCTGCTGGTGTTTCGGAATGGCGAGATCCAGGAGCACGGGGATACCAGTGCTATCCTTCGCGCACCGCGCCACCCCTATACGCGACAGTTGCTTAGCGATGTACGCGGCGAGGCTCTGACCATCGCCCCGGTGTCCGGCGATCCTCTCGCCCCCCGGCGATTCGCCTGCAGGGGATCGCAAAACAGTTTTCGCTGGGCAAAGGCCATACTTTGCAGGCGCTGGAGGCGGTAAGTTTTGAGGTACGCCGCGGCAGCACCCATGCGCTGGTGGGCGAGTCCGGCTCCGGTAAAACCACCCTGGCGCGTATTCTGCTTGGTTTCGAGCAGGCGGACAGCGGAACGGTGGTGATTAACGGCAGTGACGTGACGCACCTTAACCGCGAGGCGCGACGCCAGCTGCGACGCGAGATCCAGTTCGTTTATCAGAACCCCTTCGCCTCGCTCGATCCGCGCCAGACGCTGTTTGAAATCATCGAAGAGCCGCTGAAAATTTCGCGCCGGTGGATAAAGCGACGCGCAGAGCGCGGGTCGAGGCGGTCGCCGGTCGGGTTGCCTTACCCGTTGAACTTCTGAGCCGGCGCGCCCGTGAACTCTCTGGCGGGCAGCGCCAGCGTGTGGCGATTGCGCGAGCCTTGATTCTGGAGCCCTCCATTCTGGTGCTGGATGAAGCCACCTCCGCGCTGGATGTGACGGTGCAGGCGCAGATCCTCGCTCTGCTTCAGCAACTCCAGCAGCAACTGGGGCTGACCTATCTGTTTATCACCCATGACCTGGCGACGGTACGGCGTATCGGGCACAGCGTCACGGTACTGCGCAACGGTCGCGTGGTTGAGCACGGCAGCGTCGAGGCGCTGTTTGCCGCGCCGCAGGATGCTTATACCCGCGAGCTTATTGACGCCATTCCCCACTTTCAACCCGCTACGGAGGAGTTCGCATGACGCGAAAACGCCTGGGCTTTTTTACCCGTCTACTGGATAACGCCCCGCCCAAAGAGCGCTATCGCCTGGCGACAGAGCAGATCCGCCACGCTGAGCGTCACGGCTTTGACAGTGCGTGGATCGCCCAGCACCACTTTCATGAGCATGAGGGTGGATTACCCTCGCCGCTGCTTTTCCTCGCCCATGCTGCGGCGCATACCCAGACCATTCGCCTCGGCACGGCGATTATCACTCTGCCGCTGGAAAATCCGCTGCGCGTGGCGGAGGACGCGGCGGTGCTGGACTTGCTGGCGGACGGGCGACTGGAAATTGGTTTTGGTTCCGGCGGCACGCCGACATCGTTTCTGCCGTTCGGCCTGACGATTGATCAGCGCGCCGTGGTATTTGAGGAGTCACTGCATCTGATTCAGAGCGCCTGGCGCGGCGATTCGCTCGCCCATCCGGATAATCACCTTTACCCGCCGGCACCGCAGCTGACGGAGCGGGTCTGGATCGCGACCTTTTCTATTGAGGGCGCGGTTCGTGCCGCGCGGGCCGGACACGGTTTGATGCTCTCGCGTACACAGCCGCGCCCTGCTGATAAGCCCGGCTTAAGGCTGGATGAGATCCAGAATCCGATAATCGATGCCTATCTCGATGCCCTGCCAGCCGGCGTTGCGCCGCGCATTCTAGCCTCCCGTACCGCATTTGTTGCTGATACCACCGCGTATGCGCTTCAGGTCGCCACGCCGGGTTTGACCCGCCAGGCAGAGCAGCATCGCGCCGCAGGCCACGCACT
The DNA here is from genome assembly GCF_001975225.1 of Kosakonia cowanii JCM 10956 = DSM 18146. Classification (NCBI taxonomy): domain Bacteria; kingdom Pseudomonadati; phylum Pseudomonadota; class Gammaproteobacteria; order Enterobacterales; family Enterobacteriaceae; genus Kosakonia; species Kosakonia cowanii. The sequence goes on along the minus strand of NZ_CP019445.1, from coordinate 3,422,470 downwards.
TATCGGTGACAACGTCACGGATTATATCCAGCAGTTCGACGCGCATATTGGCGATCCGCAGACCGTTCTCGCCTCGCTCCGGCAGGATTCCGTGCTGCTTCGCGCCACGGATATCTCTTTCCAGGTGCATTCGGTGGAGCCTTCCCATCCGGACACGCTGCGTTCAATTGAACTGATTGCCGGGCATATTGCGCCGCATATTTTATAAGGAGTCACCATGAGCTTACGTCACGACATTCTCGCCGATCTCGCCGGGATCGCCCCGTCATCTGCTCTCGCCGCCGCTCGCCAGACCCGCGAGGCAGCAACGCGACATGCGCAAGGCAGTTACGACGCACTTTTTACCACCCATGATGAAACCTTCTCTGCCGAGGCGCGCTTTAGCGTGGCGGCCAAGGTGGCGAAATGGCACAACGCGGACGATCTTGCCGCACACTATGCGGGCCTGGGTCTGACAGATCCGACGTCAGCGCAACTGGCACCCGCGATTGAGTTTGCGCGCCTGCTCACCTTCTCGCCGGTTAAAGCGACGCCGGAAGCGCTAAACAGCCTGCAGGCCGCGGGCTGGAGTGCAGAAAATATCGTTACGCTGGCGCAACTGATCGCCTTTGTCAGTTTTCAGAGCCGCCTGCTTGCCGGGCTGCGTCTCCTGAATGGCAAGCCCGTATTGCATAACGACGCCCCTGTTGTCGCAGGCAGCTGGCACACAACCGCGCAAACGCGAAGCGGCAAAGCGGCGCCGGTGCGTTTCACGCAGCAGGAGTTGGGCTGGGAGCCGTGGATCGCCGCAAAACAGCTGGAAGAGTTCAGTGTGGATGAGCAAGCCGTTCTCGCCAGGTTTGGCCACAGCAATTCTGACTATTTTCGTCTGCTGGGACGCAACCTGCCGGTGCTGGAACAGCGCACGCTGACGGATAAAGGGATCTTTTATACGCCCGGTGGGCTGCCGCGTGCCGAGCGCGAACTGGCCGCGACGGTCGCAAGTAAGGTGAATGGCTGTATCTACTGCGCCTCGGTACACGCACGCAAAACCAGCCAGTTATCAAAGGCAGATAACGCCGTAGAGACGTTGCTGGCGGTGGCGCCAGGCGGCGCGTTGCATGAGGGGCAATCAGCTCGCTGGCAGGCGGAAATTGACGCCGCCGCCGCGCTCTCCGTGACCCCGCCAGCGCTGACCAGAGACCATATATCGCGCCTTGAAAGCGAGGGGCTGGATACGCTTGAGCAGTTGGACCTTATTCAGTCCGCTGCCTTTTTTGCCTGGGCCAATCGGTTGATGTTAACCCTGGGCGAACCGTTCCTGCCGTAGCCTCGTGTCGGATGGCGCTGCGCTTATCCGACCTACAAAACCCCGCAACCTTTTATCTTTCGTAGGCCGGATAAGGCGAAGCCGCCATCCGCCGTTTCATCACCGAGCCTCGCTCAGTCAAACCGGCACCCGTAGGCCGGATAAGGTGAAGCCGCCATCCGGCATTTCATCATCGCGCCTCACCCATTCAAACCGGCACCCGTAGGCCGGATAAGGCAAAGCCGCCATCCGGCGTGTCATCATCGAGCCTCACCCATTCAAACCGGCACCCGTAGGCCGGATAAGGCAAAGCCGCCATCCGGCATTTCATCATCGCGCCTCGCCCAGTCAAACCGGCACCCGTAGGCCGGATAAGGCAAAGCCGCCATCCGGCATTTCATCATCGCGCCTCACTCAGTCAAACCGGCACCCGTAGGCCGGATAAGACGAAGCCGCCATCCGGCGTTGCGTTACACTGTCACCACTTCTGTCTGGTGCCTGGTGATGCGACGGTTATAAATCAGCAGCGAGGTAAGCGCGGCAAAGGTCAGCACCGCCGCTGGCAGCGCCAGATAGTTATAGCTAAAGCCAAAAGCGATAATCAGCCCGCCAAACCATGCCCCCACCGCATTACCGAAATTAAACGCCATCTGCCCACCTGCGGCACCCAGCATTTCGCCGCCCTTCGCATTTTGCAGCAGCATGATTTGCAGCGGCGCCGAGAGCGCAAACAGCCCGGCACAGCAGATGAAGCCCAACGAGAGCGCGCCTGCTTTGCTGTCGCCAAGGAAAAATAGCGCCACCATCGCCAGCATGATCACCAGTTCGGTCGCTGCCGCAATGCGTATTGGGCTGAAGCGCGCCGACACTCTGCCGCTGAACATGTTGCCCAGCACCATTCCCAGCCCCATCAGCATCATAATCAGCGTCATGGCATTTTGCGAAAACCCGGAAACGCTCACCATAAAGGGCTTCACGTAGCTGAACCAGGCAAACACCCCGGCATTGCCGAACATGGTGGCGGCGAAGATCAGCCACGGCTCCGGTTTCTTCAGAAAGTGAAACTGCTCGCTCAGGCGGGTCGGCGCAGTGTCATACAGGCTCGGCACCCAGAAAATGACCGACACCATCACCAGTACAAAGAAGAGCGAGATCAGCACAAAGGTGTAGCGCCAGCTAAAGAGATGGCCGATCCACGTACCAAGAGGAATACCGATCAGGTTAGCGACGGTCATCCCGGCGATCATCCCGGCCACCGCCATCGTCACTTTGCCCGGCGGTGCGATTTTCGAGAGGATAATGGCGCCGACGCCAAAGATAGCGCCGTGTGGAAACCCTGAGATCAGCCGACCAATCACCAGCATCGGATATGCGCTGGAGAAGGTGAAAATCGTATTACCGACAAAGCAGAGCGCCACCAGAAAGAGCAGCACATTTTTCAGCGAGAAGCGGTTGGAGAACATCGCCATTATCGGCGCGCCAATAACCACACCCGCCGCATAGGCGGAGATCATATGCCCCGCAGACGGAATCGAGATCCCCACGTTATTCGCAAGCTCGGTCAACACGCCCATAATACCGAACTCAGCCATCCCAAGACCAAAGGTCGCAAGTGCCAACGAAAAAACCGTTTTTTTCATACCACTAACCACTTGTTAAAAGTTTGCGACGGGCATTATTGACCATTCGCGTAAGGCAGACCAGTTGAAACCTGCCCGCTGACGTTTTAATCCATGAATACAGTTTTTCTGCCCCTGCTTAATCTGCGGGGCTTTGCAGCCCCTGCTGCAGAAAATCAATCAACGCCCGCGTTTTGACCGGCAGATAGCGGCGGCTGGAGTAGATGGCAACCAGACGCAGCGGCGCTGCCGCCTGCGGGAAGACGATCTCTACCAGACGTCCCTCGTTAATCGGCTGCTGGCAGGCCTGTTTTGACAGGATGGCAAATCCCACTCCCGCCAGCGCAGCTTTGAAGGCCATCTCACCGCTGTTGACGCGGTAATGCCCTTTCACATTGACCACCTCATGCTTACCCGCGGCATCGACAAATTGCCAGGCCGCGCCGTTCAGCGCACTGACGGTGGTAATGCAGGGTAAGGTTTCAAACTGGCGGACGGAAACCGGCAGGCCGTAGCGTTCAATTAACGCAGGCGCAGCCACAATGGTGCAGGGAAACGTCGCCAGTGGCCGGGCAATGTAATCGCTGTCATCCAGATCTCCACGGGTAACGATAACGGCGACATCCACCTCTTCGCGCAGGGATTCGAAGCCGGAGAGATTGGTTATGCAGCTGATCTCCAGTTCCGGGTAACGGCAGGCGAAATCCGCCAGCAGATCGCCGAGCAGCGCCGGCCCCATCTCGCTCGGAATGCAAATGCGTAGCGGACCTTTGAGCTGCACCTGCCGCGACATCAACTCCGCCTCCGTCTGCTCCAGCGACTCAAGCAGCGGCTTTGAGCGCGTATAGAGAAGCTGCCCGGATGGCGTCAGCTTCCGGTGCCGGGTTGTGCGCTCAATAAGCTGCACGTTGAGCATCTCTTCAAGCCGGGCAACCGTCCGGCTGACGTTCGATGTCGGCATGGTCAGCGCCTTCGCCGCCGCCACAAAACTTCCTTTATCCACCACCGCACAGAAGATCTTCAACGCGGTAAAATCCAGCCCTGCCCGCATATTTATCCCATTTTTGATAACAATGACGGTCACTTTTACCGTCTTATTCTCAAAACTGCCAGGTATTAGAGTGCCTGCTCCTCTTTTTTACAGGTTTACTCGTTGCTTATGTCACAACAAAACGCCTCCCGGACGCTTACCAGCATGGCCATCGTTATCGCCTTTATCCAGTTCGCTAATGCGCTGGAATATATGGCCTTCAATCCAATATTCGCCTTTATGGCCCCGTCCTTTGCAGTGCCGCTCGCCTTCTCCGGCTATGTCTCTGCTGCCTACACCTTCGCCGCGATGTTCTCCGGAGTGATCGCGTTCTACTTTATCGGCGCAATCAATCAGCAGCGTTTTTTAATCGGCAATATGGCGCTGCTGTGCATATTGACTCTCATGACGACACTTACTACCCACTTTGGCGTGCTGCTGGCGCTGCGCTTTTTTGCCGGGCTGGTCGGCGGCACGACTATGGGGGTGGCAACCAGCCTGCTGATCAACGCCGCGCCAGCACAGCTACGCGGCAAGATGGTGTCGACGGTGATCGCCGCGTTTTCCATGATCAGCATTGTCGGTATGCCAGCGGTGCTGTTTATCTGCTCCCGCTGGGGATGGAAAACCTCACTGCTCTCAATCAGCGCCTGCTGCCTTGTGGCGCTGGTGCTGATTGTGTGCGTAATTCCCGCCCAGCAGGGCGGCTCAGGCTCACGGCAGAAGATCACCCTTGATGCGCAAACGCTGCTCTTCGCCGCCGGTAATGCGCTGGTGCAGTTCAGCCCAATGCTGCTCATTCCTGTACTGGTGCCGCTGATGCAGCTGCTTGGCGCAACGGTCACGGAGCTTGCCTGGCTCTTTTTTGCCGGTGGCATCGCCGGGTATCTCGCGACCCGGTTTACCGGTCTGCTGACGCAACGCTATACCGCCCAGGCGCTGGCGCTGACCTCCAGCGCCCTGTTCGTTGCCAGCCTGCTGATTCCCGCGCTGCACTGCTCTAATGCCTGGCTTTTTATGCTGCTGTTTCTCTCAGGGGCCTATAGCCGCCTGGTCTCCTCATCGGTGCTCACCCTGCAGTTCCCGGATAATGCGCAACGTGCAGGATTTGGCTCCTTGCAAACGGCGCTGATGCACCTCGCCACCACCGCCGCATTTTCACTCTCTTCGTGGCTGCTCTCTGCCAGGGCGCTAACCCTCGACGCCCTTAAACCATTACTGATAGTTTGCGCCCTCAGCGCCCTTCTCTTTCCTCTGCTGGTGCCGCTGTTGCAGAGGAGGCTGGCCTTGCGTAGCGCAGCGTCACACCCATAACAAAAAGCGCCCGGCACGCTCTTCGCCGGGCGCCATCATCGTCATAACGCCGCGCGCCGTCACCAGGAAAACCAAAGGGAATGCAGGATTCTGGAAGATGCCTCGCAAAGATTTTCACCGTTTGCATGGCGTTGCTTTATTCAGGAAGCGACCTCGCAATTTCTGCATAAGCCTGAAGAAAGGACGTTGTTTGCATGATGGCGGATTGCTAATTTTCGCTGCACAAAACCAGGGAGGAGATGATGGGAATGGATGAGGAAAAGCGAAGATTACGTTGCGTTGAGACACGTAGCAACGAAGGAATAGAGCGTAATCAGGTGCAGCTAAAAAACCGCTCCGGACGGGCTGCCGGAGCGGTTAGCGAATTACTTAATGCCTTCCGTACTCTCTTTTTTCGCTTCGAGACGTTCGACGTCGCGATACCAGCGCGGATGGTGCTTCATCGCCCAGCGGCGGCTCACTTTTCCCTCGATCATGCCTTTGATCGAGCCTTTGACCCAGAAAGCCATATACATATGGATCAGGATGGCGTGGATCAAAATAATCGCCGAGGTCGCGTGCAGCAGCAGGCTGTAACGAATGACCTGTATCGGAAAGCAGTGGGCAAAATAGGGTCGCCAGATCACCACACCGGTCACCAGCAGTACGGTCATCATGCTCATAATGGTCCAGAACATCATCTTCTGCCCGGCATTGTACTTGCCGACCTTCGCCACTTTGTGCTCGTTGCCCTTCAGTACCTCAACGATATTTTTCACCCACGGCCAGTCCTTCTTGTCCGGGATGTTGTGATGCACGAAGCGCACGAACATAAACATCAGCGCCAGGAAGATCACCACACCGAAGAAGGGATGCAGAATGCGCCCCATCTGCGGTGTGCCGAAGGTCTCCGTCAGCCACTGCAGCGTCGGAAAGAAGAAGGAGATGCCGGAGAGCGCCACCAGAAAGAAGCAGATCACCACCGTCCAGTGACAGGCGCGGTCGATAAATTTAGTCCGCACAATCATTTTCGACTTACTCATGATGATCGTCCTCTTCGTCATCCACCTCTTTATTGGGGCCGATGCCAATGTAGTGGTAAATCAGCCCGGTGAACGTGGCAAGGAAGCCCGCCGCCGACAGCGGTTTCAATACCCCTTTCCACAGCCCGACCGCCGTGTCGATATGCGGATCGTTGGGCAGCTCGTGATAGAGCGCTGGCTTATCGGCATGATGCAGCACATACATCACATGGGTGCCGCCCACGCCCTGCGGATTGTAGATACCCGCATTGCTGTAACCGCGCGCTTTCAGCTTCTCAACGCGCTGCTCGCCAAGCTCCAGCATCTCCCTTTTGGTGCCGAAATGAATAGCGCCAGTCGGGCAGGTCTTCACGCAGGCGGGCTCCTGGCCGACGCTGACGCGATCGACGCAGAGCGTACATTTATAGACCCGGTTATCCTCTTTACTGAGGCGCGGGACATTAAATGGACACCCGGCGATGCAGTAGCCGCAGCCGATGCAGTTCTCCTGCTGGAAGTCGACGATACCGTTCGCGTACTGAATGATTGCGCCGGCAGAGGGGCACGCCTTCAGGCAGCCCGGCTCCGCGCAGTGCATGCAGCCATCTTTGCGGATCAGCCACTCCAGCTTGCCGTTCTGCTCGGTTTCGCTAAAGCGCATCACCGTCCAGGATTTGGCACTGAGATCGGCAGGGTTGTCATAGACCCCGACGCAGTGCCCCACTTCGTCGCGGATATCATTCCACTCCGAGCAGGCCACCTGGCAGGCTTTGCAGCCCACACAGGTGGAGACATCGATAAGTTTGGCAACCTCCGCTTTATAGTCACGCGCCTTTGGCGGCGGCGTGACGGGGTTGGTCGCAGAGCGTTTAATAATGTCCTGAGTTTCCATAGCCATAATGTCGCGCCCTTACGCCTTCTCTATATTGACCAAAAACGCTTTATATTCCGGCGTTTGCGAGTTCGCATCGCCGACGTTAGGCGTCAGGGTGTTGGCGATATACCCCTTCTGCGCCACGCCTTCAAAGCCCCAGTGCAGTGGAATACCCACGGTCTCAACCTGCTGACCGTGCACCTGCAGGGTTTGCAGACGCCGCGTGACCACCGCCACCGCGCGAATGAAACCGCGCTGGCTGCTGACCTTAACGCGATCGCCATTGTGGATGCCTTTTGCTGCGGCCAGCGTTTCGCTGATTTCAACAAACTGCTCCGGCTGGGCAATGGCGTTAAGCCGCGCGTGCTTGGTCCAGGTGTGGAAGTGCTCCGTCAGACGATAGGTAGTGCCGACATAAGGGAAGTGCTCTTTTTTCCCCATACGCTTCACATCCTCTGCGTAAATACGCACCACCGGGCTGGAGATCACGTTCGGATGCAGCGGGTTGGTGCCGAGCGGCGTCTCCACCGGTTCGTAGTGCTCCGGGAACGGCCCTTCGGCAAGTTTATTGAGCGCAAACAGACGCCCCATCCCTTCCTGCTGCATGATAAACGGCCCGGTATTGCTTCCCGGCGGCGCGGTGTTGTAGTCCGGAATGTCATTCCCGACCCACTTTGCACCGTTCCACTGGATCAGCATCCGTTTCGCATCCCAGGGTTTACCCATGAAATCCGCCGACGCGCGGTTATAGAGCACCCGGCGGTTCATCGGCCACGCCCAGGCCCAGCCGAGCGTATTGCCCAGCCCCGACGGGTCGGCGTTATCACGGTTTGCCATCTGGTTGCCCTGCTCGGTCCAACTGCCCGCATAGATCCAGCACGACGAGGCGGTGGAGCCATCATCACGCAGCAGCGCAAAGCTATTCAGCAACTGGCCTCTCTTCGCCAGAAGTTGACCATTGGTGTCATAGAGATCTTCCAGCGCGTAGCCGTTGTTCTCTTTTGCGACCTCTTCGGAGTGCGGGTTATGCGGCTGGCTGTAGTGCCAGGACATATTAAGCAGCGGTTCTGCACCTTTGCCCCCTTCAGTGCGGTACATTTCGCGCATCCGGTGGTAAATACCCGCCAGGATCTCGCCGTCGTTAAGCGCTTCGCCCGGCGCATCCTGCCCTTTCCAGTGCCACTGCAGCCAGCGCCCGGAGTTGGCAATCGAACCATCCTCCTCGGCAAAACAGGTGGAGGGCAGACGGAACACTTCCGTCGCAATGGCCGACGGGTCAACGTCGTTCATCTCGCCGTGGTTCTGCCAGAAGCTGGAGGTCTCGGTGACCAGCGGATCGATCACCACCATGTACTTCAGCTTGCTCAGGGTGCTGACAACCGTGTTCTTATCCGGGAACGAGGCCACCGGGTTAAAGCCCTGGCAGATGTAGCCGGTCACTTCACCCTTCGCCATCATGTTGAAATATTTGATGACGTCGTAGGATTGATCCCACTTCGGCAGCCAGTCGAAGCCCCAGTCGTTCTCTTTTTGCGCCGCATCGCCATAGAACGATTTCATCAGGCTGACGAAGAACTTCGGATAGTTGCTCCAGTAGTTCACCTGATCGGGCAGCATCGCTTTCGGCGTGTTCGCCGCCAGGTACTGTTGCAGATCGGTCTGTTTTTCCGACGGCAGCGTCAGGTAACCCGGCAGGCTGGTCGAGAGCAGCCCCAGATCCGTCAGCCCCTGAATATTGGAGTGACCACGCAGGGCGTTAACCCCACCGCCGGCCATGCCCATATTGCCGAGCAGCAGCTGGATCATCGCCATGGTGCGGATGTTCTGCGCACCGACCGTATGCTGCGTCCAGCCCAACGCGTAGAGGAACGTCGTGGTTCTGTCTACGGCGCTGGTCGACGCGAGCACCTCGCACACCTTCAGGAAGTCCGCTTTTGGCGTACCGCAGATATTCTCCACCGTTTCCGGGGTGTAGCGATCGACATGCTGTTTGAGCAGGTTCCAGACACAGCGCGGATGGGTCAGCGTCTCATCACGTTTCGCATAGCCGTTGTCATCAAACTGGTAGTTCCACGTCGTTTTGTCGTACTGCCGTTTTTCAGCATCGTAGCCGCTGAACAAACCCTCTTCGAAGGCGAAGTCATCCCGCACCAGCAGGCTGGCGTTGGTGTAGTGCCTGACGTATTCCGCGTTGATCTTATTGTTTTCGATCAGATAGCGCAGCACGCCGGAGAGGAAGGTGATATCCGTCCCGGAGCGGATCGGCGCATAGATATCCGCCACCGACGCCGTACGCGTAAAGCGCGGGTCGACAACGATAAGCGTCGCGTCATTGTTGTTTTTGGCTTCCATTGCCCAGCGGAAACCGACCGGGTGGGCTTCAGCGGCGTTGCCGCCCATTACCATCACCACGTTGGCGTTTTTGATATCAACCCAGTGGTTGGTCATCGCACCGCGACCAAATGTTGGAGCAAGACTTGCTACCGTTGGTCCGTGTCAGACGCGCGCCTGGTTATCTACCGCCAGCATGCCGAGAGAGCGCACAAATTTTTGCGTCAGCATGCCCGTTTCATTGCTTGCCGCCGAGGCACACAGCATGCCGGTGGAGAGCCAGCGGTTAACCTTCACCCCGGCGTCGTTGGTTTCGACAAAGTGCGCATCGCGATCCGCTTTCATCAGGCGGGCGATACGGTTAAAGGCTTCATCCCAGCTGATGCGCTGCCATTTACTGGAGCCCGGCGCGCGGTATTCAGGGTAACGCAGGCGGTTTTCACTGTGGACATAATCGAGCAGCCCCGCCCCTTTCGGGCAGAGCGCGCCCCGGCTGACCGGATGATCCGGGTCCCCTTCGATATGATAAATCGCTTCTTTGGCGTTCTTTGCGCCATCGCCGAGGCTATACATTAATAGCCCGCAACCCACGGAACAGTACGTACAGGAGTTTCGAGTCTCTTTTGCGCGCAGTAATTTATAATTTCGCGTCTGAGCCAGCGCCATCTTCGGGGCGAACCCTAAAACAGCGGCTGTGGTTCCTGCCATCCCGCCCGCGCAGATACGGAAAAACTGTCTGCGGTTGACGTTCATTGCTTTCCTCAATAATCAATCTTCGCTTGCGGCGGGGAAACTAAACATTTCACGGGATGAATTAATTGCGGTAAATCAATAACGCCGGGTGCTTGACACCTAATAGTCGCTGCCGTTGCGTTTTAGTGCCTCCTAAGAGGTAGCGCAGATCCCGTCGTGCTGAGGAAAACGACGATTTCGCAGCCGTGTCAGGCGTCAGGCGTCAGGCGTCAGGCGTCAGGCGTCAGGCGTCAGGCGTCAGGCAAAGAAAGGTGAAACAATTTCGGGGAAAAAGGAGAATGGGCGCCCCGCGCTTTTACTGCTGGCAGAGCGCCCTGTTGCGATGATGGGATCAGCTTTTCTCAACGCGTGCGAGGCTAAACCACATCCCTATTGCCAGAACCACTAACAGCATGCTGGCGGTGCTGAGCGCGACGCTGTGCGAGTGGGTAAATGCCGTTTTCGCTGCGGCAATAATCCCCTCTGCCAGCGCCGGATCGGACTCACGCGCCAGCCGGAACGCTTCGCCGATGGACGATGAGGCCTGTGCCGCCGCCTCGGCGCTCAGCTGCTGTGGCAGGTGGATGGTTGCGGAGAATGTGCGGCTTAAAATCAGGCCGAAGACCGCAATTCCCAGACCCGCGCCCAGCTCATAGGACATGGTTTCAATCGCCCCTGCCGCCGCCGCTTTCTCCTTCGGCGCAGCAGCCATAATGGCCGCCGTCGAGGCCAGCAGCGCGCTGGCGGCGCTAAAGCCGAGCAGCGCCATCAGCACCGCCGCCTGCACCGGCTGGGTCGAGAAGTTGGTCAGCGACAGCCCAAAGAAGCTGATTGCACTGAGCGCCATCCCGCCTGCCGCCACGTAACGCAGCCCCAGTTTTGAGACCAGCACCCCGGCAATCGGGCCACTAAAGCCGCTGGCAATCATCACCGGCAGCATAAATACCCCGGCGGCAAAAGGCGTAAAGCCGTGCACAAATTGCAGCTCCTGCGCCATCAGCAGCTCGAAGCCCACCAGCGTCACCATGGCCATAATTGCCATCAGCGCGCCGCTGAGGATCACACGGTGCGTAAAGAGCCGCATGTCGATCATCGGCCGGCTCGCCGCCAACTGGATGCGCACAAAACCGGTCAGTAACAGGCCGCCAATCAGCAGCGTGCTGGCCACCAGCCACAGCGGCAGCGTCCCTTTCATGGCGGTTTTCGCACTCCACACCAGCAACAGGATGGCGGCAATCAGCGCCAGCGCCTGGTTAAGATGCAGCGGCTGATCGGCACGCCCCTGCTGGCGCGGGACATACCGGGCGGTAAGCGCCATCACCACCAGCACAATCGGCACGTTGATGAGAAATACCGAGCCCCAGTAAAAGTGCTCAAGCAACATACCGCCAATCAGCGGGCCAAATGCCGCACCGCCGGAGCCAATTGCCGCCCAGACGCCGAGCGCGGTGTTGCGATGGTGCGCCTGAGAAAAGGTGGTGCGGATCCCGGCAAGCGTCGCGGGCACAATCATCGCCGCGCCGACGGCGAGCAGCGCACGGGTGGCAATCAGCCAGCCTGCGGTGGGAGCAAATGCCGCCAGCAGCGACGCGCCGCCGAACAAACCGCTGCCAATCAGCAGCAGGCGCTTAAAGCCGATTTTGTCGCCCAGCGCGCCCATCGGCAGCACCATCCCTGCCATCACCAGCGAATAGATATCGATGATCCAGAGCAGCTCATTCCCGCTGGCATCCAGCGCGGTGCTGAGCGTCGGCGCGGCAACATGCAGCACCGTCGCATCAATCGCCACCGGAATATAAACCAGCACAATGATGACCAACGTTAACCACTGACGAAACATAACTTCTTCCTCTTTTATCCGTTCTGGACGCCTGTCCAGAAATGCGATCCTACGGATTGTTGAACACATGTCCAGCTTTTTGTTACACTCCGCGGCACGTTTTAAGGGGAAAATATTTCATGAGCTATTTAAATCGGGACGATCGCCGGGAAGTGATCCTGCAGGCCGCCATGCGTGTCGCGCTGGCGGAGGGCTTTTCCGCGATGACGGTTCGCCGCATCGCCAGTGAAGCCGGGGTGGCCACGGGCCAGGTGCACCACCATTTCATCTCGTCAAACGAACTCAAATCGCAGGCCTTTATTCGGCTGATCGATGAACTGCTGGAGGTTGAACTGGTGCCGGAAACCGCGCCGTGGCGCGAGCAGCTATTTGCCATGCTCGGCAGCGATGAAGGCGGGCTGGAGCCCTATATTCATCTGTGGCGCGAAGCGCTGCTGCTGGCGAGTAAAGATCCGGAAATCAAAGGCGCCTATCTGCTGACCATGGAGATGTGGCACGTCAAAGTCGTCAGGCTTATCGAACAGGGCGTGGCGGCAGGCGAATTTACCCTGCATGATCCGGCGGCGGATATCGCCTGGCGGCTGATTGCGATGGTCTGCGGCATGGACGGGATTTGCATCCTCGGCATGCCAGATGTCGATGAATCAGCCTTCAAACGCCATCTGGCACGGATGATTGAGAAAGAGCTCTGCTAGCGCTTGCCGCTTTGCAGATCAAAGCCGTCCATCACGGTTTGCAGCTGTTGCAGGGTAAAGCCCGACTGCGCATCGCTCACCCCCAGCCCGAAGCGCTGCTGTAGCGTCTCATACAGCGCGGCAACATCGGGCAGATGCGTCTCCTCCACCACTTTGCCCTGCTGCCAGTGGGTAAAGTGGAAGTTGGTGAGGGTCATTTTACCGCCGTCCGGCAGATGGCGGCACATCAACAGATGGTGACGAAAATGGGAAGTCGGCCAGTGTGCGGAGTGGAAGTTGCCCAGTACGTAATCCGCCTGGTACTGCTCCCCCATCTCAAACTGATACATCGTCTGCCAGTGCTCATGATGGCGGAACTGCAACTGCCAGTTTTCACCCGCGCGCAACAAGCGATATAGACCGTGCGGCGTCGCTTGCTCAATCTCCTCCTGCAGGCGGATTGGCGCCGTCAGGCTCTGACCACCGAAGCCGACATCGGCGATCCACGGCTCCCCGTTGAGCTGCACCAGCAGCAGGCGATGGGTGCGCGGCGGCATCTGCTCCGGGTTGGCGAGCAGTACGCGCGCCAGCAGGCTGCGCACCTCAAACCCCATCTCGCGCAGCGCGCGTTCAAAAAGGCCGTTCTGCTCAAAACAGTAGCCGCCGCGCCTGCCGACGACCAGCTTGGCGAAAATCGCCTCATCGCTGAGATCGATTTCACGCGGCAACACCACGTCGATGTTTTCGAACGGGATCGCGGCGTTATGGTGCAGATGCACGGCGCGTAAGGTTTCAAGGGTGGCATCCGGCGTGTGATGCCAGTCGATGCGATCCAGATAAGCGCTTAAAAACGGGGTCATACAGGCTCCTTGCGTGTGATGTCCTTTGGTTATAACCCATATTTTTTCCGCCACTGGCGTTTTCGTGCCCTCACTTTATCCCTTTGTGCTGCGCTGCATGATGGCCAGCGCCGTCAGCATCAAGCCCAGCCCGGTAATCAGCGTCAGGGTCGCCATCGCCATCCCCTGACCCACCGAACCCTGCTCAAACTGCCGCCAGATAAAGACCGCCACGGTTTGCGTGCCCGCAGGCGACAGCAGCAGCGAGGTGACCAGTTCGCGTGAGGCGATGGCGAAAACCATTAACATCGAGGCGAGCATCGCCGGGAAAATCAGCGGCAGCACAATAAAGCGCAGCGCCTGAAACGCGCTGGCACCATGCACCCGCGCAGCCGGTTCAAGGTTACCGCCCAGCTGGCGCATGGCGCTGCCGATGTAGCGCACCGGCCAGGGCAGTAACAAACAGCAGTAGGAGAGCAGCAAAATCGCCCACGTGTTATAGGGTGAAACCGGCCAGAACGCGCGGTTCCACAGCAGGATCAACCCGACCCCGACCACCACCCCCGGCAGCGCGGCGGGCATAAGCGACAGCGCATCGATAAGCGCGCGCCCTTTTATCCTCTGCATCACCACCAGCCACGCGGCGCATAACCCGAGCAGGCCGGTAATTAGCGCCGCCGCAAACGCGAGGGAAACGCTGGTGCCGAGCGCAGGCAGCGCATCACCGCGCTGGGCAAAGAGTGCCGCAAAGTGAGCGCCTGTGAGATTGTCCCACGCCAGCCCGCCAGAAAGTGTGGCGCTAAAACCGGTCACCGCCATCGACAGCCCCGGCAACACCACCGCGATAAAACCGATCATCGCCATCACCGCCACCACTGGTGCGGTAAACAGTCCCAGTTTCGCGCCAACGTGCGCGGCGGGTTTGCCGGAGACGCTGGTGACATCGGTGCCGCCGGTCAGTTTGCGTTGCAGCGCCCAGCCGCCGAGCGCAACCGCAATCAGCATCAGCGACAGCAGCGAAGCGCCGGGCAGATCGATCGGCCAGTCGGCGAGCTTTTCCTCGATGCCGACCGTCAGCATCACCACCCCGGAGCGGGTGCCCAGCGCCGCCGGCACGCCATACTCCTCAA